>NZ_JBYTBK010000002.1:0-267695 GCF_058789115.1 Pseudomonas sp. FW300-N1A1 | reverse complement strand
GCTGATAATCTTGTTGACTATCAGTCTGACTGCACAAGCACCCACACGAATTGCTTGATTCAGTTGTTAAAGAGCGGCTGGTTAAGATCTTTCGTCTCAACCGAGGGGCGCATTCTACAGCAGCCTCTGTTGCTGTCAAGCGGTTATTTTCAGAAGTTTTCAAGGTTTCCCTTGTAACTTCAACCACTTGCGCTTTCGATCTCTCGTCAGCGGGAGGCGAATTCTACAGCGTTACACGCTGCTGTCAACACCTCTTTTTCAACTTCCTTTTGGCTTCGATGACCTGAAGCAACCTGCTGCCGAAAACTGCGTAACTCTTTGTTTACCAAGGAGTTTTCCGTTTCGACTGCGCCGGAAGTGGGGCGAATTATAGACAGATAAAATTCGCCGTCAACTGCTAATTCAGGGTTTCTATCAATAAACTGCACAAACGGGCAAAAGCGATGCTTTCCCTCCCGGACAAGCAAGGAAAAACATCGCTTCTATATAGAAGAACCCCTCAGAGCACACCGGCCTCTTTGAAAGCAGCAACGGCCGCCCCATCAAGCCCCAGCACCCGCTGCAACACCTCAAGCGTATGCTCGCCCAGTAGAGGAGGAGCGCTGCGGTACTCAACCGGGGTCTCGGACAAGCGAATCGGGCTGGCAACCTGCGGCACCAACCCTGCCAAAGCATGAGGCAACTCTATCGCCAGGCCACGAGCCTGCACCTGCGGATCGGCGAATACCTGCGACAGGTCGTTGATCGGCCCGCACGGCACACCGGCCAGTTCCAACTGCGCCACCCACTCGGCAGTGGTCTTGAAGACCGTCGCCTGGCGAATCAACGGAATCAGCACCGCACGATTGGCCACCCGCAGCTTGTTAGTCGCAAACCGCGGATCATCCGCCCACTGCGGCTGGCCAGCCACTTCAGCGAACTTGCGAAACTGCCCGTCATTACCCACTGTCAGGATGAAGTTGCCATCCGCCGTCGGGAAATCCTGGTAAGGGACGATGTTCGGGTGTGCATTGCCCAAGCGCTTGGGCGCCACACCCGTCGTCAGGTAGTTCATCGCCTGGTTAGCCAGGCACGCGACCTGCACATCCAGCAACGCCATATCGATGTGCTGGCCGCCACCGTCATGATCCCGGTGAGCCAAGGCCGCCAGGATCGCCACTGTCGAGTAGAGGCCCGTCAGAATATCCGTCAGCGCCACACCGACTTTCACCGGCCCGGCACCGTCATCCCCCTCGGGTCGCCCCGTCAGGCTCATCAGGCCGCCCAGCCCCTGAATCATGAAGTCATAGCCAGCGCGCTTTGCATAAGGACCGGTTTGACCGAAACCGGTGATCGAGCAATAGATCAGGTCAGGATTGATCGCCTTCAGCGACGCATAGTCCAACCCGTAAGCCGCCAGACCGCCGACCTTGAAGTTTTCGATCAGGATGTCGGACTTCGCCGCCAACTCACGCACCAGGCGCTGACCTTCAGCCTGGGTAAAGTCGATGGTCACCGATTGCTTGTTGCGATTGGCCGACAGGTAATAGGCGGCCTCGCTGGTGTTTTCGCCGTAGGCATCCTTCAGGAAGGGCGGCCCCCAGGCGCGAGTGTCATCGCCATTACCGGGACGCTCGACCTTGATTACCTCGGCGCCAAGGTCCGCAAGGATCTGACCGGCCCAAGGCCCGGCCAGTACCCGCGACAAATCCAGTACCCGCAAATGCGATAACGCACCCATGGCCGCTCTCCTATTAATAGAACGCCTGGAGACCGGTCTGCGCACGACCCAGGATCAGCGCATGGACGTCATGGGTGCCTTCATAGGTGTTAACCACCTCAAGGTTGACCAGGTGACGGGCAACACCGAACTCATCGGAGATGCCGTTGCCGCCCAACATGTCACGGGCCATACGGACGATATCCAGCGACTTGCCACACGAGTTGCGCTTCATCATCGAGGTGATTTCGACAGCCGCCGTGCCCTCATCCTTCATACGCCCCAGACGCAGGCAGCCTTGCAGGGCGAGGGTGATTTCAGTCTGCATGTCGGCCAGTTTCTTCTGGATCAACTGAGTGGCAGCCAGTGGGCGACCAAACTGCTGACGATCCAGGGTGTACTGACGAGCGGTGTGCCAGCAGAACTCGGCCGCACCCAATGCGCCCCAGGAGATGCCATAACGGGCAGAGTTGAGGCAGGTGAACGGACCTTTCAAGCCGCGCACGTCCGGGAAGATGTTCTCTTCGGGAACAAACACGTTGTCCATCACGATCTCACCGGTGATGGAGGCACGCAGGCCTACTTTGCCGTGGATGACTGGGGCACTCAGCCCTTTCCAGCCTTTTTCCAGCACGAAACCACGAATGTCGCCGGCATCGTCCTTAGCCCATACCACGAACACATCAGCGATCGGGCTGTTGGTGATCCACATCTTGCTGCCGGTCAGGCTGTAGCCGCCTTCCACTTTGCGTGCACGGGTAATCATCGAGCCTGGATCGGAACCATGGTTTGGCTCGGTCAGACCGAAGCAGCCAATCCACTCACCGGTTGCCAGTTTCGGCAGGTACTTCTGCTTCTGGGCTTCAGTACCAAACTCATTGATCGGCACCATGACCAGGGAGGACTGCACACTCATCATCGAGCGATAGCCAGAGTCGACACGCTCGACTTCACGGGCAATCAGGCCGTAGCTCACATAGTTCAGGCCGCTGCCGCCGTACTGCTCGGGAATGGTCGCGCCCAGCAGGCCGATCTCGCCCATTTCGCGGAAGATGGCCGGGTCGGTTTTCTCATGGCGGAACGCTTCAAGAATGCGTGGCGCCAGCTTGTCCTGCGCAAACTGAGCAGCGCTATCGCGCACCATGCGCTCTTCTTCAGTGAGCTGTTGATCCAGCAGCAGGGGATCGATCCAGTTGAAGCTAGCTTTACCGGCCATGAGAGTGTCCTCGCGAGTAAGTCAAATATCGTGGACTGATCCTAGGCGCCGTTTAGGCATTGGGCAAACGAGGATTTTGCATGCTGTTGTGCTAATTTCTCACTCCTTAACAGCCTGAAACCCTGAAAGCACCAATAACGTGTGAGGTTGCCGTACATGCGCCGCAAGATACCCAGCACTGCCGCACTGATCAGCTTCGAAGCCGCCGCCCGCCACGAGAGCTTTACCAAGGCGGCCCAGGAGCTTTCGCTGACTCAAGGCGCCATCTGCCGACAGATCGCCAGCCTGGAGGAATTCCTCAGCGTCGAACTGTTCCGACGCTCGCGGCGCGGAGTGAAGCTGACGGAAGCCGGTCTTTCCTACAGCCGACGCGTCGCCACCCAACTGGACGCCGTTGAACGCGACACGCTGTCGGTGATGGGCCAGCAGGGCGCCAATGTCATCGAACTGGCGGTTGTCCCCACTTTCGGCACTCAATGGCTGCTGCCACGACTCAAGGACTTTCAGCAGCAACACCCGGAAGTGACGGTCAACCTCACCAACCGCACGCGGCCCTTTCTGTTTGCCGACACCGAATTCGACGCGGCGATCTACTTTGGCGATGCCGACTGGTCCGGCACCGAATCCCACAGGCTGATGGGGGAGAACCCAATGCCGGTGTGCAGCCCGACCTTGCTGGGTGATCGCACTCACCTGAGTGCCGAGATGATTGCCGACCTGCCCCTGCTGCAGCAGACCACGCGCCCCTATGCCTGGCGTCAATGGTTCAACTCACAGCACCTGAACATCCCCCGCGACATGACAGGCCCCCGTTACGAGCTATTCTCCATGCTCGCCCAAGCAGCCATGCATGACATGGGTATCGCCTTGATCCCACCCTTCCTGATTCAACGCGAACTGGCAGAGAAACGACTGGTCATTGCCAACACCCAGGCACTGTCGAGTATCAAGGCCTATTACCTGATGATTCCTGATCGAAAGGTCGAATCAGCCTCTTTACGCGCATTTCGAGACTGGCTGATCAAGCAGGCTCACAGCTACAACGTAGAAGGACAGGGGCTGCCCGACATTAGCTGACCCCGTAGTCAAATAACCAAAAGCCCTACAGATATAACTATTTGTCGCATATCCGTAGACTGTACCCACAACCGGTACAATCGTGCCACACGCGCCTAACGACGCGGCTTTGCGGCCTTGAAACGGGGTCATGGCGCATCATTCATACGGCCGATGTGTAAATTCTTGAATTTCGGCCAGAATCCTTGAGAGGCACGGCCTGCAAGGGATTGAACAGTTCAGTTGCGACATTCGGTCACGGGGTGACTTGTAGTTAATTTTCCGTCACCCGTCATAATCCCTTGAAGGGCACAAAGTTCGCCTGCAAAATGCCGCGCCCCGCCCGAAATACGGCGGAGTCGTGCTGATCGGCCGCCCCAGTGCACCCTCCGCAGTGCGCTGGACTTCCAAGAAAGATCAAAGCAATAAGATCAAGCAGGAGATTTGACGTGCACATTGGTGTTCCTCTCGAAACCCAGACCGGTGAAACGCGGGTTGCTGCAACCCCGGAAACCATCAAGAAGCTGATCGGCCAGGGTCATACAGTCACTGTGCAAAGCGGCGCCGGCGTCAATGCCAGCGTTGTGGACAGTGCTTATGAAGCGGCAGGTGCGGTGATTGGCAGCGCCCAAGATGCATTTGGCGCGGAGCTGATTCTGAAGGTGGTCGCCCCCAGCGACACCGAACTGACCCTGATCAAAAGTGGAACCGTGCTGGTTGGCATGCTCAACCCGTTCAGCAATGAAACCATTGCCAAACTGGCCGAGCGCGGCATTACCGCGTTCTCCCTGGAAGCCGCGCCGCGTACATCCCGCGCACAAAGCCTCGACGTGCTCTCCTCGCAAGCCAACATTGCCGGCTATAAAGCCGTGCTGCTGGCCGCGCATCACTATCCGCGCTTCATGCCGATGCTGATGACCGCAGCGGGCACCGTGAAAGCCGCGCGCGTGCTGATTCTGGGCGCCGGTGTCGCGGGCTTGCAGGCCATCGCCACCGCCAAGCGCCTGGGTGCCGTGATTGAAGCGTCCGACGTACGTCCGGCCGTGAAGGAACAGATTGAATCCCTGGGTGCGAAGTTCGTCGACGTCCCGTACGAAACCGACGAAGAGCGTGAGTGCGCGGTCGGTGTGGGCGGTTACGCTCGCCCGATGCCGGCCAGCTGGATGCAACGTCAGGCCCAGGCCGTGCATGAGCGTGCCAAGCAGGCCGACATCGTCATCACCACCGCACTGATCCCGGGTCGCAAGGCGCCAGTCCTGCTGAGCGCGGAAACCGTCGCGCAAATGAAACCGGGCTCGGTAGTCATCGACCTGGCGGCGGCGCAAGGCGGTAACTGCCCGCTGACCGTGGCCGATCAAGTGATCGTCGCGCATGGCGTGACGATTGCCGGCCCGACCAACCTGGCCGCACAGGTCGGTGCAGACGCCTCGGCGCTGTACGCCCGCAACCTGCTGGACTTCCTGAAACTGGTCTTCACCAAAGAAGGCCAGTTCGAGATCAACCTAGAAGACGACATCGTCGCCGCGTGCCTGATGTGCCGCGATGGCCAAGTCATCCGCAAAAACGCCTAAGCAGGGATTCAGACGATGGAAGAGCTTATCTCCCCCGGTATCTACAACCTGATCATCTTCGTGCTGGCGATCTATGTCGGTTATCACGTGGTCTGGAACGTTACACCCGCCTTGCACACGCCGCTGATGGCGGTGACCAACGCCATTTCCGCAATCGTGATCGTCGGCGCCATGCTGGCGGCCGCCCTGACCGTGACACCGCTGGGCAAGACCATGGGCACCCTCGCCGTGGCACTGGCTGCGGTCAACGTGTTCGGTGGCTTCCTGGTCACCCGCCGCATGCTTGAGATGTTCAAGAAAAAAGCCCCGAAAGCCGTAAAAGAAGAGGCGCCCAAGTAATGAGCATGAACCTCGTAACGACGCTCTACTTGATCGCGTCGATCTGCTTCATCCAGGCCCTCAAAGGCCTGTCGCATCCAACCACTTCGCGACGCGGCAACCTTTTCGGCATGCTCGGCATGGCGCTGGCAATCGTCACCACCATCGGTCTCATCTATAAGCTGGGCGCGCTCTCTTTTGAGCAAGGCGGGGCCACCGCGGGTATCGGCTATGTGATCGTCGGCCTGCTGGTGGGCGGCACGGCCGGTTCGATCATGGCCAAGCGCGTTGAAATGACCAAGATGCCGGAACTGGTCGCGTTCATGCACAGCATGATCGGTATGGCCGCCGTGTTCATCGCCATCGCCGCCGTGGTCGAGCCGCAGTCGCTGGGCATCGTCAAACAGCTGGGTGATTCGATCCCGGCCGGTAACCGCATGGAACTGTTCCTTGGCGCGGCGATTGGTGCCATCACCTTCTCCGGTTCGGTAATTGCCTTCGGCAAGCTGTCGGGCAAGTACAAGTTCCGCCTGTTCCAGGGCGCACCGGTACAGTTTGGCGGCCAGCACAAGTTGAACCTGGTGCTGGGCCTGGCGACGCTCGGTCTGGGCATCACCTTCATGCTGACCGGCAACCTCGGCGCTTTCGCCTTGATGCTGGCCCTGGCCTTCGTGATGGGCGTGCTGATCATCATCCCGATCGGCGGTGCCGATATGCCGGTGGTGGTGTCAATGCTCAATAGCTATTCCGGTTGGGCAGCAGCGGGTATCGGCTTCTCGCTGAACAACTCGATGCTGATCATCGCAGGCTCCTTGGTGGGTTCTTCCGGTGCCATCCTCTCGTACATCATGTGCAAAGCGATGAACCGCTCGTTCTTCAACGTACTGCTTGGCGGTTTCGGCGGTGCAACGGATACCGCAGGCCCGGCTGGCGCCCAGGAAGCTCGTCCGGTGAAGTCCGGCTCGTCCGACGATGCCGCGTTCCTGCTGACCAACGCCGACACCGTGATCATCGTGCCGGGCTACGGTCTGGCGGTGGCACGTGCCCAGCATTCGCTGATGGAGCTGGCGGAGAAGCTGACTCACCGTGGTGTCACTGTGAAGTTTGCGATCCACCCGGTCGCCGGGCGGATGCCAGGCCATATGAACGTCCTGCTGGCCGAGGCCGAAGTGCCTTATGAGCAAGTGTTCGAGATGGAAGACATCAACTCCGAGTTCGGCCAGACCGACGTGGTGCTGGTGCTTGGCGCCAACGACGTGGTCAACCCCGCGGCGAAGAACGATCCGAAGTCGCCGATTGCCGGCATGCCGATCCTCGAGGCCTATAAAGCCAAGACCGTAATCGTCAACAAGCGTTCGATGGCCAGCGGTTATGCCGGTCTGGACAACGAACTGTTCTACCTGGACAAAACCATGATGGTCTTCGGCGACGCCAAGAAAGTCATCGAGGATATGGTTAAAGCAGTCGATTAAACCTGCGCCAGCGCAATACCCCAAACCCCAGCCTCTAGTAGGCTGGGGTTTTTTATTACCCGCTAAAACCCGACCAAAGGCTCTAAATCAACGGTCGGCATTCGACCATGGTAGCGGGACGAATTTTTTTGAAATCACTAGACTGCGCTCCTTGCTTTCGTTGCCCGAGATAACCATCCATGTACCGTGACCGTATTCGCTTGCCTTCGTTGTTGGATAAGGTGATGAGCGCCGCCGATGCTGCCGCTCTGATTCAGGACGGCATGACCGTCGGCATGAGCGGCTTCACCCGCGCCGGCGAAGCCAAGGCCGTGCCCCATGCACTCGCTGAGCGCGCCAAGGTCACGCCGCTGAAGATCAGCCTGATGACCGGCGCAAGCCTGGGCAACGACCTCGACAAAGAGCTCACCGAGGCCGGCGTGCTGGCCCGTCGCATGCCGTTCCAGGTCGACAGCACACTGCGCAAGGCGATCAACGCCGGCGAAGTCATGTTCATTGACCAGCATCTGTCGGAAACCGTGGAGCAACTGCGCAACCAGCAACTCAAGCTGCCGGACATCGCGGTGATTGAAGCCGTGGCAATCACGGAACAAGGCCATATCGTGCCCACGACCTCAGTCGGCAACTCCGCCAGTTTCGCGATTTTCGCCCAGCAGGTGATCATCGAGATCAACCTGGCGCACAACCCGAACCTGGAAGGTCTGCACGACATCTATATCCCGACCTACCGCCCGACCCGCACCCCGATCCCGCTGGTCAAGGTCGATGATCGCATTGGCAGCACCGCCATCCCGATCCCGCCGGAAAAGATCGTCGCGATCGTCATCACCAATCAGTCCGACTCACCGTCCACGGTGTTGCCGCCCGACAGCGAGACCCAGGCGATTGCCGACCACCTGATCGACTTCTTCAAGCAGGAAGTGGACGCCGGGCGCATGACCAACAAGCTCGGGCCGCTGCAAGCCGGTATTGGCAACATCGCCAACTCCGTGATGTGCGGGTTGATCGACTCGCCATTCGAAGACCTGACCATGTACTCCGAAGTGCTGCAGGACTCGACCTTCGACCTGATCGACGCCGGCAAACTGAGCTTTGCCTCGGGCAGTTCGATTACCCTGTCGAGCCGACGCAATGCCGATGTGTTCGGCAATCTGGAGCGCTACAAGGACAAGCTGGTGCTGCGCCCGCAGGAGATCTCCAACCACCCTGAAGTGGTTCGTCGCCTGGGCATCATCGGCATCAACACCGCCCTGGAGTTCGACCTGTACGGCAACGTCAACTCCACCCACGTTTGCGGCACGCGGATGATGAACGGCATCGGCGGTTCGGGAGACTTTGCCCGTAACGCGCACCTGTCGATCTTCGTCACCAAGTCGATTGCCAAGGGCGGGGCGATTTCCAGCGTGGTGCCGATGGTCAGCCACGTTGACCACACCGAACATGATGTGGACATCCTGGTCACCGAGATCGGCCTTGCCGACCTGCGCGGCCTGGCACCTCGTGAGCGGGCCCGGGTGGTCATCGACAACTGTGTGCACCCGGACTACCGCCAGGCGCTGAATGACTACTTCGACAAGGCTTGCGCCCTCGGCGGACACACGCCACACATCCTGCGCGAGGCCCTCAGCTGGCACATGAACCTGGAAGAAACCGGTCGCATGCTCGCCGTGTGATTGATACAGAAGGCGGCTGGCGCAAACACAGTTTCGTCAGCTCGCCCTCACTCCATCAGCATTCAGCAAAAACTGTACTACTGTACCGGCCTTTTCCTACCCTATTTGCCTACCTCTCAAGACAAAAACCCTAAAAATGCACTACTACAGTGCAGATAGGTACAGTTGCCTCAATTTAGACCAGTACACCCCCTATTAACAGTTAACTGGTCCCTCACAATACAGGTGAACTGTATCTAGAGAGACTGGCCAAACGAGAGGATCATGGGCACCAGTTAAACCACTACCTAATCCCGCCACAAGCGGAAGGATGTCAATCATGGAACGTACACTCAGTTCCGAACTGTTCTTCGAAGACAAAGCTGAAAAAATCCAGGCTTCCATGCCTCTGCGCGTTCTCGCCAACCTGATGCTGTGGCAACGCCGCATCTCCAGCCGCCACCAACTGGCTCGCCTGGATTCGCGTCTGCTGGCTGACGCAGGGATTAGCGAAGCACAGCGTTACGAAGAGCTGAGCAAGCCGTTCTGGCGCTAAGTTAGCGTCGCTGGCCCTGACCCACCGGGTCCACCGCCAGCACCCTGAATTGCATACACAAAACCCGTCGCGGGCAATCGCGACGGGTTTTGTCGTTTCAGGGCTGAAAAAACGTCGGTACAGAAGCGTTGATGCCAGACAGGTACAGTTTCAAACATAAAACAACTGAACCAGTACAATTAAATGCGGCTGTAGCTGCTCCAGTGCCACAGAAAAGCTCACCCTGTTCTCCCAAGGCTGCTTTACCAGCCTCTGCGCGAGGACTTCATCATGGACCGCTCACTCGATATTTCGCTCCCACGCCCCCGGCGCTTTAGCACTCTCACGCTGATGGCCCGCCTGTTTGCGGCTACCGGTCGATGCATGGAGAGGGCACGGACCCGGCGTCTGCTGGCGCAACTCAATGACCAGCAACTGCACGACATAGGCCTGAGCCACTCGGACCGAGCAGCCGAACTGGATAGGCCATTCTGGCGATAGGAGGTGTGACAAAGTGCGATGGGACTATTCGAACCCTTGGACAACGGCCTAATATCCAAGAACACGTGGCGAACACTGCGTATGACGCGTCTGATTCACAGCTTCAACGCGACACACAGTGGTTGCCCGGCGTATTCAGCACCACTTTTTGGTTTTTGTTCATCAACAGGAGTTACCCCCATGTCCCGTCTTCGTCTGCTCAGCGCTGCGGCCCTGCTGGCCGTTGCCGCCAACTCGCACGCGACCAGCCTGATCGCTACCACTGACGCAATTGTCGGCGCACTCAAAGCCACTTCCGACGCGACCTCCGATGTCACCTCTTCGTTCCGCGACGACAAGATCGTCCGAGCGGCTCGCGACGATGCAGCCAGCTTCGTGGCCAGCGAAGGCGCCATCCGTGGCGTTCGCCTGGAAAGCGCTCTGGAGCACATCCGCAAGCAGGTTCCACAGCTGAGCGCGACCGATGCACAGCTGGCTCAGGCCATCCTGACCATCTGATTGCACGTCAACGGGGTCGGCCTGACCGGCCCCGCTTCCTCCGCGCAGGCTCTGTCCCGAGCCGTGCGCCTGGAGCCTGCCCTGGTTTACCTGCGCCAGGCTCCGCCAAAACTTCGTGTCAGCGAGCTTGAACTGGCACAGACAATTCTCGTCCAATAGTTATCCCTGTTCTTCCGGAGTCGTTCCATGCGTAACCCGCTGATTGCTGCCACCCTTGGCCTGCTGTTATTGGCCGATGTGGCCCAGGCACACACCCTGGTAGCCACCAGCAACATATTGATCCGCGCGACCCAGCGCACCCTGGATTTCACATCCGATACCACCACCTCGATCCGCGACATGAAAGTCATCCGTGAAGCCCGGGACGATGCCGCCAGTTTCGTTGCCAGCAACGGTGATATCCGTGGCGCGCACCTGGAAGCCGCCTTCGACACCTTGCGCACCCGCGTGCCTGAAGCTCGCGACGCCAGTGATCAGGTCCTCGCCGAAGCTATCCTCGCACTGTGAGGTCGCTCGTCACCTGGCTGCTGAGTGCATGCCTGTTGCTGCTCGGCGGTACAGCGCAAGCCAGCCTGCAACTACACCTCAAGACCGAAGGCTTGAGCCCGGCAGAGCAACAGGCCAGCCAGGCACTGCTGGATGAAGCGATGCAGGCACTGCCGCCACGCTTCATCGAGCAACTGGACCGCCGCATCGATGTCGGCTGGACCGACAACATGCCGAGCAACGCTTACGGCCAGGCATCGCTGGTGTCGGAGCTCGATCTCAATCGCAAGCTGCTGGCCAGCCTGACCGACGGCAGCGCCGCGACGAAAAAAACCCATCGTCCGCACGGCACCGTACGCCGGGAAATGCTCGCCACGGTGCTGCACGAACTCACCCACATCTACGACCGTGCGCGCCTGTGGTCAGGCCCCGAGCGTGTGCTGATCCAGCGCTGCACGCGACAGAACAACAGTTCGGGACTGGTCGGCATCCCCGATCAGTGCCGTGGCCAGACGGGGCGCCGCTTTACCCTGAGTGACGACCCACGCCTGCTGGACCTGGCCGGCTGGCAGCAGTACGTCGGTCGTCGGGGTGAACGTGAGCAACACAACCGCCAGATCGTCCGCAGCCCGGATCTCTACGAGACCAGCAGCCCCAAGGAATTCGTCGCGGTCAACATGGAGTACTTCCTTCTCGACCCGAGTTACGCCTGCCGCCGACCGGCGTTGTATCGCTATTACCAGGAGCACTTTGGATGGGCACCCGCCACCAAAGACACCTGCGCCACGTCCTACGCCTTCCTGAACGCCGGCAACGACTTCGCCAGGCAGCCGCTGGGGCAGGTCGATCCTGAACGGGTCTACGCCGTTGACTACCTGTTGGCCGAAGCCAACCAGAACCTGGTCAGTCGCTGGGGCCACAGCATGTTGCGCCTGGTGATCTGTGCACCAGGGCGCCCACGCGGGCCGGACTGTCGCCTGGACCTGGAATACTCATTGGTATTGTCCTACCGCGCGTTCGTCGGTGACGTACAGCTCTCGAGCTGGGACGGTCTGGTCGGCAAGTACCCGTCGCGGCTTTTCGTGTTGCCGCTGTCCCAGGTCATCGACGAGTACACCAAGACCGAACTGCGCAGCCTGGCCTCGGTACCGCTCAATCTGTCGCGCAGCGAAATCGAAGAGGTGGTTGAGCACGCGGCGGAGATGCACTGGAGTTACGACGGTAACTACTTCTTCCTGTCCAACAACTGCGCGGTCGAAAGCCTGAAGCTGTTGCGCAGCGGCAGCCACAATCCGCAGTTGACCGGACTGGACAGCATCATGCCCAACGGCTTGCTGGAAGTGCTCAAGGCCCGGGGACTGGCGGACACCAGCGTGCTTGATGACCCACGTGAAGCCTTGCGCCTTGGCTATCGCTTCGACTCGTTCCGTGACCGTTACCAAGCCATGTTCGAGGTACTGAAAAAACACCTGCCGATCAGACAGGACAAGGTTGAAGACTGGCTGGCCTTGAGCGCCGCAGAACGCCGCCCGTGGTTTGACCAGGCCGACCTGCGGACCAGCGCCGCTCTGCTGTTGCTGGAGCAGGCCAGTTTCCGCCAGCAACTGATGCTGGCCCAGAATGAAGTGAAACAACGTTACCTGGACGCCCGCGAGCTGACGAACGGCGGCATGGACAAAGCCAACCAGACCTTGCAGCAGATTCTCGCTAACAGCGGCTTCCTCAGCCGCCCCGCGGAATTGCTCGACCGGGGAGGCTATGGACTGCCGCAAGCCAATGAATGGCAACGTCTGGAATCGGAGAGCAGCACCCGGCAGAAGAAACTGCTGGCGCTGACCGGCGATCTGGACAAAGAGGTGAGGGCGCTGCTGGAACCCGCGCGCGCAGCAGAAATTGCAGCCAGCGAGGCCAACCTCAAGCAATTGGGTGAACACCTGCGAGCCCTGCACAAGGCAGCCGGAGGCCTGGAGCTGCCTTGAGGCCTGGGTTACAGGCTTTCCTGTGCCTCTTCAGGCAACTGCTCATCCAGGTGCAGCCAGGGCAAGCGGCTGTCGGTCCAGATGTGCCGGTCGGCCGGAGCTTGCTCAGGATGGTCGAGGGTGGCAATGGTCACGTCGATGGTGTCCGGGCTCAGCTGAGTGATCAGCGCCAGGTGTGCGCCACAATGGGCGCAGAAATATCGCGCACAGTTCTCAGAAGAGTCGTACCGCGCTGCAGTCCCGGCCAGCCATCGGAATGCAGAGCGGGGCAGGGTGATCCAGGTGGTCACCAGGCCTCCGCTGACCCGTCGGCATATCGAACAGTGACAATGGGCGATGTCGCGCAATGGCCCACTGAATTCATAACGCAGTTGCCCGCAATGGCATCCGCCGGCGTGAAGTTCGCTCATGTGCAGATCTCCCTACTCAGGCTTCGGGCCGTTCGGTCGGCGTCCAGCCCATTACTTTAGGCGTCAACCTGCGACCTTGAACATCTCGTCCGCTGTTTGTACTGCGAAAGGTAGCTGAAAGGTTGGCCGATTAGGATCGCCTCACTACCGGCAATAGACCGGTTGGCCGACGCGAACGTTGCATCGTTTGCCCGGCCCATTTAACAACAACAATGGTGATTCTGATGTTCGCTCCTACCCGCCTGTTCGCCCCGACTCCCTTCGTACGCCTCGTGCCTCCCGTTCTGCGCTGACCCCATCCGGTCCGCCATTCCCTAGTCGCGCTACGCCTGGAGTATTCCCATGCTGACTTTCCTTGGCTTTGCCATGGTCATCACGTTCATGTACCTGATCATGACCAAGCGCCTGTCGGCGCTGATCGCCCTGATCATCGTTCCGATCCTGTTTGCCCTGTTCGGTGGCTTTGCGCCGAAGATCGGCCCGATGATGCTCGAAGGCATCACCAAGCTGGCCCCGACCGGGGTGATGCTGATGTTCGCCATCCTCTATTTCGCGCTGATGATCGACTCCGGCCTGTTTGACCCGGCGGTGCGCAAGATCCTCAAGCTGGTCAAGGGCGACCCGCTGAAGGTGTCCGTCGGCACCGCCGTGCTGGCCCTGGTCGTGTCCCTGGACGGTGACGGCGCGACCACCTACATGATCTGCGTGGCCGCCATGCTGCCGTTGTACAGCCGCATCGGCATGAGCCCGCGGATCATGGCCGGCCTGATCATCCTCGCCGGTGGCGTGATGAACATGACCCCCTGGGGCGGCCCGACCGCCCGTGCCGCCAGCGCATTGCATGTCGACCCGTCGGACATTTTCGTGCCGATGATCCCGGCCATGCTTGCCGGCGTGCTGGCGATCCTGGCGATTGCCTACCTGTACGGTAAGCGTGAGCGTGCACGCCTGGGTGAATTGCACCTGGCAGGCGATGAGATCGACCACAGCGAAATCAGCGTTTCCCAGTTCCCGGACGCCCGTCGTCCGAAGCTGATCTGGTTCAACGGTGCCCTGACGCTGGTCCTGATGTGCGCCCTGATCGCCGGCCTGCTGCCACTGCCCGTGCTGTTCATGGTCGCGTTCAGTATCGCGATGATCGTCAACTACCCATGCCTGCAACAACAGAAGGACCGCGTGGCGGCGCACGCCGGCAGCGTACTCGCAGTCGTCGGGTTGATCTTTGCCGCGGGTATCTTCACCGGTATCCTGTCCGGCACCGGCATGGTCGATGCCATGTCCAAAAGCTTGCTGGCCGTGATTCCGGAGTTCCTGGGGCCGTACCTGGCCGTGATCACCGCACTGGTGAGCATGCCGTTCACGTTCTTCATGTCCAACGATGCATTTTATTACGGCGTGTTACCGGTTCTCGCCGAAGCCGCCAGCCACTATGGCATCACCGCCGTGGAAATGGCCCGTGCCTCGATCGTTGGCCAGCCCGTACACTTGCTGAGCCCGCTGGTACCTTCGACCTACCTGCTGGTGGCGCTGGCCGGGATCGAATTCGGCGATCACCAGCGCTTCACCCTCAAGTGGGCAGTGCTGGTTTGCTTGTGCATACTGGTCGCCGCGTTGCTGATGGGTATTTTTCCATTGTTCAGCACCCTGTAACATCCCCACATCACTGCGCCGCCAGCCTGACTTCGATGTTTGAAGCGGCTGGCGTCGTGGTTTAACACTCGCTCAAAGGAATACACATGGAATGGCTGACCAACCCGGAGATCTGGGTTGCCTTCTTCACACTTACGGCCCTGGAAATCGTTCTGGGCATCGACAACATCATCATGATCTCGATCCTGGTCAGCCGCATGCCCAAGCATATGCAGGCACGTACCCGGATCTTTGGCCTGGCCCTGGCCATGATCACCCGGATCCTGTTACTGCTGTCGATCACCTGGGTCATGCGCCTGACCGCGGACCTGTTTGTAATCTTCGGCCAGGGTATTTCCGGGCGGGACCTGATCCTGTTCTTCGGTGGCCTGTTCCTGCTGTGGAAAAGCTCCCAGGAGATGTACCACGCGCTGGAAGGTGAAGACGAAACAGCCGACGAGCCAAGCGGTAAGGGCGGCAATTTCCTCTACACGATCATCCAGATCGCGATCATCGACATCGTGTTCTCCCTGGACTCGGTCATTACCGCCGTCGGCATGGTGTCCCATGTCCCGGTCATGGTCGCCGCGATCGTCGTTGCAGTGCTGGTGATGATGCTGGCAGCCGGCAAAATCAGTGAGTTCATCGACAAGCACCCGTCGCTGAAAATGCTGGCGCTGTCGTTCCTGCTGGTGGTGGGTACCGTGCTGATCGCCGAAGCCTTCGAAGTGCATGTGCCAAAAGGCTACGTCTACTTCGCCATGGCGTTCTCGCTGGCGGTCGAAGCGTTCAACATCAAAATGCGCTCGGCAATGGCGAAAAAGAAGAACCTGGCTCACGAGCCGGTAAAACTGCGCAAGGACATTCCGGGTCAATAACCCGAGTGCGCTGTAGGAAAAGGGGCTTTCGAGCCCCTTTTTCATGTCTGCAGAACGCTGTTTTCATGACGGTTTTGTTTCAATCACCTCTTTAGCTATGCGATGCTGGCGTCAGGACCATTCGCCAACTACAGCTTAAGTACAGAATCCATAACGTTACGCAGCACCGTCAACTTGCCCCTTTGGGGCGCTATGTACCCAGGGGCCCACTATGCTGACCCTGCTCAATCTACTGTCTGCGGTGGCTCTGCTGATCTGGGGCACGCACATCGTCCGAACCGGCATCCTGCGGGTCTACGGTTCCAACCTGCGCCACGTCATTGGCCGCAACATGTCCAAGCGCTGGCTGGCCTTCATCGCCGGGATCCTGGTGACCGCCATGGTCCAGAGCAGCAACGCCACCGCGATGCTGGTGACTTCATTCGTCGGCCAGGGCCTGATGGCACTGACGCCGGCCCTGGCGACCATGCTCGGTGCCGATGTCGGTACCGCGCTGATGGCCCGGGTCCTGACCCTGGATCTGTCCTGGCTGTCGCCGCTGCTGATTTTCCTGGGGGTGATTCTCTTTCTCTCGCGCAAGCAAACTCGCGCAGGCCAACTCGGCCGGGTAGGGATTGGCCTGGGGCTGATTATCCTGGCCCTGCAACTGATCGTCGAAGCCGCGGCTCCCATCACCCATGCCCAAGGCGTCAAGGTGCTGTTTGCTTCGCTGACCGGCGACATCCTGCTCGATGCCCTGATCGGCGCACTGTTCGCGATGATTTCCTACTCCAGCCTGGCAGCAGTGCTGCTCACCGCGACCCTTGCCGGCGCCGGAGTGATCAGCCTGCCAGTGGCCATTGGCCTGGTCATTGGCGCCAACATCGGCAGCGGGGTGCTGGCATTTCTCAGCACCAGCATGCAAAACGCCGCGGGGCGGCAAGTCGCGCTGGGTAGCCTGCTGTACAAAATGATCGGCCTGCTGTTGATCATTCCGGTACTCGACCCGCTGGTGCACTGGATGGACAGCCTTGATTTCAGCCCGCAGGGCCTGGTGATCGGTTTTCATCTGCTCTACAACACTCTTCGCTGCTTGATCCTGCTGCCCACCGTCAGCCCGATGGCACGGCTCTGCGCCTGGCTGCTACCGGAGCGGCCGGAAACCAACGGTCAAGCCAAACCCCGACATCTGGACCCAACAGCCCTCACCACCCCGAGCCTGGCCCTGGCCAACGCCTCCCGGGAAACCCTGCGCATCGGCGACCTGATCGATAACATGCTCGAAGCCATGCTCGACGTGCTGCGCGGCAAGCAGACCGCCGTCACCCAGGAGGTGCGCCGCTTGAGCGATGACGTTGAAGCCCTCTATAGCGCGATCAAGCTCTACCTGGCGCAGATGCCCCGCGAAGACCTCAGCGACCAGGACAGCCGGCGCTGGGCGGAAACCATCGAGCTGGCGATCAACCTGAAGCTCGCGTCGGACCTGATCGAACGTATGCTGCGCAAGGTTCAGCAGCAAAAGACCTCACAGCGTCGCTCCTTTTCCGACGTCGGCCTGGAAGAACTGGCCGGGCTGCACCATCAATTGATCGCCAACCTGCGCCTGGGGCTGTCGGTGTTTCTCAGCGCCGACAAGGAAAGTGCCCGGCAGCTGTTGCGCGAGAAACGCCGCTTTCGGGCTCAGGAGAGACGCCTGGCCCATGCCCACGTCAGCCGCCTGCAACGGAAAATCGTACAAAGCATCGAGACCAGCTCGCTGCACCTGGAGCTGATTGCCGACATGAAGCGCTTGAACTCACTATTCTGCGGCAGCGCCTACGTGGTGCTGGAAACCTCCGAAACCGGAGCCTTGGCTGTCGAGGACATGGCTGACATTACCCATTCACCCTGAACGTCTAGCGTTGTAGAAAGTCCCTACAAAAGCTGAATGAAAATCCTCGCTCCCGCCTCTACCCGCCAGGAAGGTTGTTATGCGTTGTCTGTTGTTCGCGTGTCTGCTGCTCGGCTCCACCTGCTCATGGGCCATGGACCGCTTTCAGGTTGAAGGTTACGTGCTGCCAAACGGCCTGCAGATCCTGCTCAAACCCGGCAGTGAACGCGGCCATGTCGCCATTCGTCTGGTGGTTGGGGTTGGCCTTGATGATTTCGCCTGCGCCGACAAAGAACTGCCTCACCTGCTTGAGCATGTGCTGTTCAGCGGCATCGACGCCGGGGGCGAGGGTGGGCTTGAAGAGCGCATGCAGGGGCTGGGGGGTGAATGGAACGCCTACACCAGCAATGCCGACACCACGTTCGTCATCGAAGCCCCGGCGAAAAACCAGCGTAAGGTCCTGGACGTCCTGTTGGCACTGCTGACCGAAACCCGCATCTACGACACGGCCATCCGCGCCGCCAAACAGGTGGTTGAACGCGAAGAGGGTGGCCACTACACCCACCTGCAACGCTGGCTCGACCGCCAGGACCTGGGCCACACGGCCAGTAATCAACTGGCCGTGGAGTTGGGCCTCAAGTGCCCGGAGCGGGCCGAAGTCCATCATCTGACCCGCGAACAATTGAAGCGGGTGCGCAAGGACTGGTATGCGCCCAATAACATGACGCTGATTGTCGTGGGCGACCTCGATCGCCTGCTGCCGGCTTACCTGGAACGCACTTTCGGTCAACTCAAGCCGATCGAGCCCACTGCGCATCCGCCCCTGCCGCAGATCCAGAACACCGCCCAGGCCCGGCGCAACCTGATCCACGGATGGGTGGGCGACGGTGCCAGGCTGCACTGGCTGCTCCCGGAGCCGGTGCTCGACGATCAGTACGACGAGACCTTCGATCTGCTCAAGGACTACCTCGACTGGGCGCTTTACCGTCAGCTACGGCTGGCGCATGGTTTGTCCTATGGCCCCTCCGCCGAACGCGAAGTGTTCGGCGGCGTAGGCTTCATGAGCCTCAATGCGGATCTTGAGCGCGATGACCTGCCACAAGCGCAGCAGGTCCTGGATGAGCTCAAGGCCGACCTGCTGAAAAACGGCCTCGACCCTGTCGGCTTCGAGCGCCTGAAACAGGCGGCCATTGCCCGGCAGGCCTGGGCCGTGCAAGGCAACAGCGCATTGGCCGACTACTACTGGAGCGCCCTGTCAGACTATGAAGACGGGCTCTTCGACAACCCCGCCAGACGCTTGCGCGCGGTGACGCTCAAACAGGCCAACCTGGCCCTGCATGCACTGCTCGACCAGCCGGGTTACCTGCGAATCGAGAAGCCACTGCTCAGCGATGACCAGGTGCTGTGGTTGTTGGGTGGCGTATTGGGGGTGTTGGTGTTCGGGGTGCTGGGCTGGCGTTGGCATCGCAGGCACCCGTAACGATCGCGAGGGCACTGGCTCCCTCGCCACGGGCTTCTCGCAACATCAGTGTGCCAGCGGTATCCTGTGCGGGTTTTTCCCTTGAGCACTGTGAACCGTCCAATGCCTAATCTCCCCCAGACCCTACAGCGCATTCTCGAACTGATGAAGCGCTACCCCGGGGTCATTGCCCTGGGTGGTTTCATCTCGGGGGTCGGCAGCTTCATCCTGGTTGACCGCCAACAAGGCCTGGCGACCTGGATTGCAATCATCATGCTGGTCAGTTGGGTCTGGCTGATGCTGGAAAACAGCCTGACAGAGCTGTTCGCCAAGGTGTTCAAGCGCGAAATCCCGCAACCTCTGCTGCGCTATGCCACGCAGATGATCCACCAGGAAAGCCTGTTCTTCGTCCTGCCGTTCTTTTTCATCACGACCGCCTGGAACAGCGGGCAACTGGTGTTCACCGGGCTGCTCGGCGCCGCGGCGCTGATCTCGATCATCGACCCCCTGTACTACAAGTGGCTGGCGCCGCGTCGCTGGTTGTTCCTGGCCATGCACACCCTGACGCTGTTCGCCGCCCTGCTGACTGCATTGCCGATCATCCTGCACCTGACCACTGCGCAGAGCTTCAAGCTGGCACTGGGCACCGCCATGCTGCTGTCGTTCCCAAGCCTGGCCTCGATCTTTCCGATTCGCACAGTGCGCGGCGGGCTGAGCGTGCTGTGCATCACCCTGGTCATCGGCGCTACCGGCTGGTTCATGCGCTCGTGGGTACCGCCGGCCACCTTGTGGATGACCGAGGTGGCCATCAGCACCCAACTGCAGGACCGTACGCCAGGCGACAGCCTGCATCAGGTCAGCGTTGCCCAACTGAGCCGCGATGGCCTGTACGCCTACACCGCGATCAACGCCCCGCGCGGGCTGGACGAGCGGATTTATCACGTCTGGAAATTCAACGGCAAAGAGGTCGACCGCATTGCCCTGGATATCCACGGCGGGCGCAAGGAAGGCTACCGGGCCTGGACCCACAAGCAGAACTTCCCCGGCAATCCGGTGGGCAAATGGCAGGTTCAGGTACTGACCGAAGACGGTCAGGTGATTGGTGTCCTGCGCTTCGTCGTGAGCGACGCAGGTCAAAACAATCAGGCGCCGAACGAGGCAAAGTAACGGCGATCATGCTATTACGTAGCACTTCGCATTAGCCGAACAAGCAAGGAGCTTATGAGCAATACGATAGCCGGCAGTGCCCGACTCGATACCTCGCAGACCCCCGCGCTGCTGAGGATCACGGGGGACTGGACGCTCGCCCATTACGCCGACCTCAAGCGCCTGCGTGAAACCCTCAAAGGTCAGTACGACGAGCGCGCCACCATTGACCTTAACGGACTGGGTGCACTCGACACGGCAGGCGCTTCCTTGCTGGTCGAACTGCTGGGGGCCGAGCGCCTCGGCAAATCGGCCGAACACCCCGACTGCAGCCTGTCAGCCGCCGACCGCGCGCTGCTGCAAACGGTCTATTGCTCAATGGCCGACTTCTGTATCCCCGTCAAAGAGCCCGACATCAGCGTCGGCGTCCAGTTGCTGACCCGGATTGGTCGCGCTGTCGATACCGTCTGGCAAGACACCCTGCAACTGCTGGGTTTTGTCGGCCTGATCCTGGAAACCATCGCCCGTGGGCTGTTTCGCCCCAAGCGCTGGCGGATCACCCCGATGGTGGCACACATCGAACAAACCGGGCTCGACGCCGCCCCCATCGTCGCCTTGCTGACCTTCCTGGTGGGCGCGGTGGTGGCGTTCCTCGGGGCGACGGTACTCGCCAGCTTTGGCGCGAGCATTTTTACCGTGGACCTGGTGGCTTTCTCGTTTTTACGTGAATTTGGCGTATTGCTGACCGCGATCCTCATGGCTGGCCGCACCGCCAGTGCCTTCACCGCGCAAATCGGCTCCATGAAGGCCAATGAAGAAATCGATGCCATCCGCACCTTGGGCCTGGACCCGACCGAATTGCTGGTGGTGCCACGAGTGCTGGCACTGCTGGTGGCTCTGCCCATGCTGACGTTCCTGGCCATGCTCTCGGGGATTGTTGGCGGCGGGGTGGTCTGCGCCCTCTCGCTGGATATCTCGCCGGCGATGTTCCTGTCCTTGCTGCAATCGGACATTGGCGTTCAGCACTTTCTGGTGGGCATGGTCAAAGCACCGATCTTCGCCTTCCTGATCGCCGCCATCGGCTGCCTGGAAGGCTTCAAGGTCAGCGGCAGCGCCGAGTCCGTGGGCGCACACACGACCTCAAGCGTGGTGCAGTCGATTTTTGTGGTGATCGTGCTGGATGCGGTGGCCGCGCTGTTCTTTATGGAGATGGGCTGGTGAGTCGCTTACCCCGTGCACCCACCGAAGCGGTGATCGAAGTCCGTGGACTGTGCAACCGCTTCGGCAAGCAAAGCGTGCATGAGAACCTCGATCTGGATCTGTACAAGGGCGAGATCCTCGCCGTAGTGGGTGGTTCCGGCAGCGGCAAGTCGGTGTTGCTGCGCAGCATCGTCGGCCTGCGCCAGCCCAGCGAAGGCAACGTGACAGTATTTGGCAAGAACCTGCCCAACTTGTCGGAGCATGAGCGCTCAATGGTCGAGCGACGCTTCGGCGTGCTGTTCCAGAAGGGCGCATTGTTCTCGTCGCTGACCGTGACGGAAAACGTCGCGCTGCCGCTGATCGAACACGCGGGGCTAAGTCGCGACGATGCCGAGCACCTGGCCGCCGTGAAACTGGCCCTCGCCGGCTTGCCCCTGTCGGCGGCCGACAAGTACCCGGCCTCGCTGTCCGGCGGCATGATCAAACGTGCTGCACTGGCCCGGGCACTGGCGCTGGACCCGGACATCCTGTTTCTCGATGAACCGACCGCGGGCCTCGACCCTATCGGTGCAGCCGCATTCGATCAGTTGATCCTGACGCTGCGCGATGCATTGGGACTGAGTGTGTTCCTGGTGACCCACGACCTCGACACGCTCTACACCATCACCGACCGGGTGGCGGTGCTGGCGCAGAAAAAGGTGCTGGTGGCCGATGCGATCGACGTCGTGTCCGAGACCAACGACCCGTGGATTCACGAATACTTCCATGGCCCACGCGGCCGCGCGGCGCTGACAGCCGCTTCACAGCTCAACGAGGTATGACATGGAAACCCGAGCCCATCATGTATTGATCGGCCTGTTCACTGTAATCGTCGTAGCCGGCGCCTTGCTGTTCGGCCTGTGGCTGGCCAAGTCCAGTGTCGACACGGAGTTCAAGGATTATGAAGTCGTCTTCAACGAGGCCGTGAGCGGCTTGTCCAAAGGCAGTGCCGTGCAATACAGCGGGATCAAGGTCGGCGATGTGGTGAGCTTGCGCCTGGACCCCGACGATCCCCGCCGGGTGCTGGCACGGATTCGCCTGGGCGGCGACACCCCGGTCAAGGAAGACACTCAGGCCAAACTGACACTGACCGGTATTACGGGCACCTCGATCATCCAGCTCAGCGGCGGCACCCCTAAAAGCCCGGAACTGCGAGGCGAGGACGGTAAATTGCCGACTATCGTCGCCTCGCCGTCGCCCATCGCACGGTTGCTGAACAACAGCGACGACGTGATGAGCAGCATCAACCAACTGCTGTACAACGCCAACCAGATGCTATCGCCGGAAAACGTCGAGCGCCTGAGCAAGACTCTCGATCATCTGGAACAAACCACCGGGGCCATTGCCGACCAGCGCGGCGATATCCGCCAGGCCCTGCAACAACTGGCGGTTGTCGGCAAGCAGGCCGGTGCCGCCATAGAGCAGACCGCCGCGTTGATGCGTAACGCCAACGGCCTGCTCAATGACCAGGGCAAACAGATGTTCGGCAGTGCCGAGCACGCCATGAAATCCCTGGAGCAGAGCACGGCGACTATCAACACGCTGCTGAGCAGCAATCAGGCCGCATTGAACAACGGCATGCAGGGACTCAACGGCCTGGCACCGGCCGTGCGCGAACTGCGCGACACCCTGAGTTCGCTGCGAGCCATTTCACGTCGCCTCGAAGCCAACCCCGGCGGCTACCTGCTGGGCGGCGACAATGACAAGGAGTTCACACCATGAAAGGTGTCTACCGCACTTTCGCCCACGGCACGCTGCTGGCAAGCCTGGCACTGACCGGCGCCTGCTCGATCCTCCCCAAACCGGAGCCACAGGATATCTATCGCCTTCCCGCAGCCCAGGGTAGCGAGCCGTCGACCCACGCCAGTTCGGTACGCTGGTCGCTGAAGGTCGCCAAACCGCAGGCGGGTGACGTGCTGAACAGCGCCAAGATCGCCGTGATCCCGCAAGGTGACCTGATCAGCAGCTACAAGGCTTCGCGCTGGAGCGACGCGACGCCAATCCTGCTGCGCAACCGTCTGCTCGATGGTTTTACCCAGGACGGCCGCGTAGGCCTGCTGAGCACCGACGACAGTAACTTTCAGACCGACCTGGAACTGGGCGGCAACCTGCAGGCCTTCCAGACCGAGTATCAGGGCAACCGTGCACAGGTGGTGATTCGCCTGGATGCATTGCTGGTGCGCGGCACCGACCAGCGCATCCTCGCCAGCCGGCGCTTTGAAGTGCGCCAGCCATTGAACGATGTGAAAGTGCCCGCCGTGGTGACCGGGTTCGGCCAGGCTGGCGATTCGCTGACCAGGCAGGTGATTGCGTGGACGGTGGAGCAGGGGCAGCAGAACGCTTCCACGAAACCTTCAGTCAGCACCCTCGCCACAGAGATAGCGGACTACCCAAAGAACCAGTAGCACACCCCGATCGCGCCCAGCACCCCGGCGAGTTCCGCCAGCAGGGCGCAGCCCACGGCGTGCCGCGCGCGCTGGATGCCCACGGCGCCGAAGTACACCGCCAGTACGTAGAAGGTGGTTTCGGTGCTGCCCTGGATCGTTGCCGCGACCAGCGCCGGGAAGCTGTCCACCCCCGACGTCTTCATGGTTTCAATCAACATGGCGCGCGCTGCGCTGCCCGAGAACGGTTTGACCATCGCCGTCGGCAGGGCGTCGACGAAACGGGTGTCCCAGCCAGCCCACTCCACCAGATGACGAATCCCGTCCAGGCCGAAGTCCAGCGCGCCGGAGGCTCGCAGCACACCCACCGCACAGAGCATCGCCACCAGGTACGGCAGCAGGTTCTTGGCCACGTCGAAGCCTTCCTTGGCGCCCTCGACGAATGTTTCGTAGACCTTGACCTGGCGCAGCGCACCAATCACCAGGAACAGCATGATCAGCCCAAACAGCGTCAGGTTGCCAAGGATCGACGACAGGCCGGCCAGCGCGGTGGCCGAGAGCGTCGCCAGCAAGGCCATGAAGGCACCCAGTACCAGCGCACCCGGAATCAGATAAGCCAGCACCACCGGGTCCCACAGGCGCAGACGCTGCATGAACGCCACCGACAACAGGCCGACCAGGGTCGAGCAACTGGTCGCCAGCAGGATGGGCAGGAACACCAGGGTCGGATCGGGCGCGCCTTGCTGGGCGCGGTACATGAAGATGGTCACCGGCAACAGGGTCAGTGACGACGCGTTGAGCACCAGGAACAGAATCTGCGCGTTACTGGCCACTGTTGCGCTGGGGTTGAGCTCCTGCAACGCCTTCATGGCCTTGAGACCGATCGGCGTGGCGGCGTTGTCCAGGCCCAGGCCGTTGGCCGCAAAGTTGAGGGTGATCAGGCCGATGGCCGGATGGCCGGCCGGTACTTCCGGCATCAGGCGCAGGAACAGTGGCCCCAGGGCCTTGGCCAGCCATTCGACGATACCGGCCTTCTCGGCGATTTTCAGAAAGCCCAGCCACAGGGTCAAGGTGCCGAACAACAGCACCATCACTTCGACCGACAGCTTGGCCATGGCGAAGATGCTTTCCACCATCGCCGCGAAGATCCCGGCATTGCCACCGATCAACCACTGCGCCAGTGCCGAAACGGCCGCCACGACGAAAAAGCCAAGCCACAGGCCATTGAGCATCAGTCAAATTCCCCCAAAAGATGCGCGAATGATAGCGGGGTGGGCAGAAACGACAAACCCCGGATTTCTCCGGGGTTTGTGGGCCGGACGCAAAGCGTCCGGGGATGCATTCCCACGCAGGGCGCGGGAACGATCATGTCGGCGAACTCAGTTGCTGGAAGTCTCGCCGACCGGCAGCTTCTCTTTGCTGCGCCAGTGCGGCAGGGAGTTCCAGTAGCGCTGGCCCTTGGCATCGTCGTACATGCCTTCCCAACGCGCGATAACCAGTACGGCCAGGGCGTTGCCGATCACGTTCAGTGCGGTACGGGCCATGTCCATGATGCGGTCGACACCGGCGATGAACGCCAGGCCTTCCAACGGAATACCCACGCTGCCCAGGGTGGCCAGCAGCACCACGAAGGACACACCCGGTACGCCGGCGATACCTTTGGAGGTGACCATCAGGGTCAGTACCAGCAGCAGTTGCTGGCTGATCGACAGGTCGATGCCGTACAGCTGGGCAATGAAGATTGCCGCGATGCTCTGGTACAGGGTCGAACCGTCGAGGTTGAACGAGTAACCGGTCGGCACCACGAAGCTGCAAATGGCTTTCGGCGCGCCGTAGGCTTCCATCTTCTCGATCACGCGCGGCAGCACGGTTTCCGAGCTCGCGGTGGAGTAGGCCAGCACCAGCTCATCCTTGAAGATGCGTATCAGCTTGAGCACCGAGAAACCGAACAGGCGTGCGATCAGGCCCAGAACGACAAAGCCGAAGAAGGCAATGGCGGCGTAAACCAGGATCACCAGCTTGGCCAGCGGCAGCAGGGACGCGAAGCCGAAGTTGGCAACGGTCACCGCGATCAGTGCGAACACACCGATCGGTGCGTAGTTCATGATCATGTGAGTGACCTTGAACATGCTTTCCGATACGCCCTGGAACATCTTCACCAGCGGATCGCGCAGGTCGGACTGCAGGCTCGACAGACCGAGGCCGAACAGGACCGAGAAGAAGATGATCGGCAGCATCTCGCCACGCGCCATGGCAGCAAAGATGTTCGACGGAATCAGGTTGAGGATGGTTTCGACGAACGCATGTTCATGCTGAACCTCGGCCGCCGTCGCCTGGTACTTGGAAATATCCACAGTCCCCAGGGTGCTCATGTCGATGCCCGAGCCCGGGTGGAACAGGTTGGCCAGCACCAGACCCACCAGAATGGCGATGGTGGTGACGATTTCGAAGTAAATGATGGTCTTCAGACCAATGCGCCCAAGCTTCTTCGCATCACCCACGCCAGCGATACCGACGATCAACGAGGAGATCACGATCGGGATCACGATCATCTTGATGAGACGGATAAAGATATCGCCCGCCGGTTGCAGGACGTTGCTGATCCACCAGGCTTTTTCAGCACTGAAATGGTTGAGCACTGCGCCGATTGCTATACCCAGGACCAGACCGATGAGGATCTGCCAGGCGAGGCTAAGCTTTGCCTTCTTCATATCATTACCCTTACTTGCGTTTGACTCGGGCAGATGCACGAACTGGAACGCTCAATGGCGGAAAAGTTTGAGCATCTACCCCCGTATAAGGTGCCCCGGAACGCGTGTATACGGCTCTCTGGCAGGCGAAAAAAGGCGCAACTATTCCGATGCAAGGACACCGCGTCTAATGCCGTAAACGCCTACCCTATGCCGAATCGGCATGAGTTTTTTCAAACAAAACGGCCGTCCCAACCGGTTCGAATACGACATTTCGGCAGGCATAAGTGCCGTGAACCGGCCATCGCAGAGGACAGTGGTTGTTTTTTGATCAGTCAATACGGGGCAAAAAAAACAGAATTTCCCTACTCGCAGCGACGAAAAATGACCGGAAATTAATCTTAAAAATCTCGATATACGGTCACTTGGAAACACTGCGAAATGCTTTGCCAGGCAGAAGCAGGAACAATTACCCGATAAAAATCACGGGATCGCTCTAGGACAATGCTTTGCACTTGTGAGCGCGCCGCCTGTTCACCACCTTGCAAGCGATTGGCGAACAGACGGCGCAGCTTTGCGTTGCCTGACCCGGTCCTTTCGCGGGCACTCCCTGTACCCGTAGGTCACTCCGATCCTGAAACAATCAGAACGTCCCGGCCCCCTGGTCATGCACGCACCCTCCTCGGGTGGGCGCAAAGGAAAGAGACCCTGTTGATCCCTTTCGGTTTTCAAACTGGCTGCATGTTCCTGGCAGTGTCGCCCCGCGGGGCGGCAGGCTGCGCTGGCAGCAAGTCCTCGCGATCAGCCTCGACCACCGCGACGGCCAAAGAAGAAGGACGCGATGAACATCACCAGGAACACGACAAAGAGAATCTTGGCGATACCCGTGGCGGTGCCCGCGATACCACCGAAGCCAAGTACGGCAGCGACAATGGCAATAATCAGGAATGTGATTGCCCAGCTCAACATGATGATTCTCCTTACACGTCTATTTAGTGGTGCTGCCTTACCCGATGTGCGAAACGCACGTCCGGCCTGTTGCCTAGAACACCCAACGCTCCTGAGGCGGCCCCTTGAACTCAGGCCGGGCCTGATCAATGTCCATCATTCGCCTGGAAGTCGCGTCAGGTAGGTGGCTGCTGACGGCGCTGGAACGGGGCGGGGCGATATGCAGGGTTGGTGCGATGCCTGCGTCCGGCTGCTGACTGTGCTCCCAGCGCAAGAACTGCTGGCCTCCGATCAGGGTGACCACCAACGCCAGCACGATGGACAGTCCCTGTTGGACACACAGCGGCAAGAGTCGCAATGGGGCGCCGCGTTGGCGATTCATCCTGATGCTCCTCCCACACGGGTGGTGATGGGTTTGCGGGCGCGGTGTCATGAGCGACCCGGATCAACCAGAGCATTGCAGCCGGCATGCCAGCTTCTTTTCAGTTAAAACACCAATAAAATCAGATAGTTATAAATAAACCCAGAATCCGTTTGAGCGCATCCTGCACGATGCGCGAGGGTCGCTCGTGCGATATGCACGATCGGCCTGAGGCAAATGGAAAATTTTTGGAATGTATGGGGCACTGCAGATGTCAGAAAAGGAGGCAGGACAACCCAACACCCGTGAATGGGCAGCAATACCTGATAAAAACCCACGTTTATTGATGAATTGCGCAGATATCGGCTTCGTTTTGATCAGAAGCGACCAGAATGAATCATGCAACTTGCCTGATTTCTCCGGGACTAAATCAAGATCACTCATTCAAGGAGCGCAGGAAAAATGGAATTCGCCAACGAGCATCAAGGCCGCATCCTGCTGGTGGACGATGAGGCCGCCATCCTGCGCACCTTTCGCTACTGCCTCGAAGACGAAGGCTACAGCGTCGCCACTGCCAACAGCGCCGCCCAGGCCGACCTCCTGCTGCAGCGCCAGGTCTTCGATCTGTGCTTCCTTGACCTGCGGCTGGGCGAAGACAACGGTCTCGACGTGCTGGCGCAAATGCGCATCCAGGCACCGTGGATGCGCGTGGTCATCGTCACCGCACACTCAGCCGTGGACACCGCCGTCGACGCCATCCAGGCCGGTGCCGCTGATTATCTGGTCAAGCCTTGCAGCCCGGATCAACTGCGACTGGCCACCGCCAAACAGTTGGAGGTTCGCCAGCTTTCGGCACGCCTTGAAGCCCTCGAAGGCGAACTGCGCAAACCCGGCAACGGCCTGGATTCCCACAGCCCGGCGATGAAAGTCGTCCTGGAAACTGCGCGCCAAGTTGCCAGCACCGACGCCAATATCTTGCTTCTCGGCGAGTCAGGCACGGGTAAAGGCGAGCTGGCACGGGCCATCCATGGCTGGAGCAAGCGCGCGAAGAAGTCCTGCGTCACCGTCAACTGCCCGTCCTTGACGGCCGAGCTGATGGAAAGCGAGCTGTTCGGTCATAGCCGGGGAGCGTTCACCGGGGCCAGCGAAAGCACCCTGGGCCGGGTCAATCAGGCCGATGGCGGCACACTGTTCCTCGATGAAATCGGTGATTTTCCATTGACCCTGCAGTCCAAACTGCTGCGCTTCATTCAGGACAAGGAATACGAGCGAGTCGGTGACCCGGTGACCCGGCGCGCCGATGTGCGGATTCTTGCCGCCACCAACCTCAACCTCGAAGACATGGTCCGCGACGGGCGTTTCCGTGAAGACCTGCTGTACCGGTTGAATGTCATCACCTTGCACCTGCCACCGCTACGCGAACGGGCAGAGGATATTCTGGCCCTGGCCGACCGCTTCCTCGCCGGCTTCGTCACAGAGTACGCCCGGCCGGCCAGAGGGTTCAGCGACGAGGCACGCGAGGCGCTACTGGGATACCGATGGCCCGGCAACATCCGCGAACTGCGTAACGCGGTCGAGCGGGCGAGCATCATTTGCCCACAGGAGCGGGTGGAAATCAGTCATTTGGGCATGGCTGAACAGCCCACCAACAACGCTCCACGTATCGGTGCCGCGTTGAGCCTGGATGAACTGGAGAAAGCCCACATCGGCGCGGTACTGGCCAGCTCCGGCACCCTGGACCAAGCAGCCAGGACCCTGGGCATCGACGCCTCGACGCTGTATCGCAAACGCAAACAGTACAATTTGTGAGCAGTACCTTATGAAGCTGGCGATAAAGTTGCGCACGCGACTGTTTCTGAGCATCTCGGCATTGATGACCGTCGCCTTGCTCGGGCTGGTACTCGGACTGGTCAGTGTGATGCAGATGGCCAGCGATCAGGAGGGGCTGGCTCGCGACAATTTCATCACCCTGGACCTGGGCCTGAAGCTGCAACAGACCTTGGGTGATCAACGGGCCATCATGCTCAACGAAACGCCCGACCTTGAAGCGCTGCACGCATCGGAGCGGCACTCCTTCGAGCTACTGGACCAAGGCATCGCCCATGAGGACAGCCTCGATACCGACCACCACGGCTTCCAGCAGGCTCGCAATGACTACCGGACGCTCCTCGAAGCCTTCCGTCACGCACAGGAACCTCCCGCCACACTCAGCGGCAATCAGGCACTCACCGAAAAACTCGACATCCTGCGCAACGGCCTGATTGCCGAACAGCAACGGGCACTGGAGAACATCGGCAGCACTCAGCACGATGTCCGTCAACGTGCGTTGCTGGTCGCCGGCCTGCTTGGCCTAGTGGCGCTGGCGGTGCTGATCGTCGGCTTTGTCACCGCACACGGTATCGCGCAACGCTTTGGTGCCCCCATCGAAGCGCTGGCCAAGGCGGCGGACGACATCGGCCAAGGCAACTTTGACGTTACCCTGCCGATTTCCCCGGCCGCGGAGATGATCCAGCTGACTCGGCGCTTCGGCCTCATGGCCGAAGCCTTGCGCGAACATCAGGCAACCAACGTCGACGAACTGCTTGCCGGCCAGCAACGCTTGCAGGCGGTGCTCGACAGCATCGACGACGGCTTGTTGATGATCGACCGCCAAGGGCATCTGGAGCACTTTAACCCGGTCGCGCAGCGCCAGCTGGGCTGGGACGACGATCGCCTGGGCCAGGGCCTGGGCACCTCGCTGCAACGTCCGGAGCTTGATGAGCAACTGCAACGGGTGCTGCAGGGCGGTTCGCTGGAGCGCGCACCTGAAGACCTGAGCATCGAAGTCGATGGCCAATCGCGCCTGCTGTCCTACAGCCTGACCCCCGTCAGCCGTACCGAAGGTCATATTCTCGGCGCGGTGATGGTGCTGCACGACGTCACCGAACAGCGAGCCTTTGAGCGGGTGCGCAGCGAGTTCGTACTGCGCGCCTCCCACGAACTGCGCACGCCGGTCACCGGCATGCACATGGCCTTCGGTTTGTTCCGCGAACGAGCGCACTTTGCCGAAGAGACGCGCGAAACGGATTTGCTGAACACGGTCAATGACGAAATGCAGCGTTTAGTGCAGTTGATCAACGACCTGCTGAACTTCTCGCGCTATCAAAACGGCCTGCAAAAGCTCTCCCTGGCGGCCTGCAACGTCGATGACCTGCTGGCGCAAGCGCAAGGGCGCTTTGCCGAACGGGCCAATGAACACAACATCGAGCTGCGGGTGGAGGTACAGGCCCCGATGCCACGCTTGCAGGCCGATCAGGCGCAACTGGACCGCGTGCTGGACAACCTGATCGACAATGCCCTGCGCCACACCCGCCCCAACGGGCAAATACGCTTGCAGGCCCGTCGTCACGGCGAACGGGTGATCATCAGCGTCGAAGACAACGGCGAAGGCATCGCCTATGGCCAGCAGGGGCGAATCTTCGAGCCGTTTGTTCAGGTCGGACGCAAGAAAGGGGGCGCAGGGCTTGGCCTGGCCCTGTGCAAGGAGATCGTGCAACTGCACGGTGGCCGCATCGGCGTTTACTCACGGCCGGGGCAGGGGGCTCAGTTTTACATGGCGTTGCCGTTGTGACTGCCCCCCGCGGTTAGAGCTTCAGACCACAGCGCGTTCTACTGCTACCAACTCCCATAGGGGATACCAAAACGTTCGACGTAGCGCTTGGATGAGGCGGATTGCGGGGTGTAGCGCCCCTGGAATTTCCCCTGGTCCGGTCCTAAAGGCTCGATATCCACCTGCACTCGGTCGGTTTTAATGGGGCGTCCACATTCATCCCGCACCCAGACTTGAATAATCCCACCTGGGGCCAACCCCACATTCATCAACGACAGGGAGTACGCCGGCTCGTCCGGTCGCTCCGGGCAACGGCGCATTGTGGCCCGGCGCATAATGCGCCGGGTTTCTTCCGAGATCTCGATCCAGCCCTTGTAGGTGGTTTGATTGGCGTTGGATTGCCAGCGAACATAAATGCGCCTGGGCAAATCTGCGCCGGTCACCGGCCTGAGAGACACCCCTAGACCGCTCCAACCTTTTGCCACCTCGGTACCGTCCTCCCGATCACTGCCCGCGGCAGTATTACCTGCGATATTGCGAAACAACATTCCTTGTATGTCCTCTACGGCAGACATCTCCACCCACACTTTCATATGGGCCGGCTCGACGAAATCGATATGCCATGAATCGTCCTTCGGATCGTTGGCCCCGGAAAGCGGATCAATGGGCTGACAGCCGCTGAGCATCATGAATAACCCCAGCAGTACAAAAAGCTGTTTCATCAGTGTGTTTCCTTCAAGGCGTATGGGGGTGTTGCACCCGATTACGGTCTGGTGTCGGGGCATTGAGATAGGTCAGCGCGAACGTTCCAATGCGCGGTCCAGCCAACGGATCGGGGTTCCAGTGAGCCGAAGCATGGATGTAACTGCGCTTGAGCAGCGTTTCCTCAGCGGGTGTAGTGCTGTAATCGCCAGCGATAAAGCGCTCACCCAGTGCTTGAAGTGGTGGTGGTAATTCGTAGATGGCCTGGTGAACATCCAGATCGTCGAAGTCCACTCCACGTGCACGCGCCAACCCATACATCACCCGCAAGTACACCCGCGACAAACCAGCGCTGACCGTGCGCTTGAGCCGCAACCCGGCGTACACCCGCTTCTGCCGAGGGGCTAGACGGTCCTGCGGGTCCGCCGGCAGCAGGACCGGCTCGGGAGTCACGATGAACAACATCGCCAACGGCCAGCCCTGGGCCTGCCATCGGGCCTGCGCCTGCAAGGCATCGCGGTAAATGGAGGTGTTTTTAACATCGACGTACACAGGCACATCCAGCGCTTGCATCGGGCCAAGCATGACCTGCTCTTCGACTTCATCCCGATAGCCGCCTCCCACATCCGAATGGGCACCGGGCAATAGTATTTCCGAGTGCTCCGGGCCGACTCGCTGCAAGGGAAAGTTACTGCGGTACTCATCTCGAGCGGCCAGTTGCACCACCCGAGGAAACAACTCCAGGGGCAAGTGCAGTTGCAAGCCGGGAGCAGAAGCACTGCGTACATAGCCCAGGTTACGCAATCCACCCACTGCCGAAACCGTATCGAACAGGCCGATAAAACCCACCTGCACGCCATGACCGTATTGCCTGGTGAACCCGGCCGTGAATACATTCGGTACATTCAGGGCCGCTCGCAGGGGGCCATTGGCGGCTTTCGCCAACAGGTTGGCAAAGTGCCGCGCTGCGGCGGCGCCACGACTAAAGCCGAATATATCGAAGGTCAACTGACCAATTCGCATGGAGGGAAAGTCATCACGGAATAGTTGAACCGCTATTCGAGCCTGGTTAAATGCGTAATCCACCCGCGCCTCGACGCCAGTTTCTCCTCGGCCGATGCCCGAGCCGACAACACTGTCCTTGGCGCCTGCCTGAGTACCAATCCCCTCTACAAGGATCTTCTGGAATGCTGTTCTTTTCTCCTCGATAACTACCGGATCATTGGAGCGTTTATAGAGATCAAACAGCTTTTTGATGTTAGTGAAGTCATTGCCATAACTACTGTTCGCATCGCGCATGTACGGTTTGCAACTACCATCCAGATCCTCTGGAGCAATCGGGTGGTGCGCACCGCAGCGAATGCCCTGCTCTACATTGGCAGGGTTGTTGCCGGTGCCATCGAAAAACACCCCAATGCGCAAGGTGACCTTCACCCGCTGCCGCTCTTCCTCCCTCTGCTCCCAGGCTGCTTGACGGCTACGCGCTTCCTCATGTTCCCGGACCTTCTGCCTGGCGAGCTGTTTAGCCTCAATACGAAGTTCAGCGGCGGCGTTTCCAGCTTCACGGACTAAACACTGCTGACAAAAACAACTTTGTATTCTCACAACGGTTTTCCTTCCCCGATTAACCATCCATTCACGAGCGCTCAACCATGAAGCGATTCATACGTGACGGGGGGAAGTTGCTCCTATGGGCATGAGCATAGATATCAGTCGCGGACTGTTTTCATGTAAGAAAAAACTGTGTTTTACGTATGTATGACTATTCTGAAAGCCAGGTTCAGGCCTCGTCATCGATACGCCGCGGCGCCCGTCGGCGGCCGCGGGTCACCAACTCGATCAATTGCATCGCACTCAGGGCCTGGGCAAACAGCCAGCCCTGACCGTAATTCACCCCTTCACTCATCAGCAACATGGCCTGGGCTTCATGTTCGATGCCTTCGGCGATGACGGTGAGCTGCAGGGCATGCGCCATGCGGATGATATGGGGAGCCACGCCGCTGCTCGCGGCGTCATGACCCAGTGCATCGATGAACGCCTTGTCGATTTTCAGGCAGTCCACCGGCAGGGTTTGCAGGTAGGCCAGACTGCAGTAACCCGTGCCAAAGTCGTCGATCAGCACCTGATGCCCGGCATCGCGCAAGGCTTTCAGGTTCTGGCGTGCGACCGCCACGTCGATCAAGCCACGCTCGGTGACCTCAAACGCGATCTGCCGCGCCGCCACACGATGCAACGCCAGCAGGCGGGCCATGACTTCGCCGACTCTGGGCACCATCACATCACAAGCTGCCAGGTTCACCGAGATATACAGCTGCGGGTTGGCGCGCAGCAACTGGCCGAGCTGCTCAAGCAGGCGCTGCAAGACAAAATCGGTGATCTGGCGTATCTGCCCGGTGTTCTCCGCCATGGGAATGAACAGGTCCGGACTGGTCAGCGTGCCGTCCGGTCGACGCCAGCGCAACAAGGCCTCGGCGCCGACACAATGGCGATTGCGCAGGTCAAAGATCGGTTGATACAACACCTGCAGTTCGCCGCGTTTGAGCGCGCCCTGCAACTCACCGCCCATTGACTGTCGCTGCCGGGCCAAAAGATACACCACCGTGCCGATGCTCAGTCCCGCCAGCAGGCTTGCCGACACCAACCACCACCACAGTGCCGGCAAGCTTATGCGGGTGCGCGGAGAGATCAGTACCAATTGGTACTCGGGATTGTTGGTCGGCATCCGATAGATCAGCCGGCTCCGGGTGATCTGCAACGGCTCGTTGCTGAACGGTGACCAGGGCTCAGTCAGTGGCCAGGCTTGCGGTGCGCCGAGCACCGGAACCGCCCGGGTACCATGATCGAGGATCACCAGCAAACTGCTGCCCGGCGACAAATCGACCATGTCGGTCAAATGCCCGCGCGACGTCGCGACCCGAAAATTGCCGCGTCCGAGCATCAATGCCGCACGGTTTTCATCGGGTTCGGTCGACGTGTTGAGCCAATAGCTGTAGGTCGGGCCCTTGATGTCGGGTGGGCGGATGGCCGAAAGCGTTTCCTGATGAGGGCGGTTGGAGCAGAACTGTGTCTTGTCGATGTAGGCGGCTTCATACACGAAACGGTAGTTGAAACTGACCTGTTGCAAGGTCGTGAACATTTTCATGTCACAGCCACGCAGCGGTTGCGCCTCCAGGTCATCCAGGCCTTCGCGTAATTGGCCGAACAGTTGCTCCAGTCGCTCCAGGAAGCGCTCACCCTGGGCGTTCATCTGTTCGCTTTCACGCAGTTGGACCTGACGCAGCGCCAACCCCAGGCTACCGGCCAACAAAAAGGCCGCGCTGAGCGCAGCCGCCAGCATCGCCAAAGACCAAGGGCGATGAAACCAGTTACGCAGGGTCTCTCGAGCAGCCGCCATCATTGAACATCCGAAGGATTACCAATGAGTTATAGCTACTGATTGAGGGTTAGCCCCTACCGTCGAGCGGGCGTCATTATTTTGTCTGATTGAGTACTTGCAGGATCGCAGCACTTTGCGCGTCTGGCGTACCGTCGAAACGCGATGGCCGGAAGCGCATCTGGAAGGCTGCCAGTACATGCCGGGTGGCGACATCTAGCTCGCCGGTCTGCGGCGTCGTGTAGCCCAGGCGCGTCAGTTGCTCCTGAAACCAACCGATGTTCGGCAATCGTGTCGCAAACACCGCTTGCTGACGGGCGACTGCCTGCTCGTTTGGCCAGAGCGCCACACCGGCTTCGGCCAGGCGCTTCCATGGGAACAACGGGCCGGGGTCGAGTTTGCGCAGAGGGGCGATGTCACTGTGGCCGATCACCTGGCGAGGGCTGATGCCATGACGCTTGTTGATGTCCTTGAGCAGGACAATCAGCGACTGCACCTGGGCTTCGCTGTAGGGATACCAGACACGTCCGGTCGGCGTATCGCTGAAGCCTGGGTTGACGATCTCGATGCCGATGGAGCTCGAGTTCAGCCAGGTACGCCCTTGCCACTCGCTTTCACCGGCATGCCAGGCGCGATAGTTCTCATCCACCAGTTTGTAGATGGTCGCGTTTTTATCATCACCGACCAGGTAATGACTGCTGACCTCGCCATGGGTCAACAACGCCAGCGACTGCGCCAGCGACGCGGAGGTGTAATGCATGACGACGAACTGCACACGGTTGTCGTAATTGGCCGAAGGGTGGCTGGTATCGTAACGAGGACCACTGGCGCAACCTGCCAGGACAAGAAAGGACACGAGCAAAGTAATGAATTTCATGGCAGTGACAGTACGCTGAAGACAGTAATGCAACAGTGTAACGTACCGCCTTGTACCTGAGCCGCTAAAAGCGCCGGATTAAATAAAATGGAACAATTGCCGTCAGGCCGGCTCAACGCGATTTCGTCCGGCATTTTTTGCCCGATATAGCGCCTGATCGGCTCTCTTAAGCACCAGATCGCTGCGTTCTCCCGGCTTGAACGCCGTCACACCGATGGAAACCGTAATGGTCACCGGCTCGCCCTTGAAGTGAAACGGGCAGGCTTCGATGGCCGCTCGCAAGGTTTCCAGCAGGTTCACACCCGCTGCCAGCGAGGTGTCGGGCACCAGCAATACAAACTCTTCGCCACCAAAGCGGGCAATGAAGTCTGAGCCTCGCAGGCGCTTGCGCAGCACCGTTGCGATGATTTTCAGCACCTTGTCGCCGGCCAGGTGGCCGTAGTTATCGTTGATGCGCTTGAAGTGATCCAGGTCGAGCATCGCCAGTAACAAGGTCGTGCCGTGCTGTTGCCACTGGGCCACTTCATGCTCCAGGCGTTCGCTCCAGGCGGCCCGGTTCGGCAAGCCGGTGAGCGGGTCGACCAAGGCCTTCTGGCGCTGCTCTTCCAGATGCTCGCGATAGCCTTGGGCTTCCTGCTCCATGCTCGCCACCCTTTGCGCCAGGCCTTGCAGGCGCGCTGCGACTTCCTGCTCGCGCTCGTCGCGCTGCTGCTGGTGCTGGTCCAGGGTGCCAAGCAGGCCCTCGAGGTGGTTCTCCAATACACGCTTGAGATCCTCCAGGTCCGCAGCGTCCTGCATGCTGCTGTGCAAGCCGTCGACCTGCTCACGCAGCTGCGTGTCCATCTCGCGAGCGGCCGAACGGTTGTCCGCGTGCCCGTCACTGGCCGCTTGCAGGTTGCTCTGGAAGGATTCCAGGCGCTCATTGAGCTGCTTGAGATAGACCTCGAACTCGTGCTGGCCACTGTCGGTGATTGCCAGCATCAACACCGCAAGATCATCGAGGATCGGTAGCAGTTCGTACCAATTCAACCCGTTTCTCAGCCGTACGCGCATGGCCTCGGCTTGCGGGCGATGGCGCTCGGGCAACGACAGATCGTCCAGCAGCCCCAGCAGCGTGCCTTCGATGTGCTTGGCCACCGAGCTGTAGGACGGCTCGGGCGAATCCGGGAGCGCATACAGCGCGTCCGGTTCGCAATACTCAGGATCCATTTCGGTGTGGATGTGTGCCATGGCTGGAGACAAGGGAAGGCTGTCGACCAATGGCGTGGTTTCGACCTCGGGTTGCGGGGCAAGCGGCGCTTCCCACTCCTCCAGGACTGCCAGGTCCTGATCCGCAGCTTGGGTCGAGTCGTGCCGAGCCTGCTGCACCGGCGGTTCAAAAGCGGCTACTGCGAGCGCTGATGACTCCTCGATCGGCTCAGGCTCGGACTCCACTACGACGGCTGTCGATGCTGCCTGAGTCTGCTGCGCGATCGGCACTGTCACAGGCTCAGGCGTCATGCCAACAGCAGGCACTGGCTGGGTCGAACCGACCGGCTGCTCTTCGACGTTCTCGTCACGCCCCCCAAACAGACGCTGCAACAACCCTGGGCGGTCAGGTTCATCAGGGCTCTCCAGCACACTGAGTGCCTGGCTCTGTAACTGACTCAGTTCACCGAGCAGCAAGGGAATCTCGCGGGCCTGGCTGACGCGTCCATCCAGTTGCTTGGCAAAGGTCTTGAGCGGTCGACTGACCTCTCGTGGCAATGGCAAGGCCTGGAGTTGCGCGACCAGTGCGGTAAGCGCCGAGCCGATCTGATCAACCCGGGTTTCGCGCCGCTGCTCGGAATCCAGCACGGCTTTTTCCAGGCGCGGCAACAACGCAGCCAACCCGGCATCCATTTCATTGGTGCGGATGACTTCGCGCATTTCCTTCATGCATTGGTCTACCGCACGGTCGGTCCCCTCGGCAGCCAGCGTACTGCGCACCAGCCCACGACGCAGCAAATCGAGGCGGGCATCCCAGCGACGTTCGAGTTTTTCCTGCTGTTCGATACTTTTGAGGTACTTCTCTTTCCAGCGGTTGGCTTCGTCGCTCATTCAGGGGTTCCGCGAAGGGCAGGACTCAACGCGGGCAATGCATCGGCCGTGAGCGAACCCGGCAGACGAATCTCTACCGCGACCGGCAGGTGATCGGAGATAGGTTGCGCCAGCACTTCGACCCGTTCGAGCGTCAGGGTCGGACTGAGCAGAATATGGTCCAGGCAACGCTGCGGGCGCCAGCTGGGGAATGTGGCTTCGACTTGCGGTGCAAGCAGGCCCAGGTCGCGCAAAGGCGAGCTTTGCAGCAGATCGCTGGCATGGGTGTTCATGTCGCCCATCAGCACCTGGTGCTTGTAGCCACCGATCAACTCGCGAATGTAGGCCAGTTGCAGACTGCGAACCCGGGCACCGAGCGCCAGGTGCATCATCACGACGACCAGCGCCTCGGGCCCCTCGCCAAACCGCACGAGAATCGCACCCCGGCCCTTGGGCCCAGGCAGCGGGTGATCCTCGATCTGCCAGGGCCGCATCCGGCTGAGCACACCATTGCTGTGCTGGCCGAGACGGCCCAGGTTTCGATTGAGTTGCTGATACCAGTAGGGGAAGGCGCCGAGCTGGGCCAGGTGTTCGACTTGATTGACGTAGCCGGAACGAAGGCTGCCGCCGTCCGCTTCCTGCAAGGCGACCAGATCGTAGTCGCCCAGCAGGTTGCCGATCTTTTGCAGGTTGTCGGCACGCCCGGTGTGCGGCAGCAGGTGCTGCCAGCCACGGGTCAGGTAGTGCCGATAACGCTCGGTACTGATGCCCACCTGGATATTGAAACTAAGCAGGCGCAGACGACTGTCTGCGGGCAAGCCCGAGGGTTCCAGATGATGCTCGTTGACCCGCGGATCATGCAGGCCGACGACGCGCTCAGTGCCCCAGCGACGCATGGCGTGCGCCGCTTACTTAGCGGCGCGCTCCTTGGCGATCAGCTGGTCGGCCACGCTCAGAGCGCCTTCAGGACCACCAGCGGTGCCGAGGTCAAAGCGGTACTTGCCGTTGACGACCATGCTCGGTACGCCGGAGATCTGATAGGCCTGGGCCTTCTTCTTGGCGTCTTCAACCTTGCCTTTGACGGCGAACGAGTTGTAGGTGCTCAGGAACTTGTCCTTGTCGACACCTTCGCCGGCCAGGAACTCGGCCATCTCTTCCGGGGTAGCGAGCTTCTTGCCATCGTGGACGGCTTCGAACACGGCCTTATGAACCTTTTGCTCCACACCCATCGCTTCCAGGGTGATGAACAGCTGGCCGTGCACGTTCCAGATACCACCGAACATGGCCGGGATACGCACGAAGTTCACATCGGCCGGCAGTTTTTCAGCCCACGGGTTGATGGTGGGCTCGAACGCATAGCAATGCGGGCAGCCATACCAGAACAGCTCGACCACTTCGATCTTGCCGGGCACAGCCACCGGAACGGCGCTGCTCAGTTCGACATATTGTTTACCGGCTTCAAGCGGTTCAGCAGCCTGGGCGGTGACGCCGAACAGGCTGGCAGTGACGAGTGCGGCGCTGAGAATCAGATTACGCATGCTTTACTCCTGGGCAAATTGGCTCGCCTCGCGCGACCTGCTTTCTGGCAGGCCTTGGCGGGCATCAGTTCTCTAGTGTAACGGCAGCGGCCACAAAAAAGGGCGGCCTAAGCCACCCTTTTTATGCTTGCATCGAAGGATTAATCGAGCGTTAACGTTGTGCGGGTTCAACCTCCCGCGTAACGCCCGCTCGACGGACCTTAGTGCAGGCCCTGAATGTAGCTGGACACCGCTTCGATGTCTTTGTTGCTCAGCTTGGCTGCAACGCTTTGCATGATTTTCGCGTCACCGTCGTTGGTACGGTTGCCTTCACGGAAATCGGTCAGTTGCTTGGCGGTGTATTGAGCGTGCTGGCCACCCAGGTGCGGGAAAGCAGCTGCCGCGTTGCCGGCGCCGTTAGGCGAGTGGCAACCGGTGCACGATGGCATGCCCTGCTCCAGTTTGCCGCCGCGGAACAACTCTTCACCGCGAGCCACGACTTTCGGATCTGCCGCGCCGACGCTGCCTTTCTGGCTGGCGAAGTAGGCTGAAATGTCAGCCAGGTCCTGATCGCTCAGGTTGGTCAGCAGGCCGGTCATCTCCAGAACGGTGCGCTTGCCCGACTTGATGTCGTGCAGTTGCTTGTTCAGGTAACGCTCACCCTGACCCGCCAGTTTTGGAAAGTTTGGCGCCATGCTGTTGCCATCCGGGCCATGGCAAGCACCACATACTGCGGCTTTCGCCTGACCAGCAGCAGCGTCGCCCGCAGCATGGGCGCCACCTGCGATGCCCAGGGTCAACAGCAGACTCACGACTAATTTGTTCATCAGCTAATCCAACTACGGCTAAGGGTTAAAGAGTTATGGACCGGGATCACTCGCTCATCCACTGGATGATTGCCTGGTAATCCTCGGCACTGCAGTCCATGCACAAACCACGCGGCGGCATCGCCTTGAAACCCTGGGTCACGTGTTGCACCAGCGTCTCCATACCTTGCGCCAGTCTTGGCGCCCAAGCTTCCTGATCGCCCTTTTGAGGCGCCGTCGGGAGTTGGCCGGAATGACAGGCTCCACAAACACGGTTGTACACAGCTTCCGGATCCTGTGTAGCCTGCGCGCCATAAAGCGGCATCAAGACACCGGCAGCTAGCAGCCATTTCGTCATAAAACGACCTTTTCAGGGTTGAGAGCGTGCTGCGTTCTTATGCGCAATCAAGGTCAATCGCTCTCGTGAACTTCATCCTACGCTGGGACAAAGCGCACACAAAATCTGCGGCATTATATACTGGCGTCACTGAAACGGAAACGACGCAGCTCTTTGCGACCATTCTCGGCACCGCCCACATCGGAAATCCCATGCAACTCAAGAACCCCATCCTTGGTCTGTGCCAACAGTCCACCTTCATGCTCAGCGCTGCCAAAGTCGATCAATGCCCTGACGACGAAGGCTTTGAAGTGGCCTTCGCCGGGCGTTCCAACGCCGGCAAGTCCAGCGCGCTGAACACCCTGACCCACGCCAGCCTGGCGCGCACCTCGAAGACTCCGGGTCGCACACAGCTGTTGAACTTCTTCAAGCTAGACGAAGATCGGCGTCTGGTCGACCTGCCGGGCTACGGTTACGCGAAAGTGCCGATCCCGTTGAAGCAGCACTGGCAGCGCCACCTGGAAGCCTACCTGGGTAGCCGCGAGAGCTTGAAGGGCCTGATTCTGATGATGGACATCCGTCATCCAATGACCGACTTCGACCTGTTGATGCTCGACTGGGCTGTCGCCAGCGGCATGCCGATGCACATTCTGCTGACCAAGGCCGACAAACTGACCTACGGCGCGGCGAAGAACTCACTGCTCAAGGTGCAGGCAGAGATTCGCAAAGGCTGGGGCGAAGCCGTGACCATCCAGCTGTTCTCGGCCCCCAAGCGCCTGGGTCTGGAAGAGGCCTACACGGTATTGGCGGACTGGATGGAGCTGGCGGACAAGGGCGCTGAAGAGGCCGCCGAGTAACCGGGAAACTCACCGCGCGACGCTCAAGCGAGCCTGCTTTAAGGCCGCAGGAGCGACGCGCAGACAGTTTTCAGGCAAAAAAAACCCCGGACTACATATGGGGAGGGAGTAGTTCGGGGTCTAAGTTCCGGACCGCTAGGGCGGGGTCCAGATATCTGCCAACACTTAACACAACATTAGGAGCATCGAAGGGCTTCACCACCCATTCAGTAACTCTGAGTGGGGGTTCTCGGATTTAGTTCCAGTCAGTTTCAAAATCGATTGGAATAAACCAAGATTTTTTCGAGCTAACGGCCCTTCGCCTGCGATGGCCGCGACACTATGCCGCGGCCAATTGCGCCTCAAAACGGCTTAATGAGCCTCATCCCAGTTGTTTCCGACACCGACTTCCACCAGAAGTGGCACATCCAGGGCCGCCGCGCCGCTCATGTGCACGCGGATTTCCTCACGAACCTGGTCGACCAGGTCCTCGCGAACCTCCAGCACCAGTTCATCGTGTACCTGCAGGATGACTTTGGCGTCCAGGCCGGAAGCCATCAGCCAGTTATCCACCGCCACCATGGCTTTCTTGATGATGTCTGCCGCCGTGCCCTGCATCGGCGCGTTGATTGCCGTGCGTTCGGCACCAGCGCGCTCCTGGGGTTTATTGGAGTGGATCTCGGGCAGGTACAGGCGACGCCCGAACAGCGTTTCTACATACCCCTGGTCCGCTGCCTGGGCGCGGGTGCGCTCCATGTACTCGCGAACACCGGGGTAACGGGCAAAATAGGTGTCGATGTAGGCCTTGGCCTGCTTGGTATCGACGCCAATGTCCTTGCCGAGCTTCTGTGCCCCCATGCCGTAGATCAGGCCGAAGTTAATCGCCTTGGCACTGCGACGCTGGTCGGACGTGACGTCCTGGAGCTCAACCTTGAACACTTCGGCGGCCGTGGCCGCATGCACGTCCAGGTTGTTGCGGAAAGCATTGAGCAGGCCTTCGTCCCGGGACAGGTGCGCCATGATCCGCAGCTCGATCTGCGAATAGTCCGCCGCCAGCAGTTTGTAGCCGCTCGGGGCGATAAAGGCCTGGCGGATGCGCCGACCCTCGGCGGTACGCACCGGAATGTTCTGCAGGTTCGGATCGCTGGAGGACAGGCGCCCGGTGGACGCCACCGCCTGGTGATAAGAGGTGTGAATCCGCTCGGTGCGCGGGTTGATCTGCTCCGGCAGGCGGTCGGTGTAGGTGCTCTTGAGCTTGCTCATGGAGCGGTACTGCATCAGCACCTTGGGCAGTTGGTAGTCATCTTCCGCCAGCTTGGCCAGCACCTCTTCGGCAGTGGACGGCTGGCCCTTGGCGGTTTTCTTCAGCACCGGATAGCCGAGTTTTTCGTAGAGGATCGCACCCAACTGCTTGGGCGAACCGAGATTGAACTCCTCACCGGCAATGTGAATGGCTTCACGCTCCAGGGCTGCCATCTTGTCGCCCAGCTCGATGCTCTGCACCCCCAGCAGCTCGGCATCCACCAGCGCGCCCTGGCGCTCGATACGCGCCAGCACCGGCACCAACGGCATTTCGATATCGGTCAGCACGCTGGCCAGGCTCGGGATGGCGGTCAGCTGCTGGTGCAGGGTCTGGTGCAGCCGCAGGGTCACATCGGCGTCTTCAGCAGCATAAGGCCCGGCCTGCTCAAGGGCGATCTGATCGAAGGTCAATTGCTTGGCCCCCTTGCCCGCGATGTCCTGGAAGCTCACGGTGGTGTAATCCAGGTACTTCTGCGCCAGGCTGTCCATGTCATGGCGAGTGGCGGTGGAGTTGAGCACATAGGACTCAAGCATGGTGTCGAAGGCAATGCCGCGTACGGTAATGCCGCAGGCTGGATCGCCACCGATGGCGCAGTTGGCCAGGATATTCATGTCGAACTTGGCGTGCTGGCCAACCTTGAGCTTGTCCGGGTCCTCCAGCAGCGGCTTCAGGGCACGCAGGACGCTGTCGCGATCAAGCTGGTCCGGCACACCTTCGTAGGCGTGAGTCAGCGGAATGTAGGCCGCTTCAAAAGGCTGCACGGCGAAGGACAGCCCCACCAGTTGCGCCTGCTGGGCGTCGATACCGGTGGTTTCCGTGTCGAAGGCAAACAGCTTGGCGCCATTGAGTTTCTTCAGCCAGGCGTCGAAACGGGCCTGATCGAGGATGGTTTCGTAGCGCGCTTCAACGATCACAGGCGCGCTGGCTTCGGTCTCGGTGGCACTCAACAGATCAGCCACCGGCTCAGGCTGGGGAGCGGCACTCAGCTCAAGACGCTTGGCATCGCGTTGCAGTTCATCGAACCAGCTCTTGAATTCAAGCAAGGTGTAGAGCTCCGCCAGTTTTTCGCGGTCCGGCTCGCGCAGGTGCAAATCGTCCAGCCCCACTTCCAGCGGCACGTCGACCTTGATGGTCGCCAGTCGATAGGAGAGGAACGCCATCTCCTTGTGCTCTTCGAGCTTGGCCGGCAGGGTCTTGGCCCCGCGAATCGGCAGGGTCGGCACGATATCGAGCTGTGCATACAGCTCGGTCAGGCCGCCATTGACGCCCACCAACAGGCCGGACGCAGTCTTCGGGCCAATCCCCGGAACGCCCGGAATGTTGTCGGAGGAGTCGCCCATCAACGCCAGATAGTCGATGATCTGCTCGGGAGCGACGCCGAATTTCTCCTTCACGCCAGCCACGTCCATCGCGCTACCGGTCATGGTATTGACCAAGGTAATGTGCCCGTCGACCAGCTGCGCCATGTCCTTGTCGCCCGTGGAGATCACCACCGGGCGGTCAGCAGCCGCGCTGCTGCGGGCCAGCGTGCCGATCACGTCGTCCGCTTCAACGCCTTCCACGCATAACAGCGGGAAGCCCAGGGCAATCACGCTGGCATGCAGGGGCTCGATCTGCACACGCATATCGTCGGGCATGCTCGGGCGATTGGCCTTGTATTCGGCGTACATGTCATCGCGGAATGTCCCGCCCTTGGCGTCGAACACAACGGCGAACGGGCTGTTCGGGTACTGCTTGCGCAGACTCTTGAGCATGTTCAGCACGCCCTTGACCGCACCGGTCGGCAGGCCTTTGGAGGTAGTCAAAGGGGGCAGCGCGTGAAAGGCGCGGTACAGGTATGAAGAACCGTCCACCAGGACGAGGGGGGCTTGGCTCATGAGCAGGATCAACCTTTTCGGCGGGTCCGGCGCTAGAATAGCGGGACCGTTGACGACAAAGGGACAAGGTTATCATGCGTACACTCAATCGCCTGTTGCTGGCTGGCTTGTTTACCAGCATTCCGCTGGCCACCATGGCAGCGGATGACGCACCGACCCCGGAGCCGGAAGTCACCATTCGCACTGAAGGTGACAAGACCATCCAGGAATACCGCCAGAATGGCTTCCTGTATGCGATCAAGATCACTCCGAAGGGCGGAAAACCGTATTTCCTGGTGCGCTCGGACGGAACGGAAGCCAATTTTATCCGCTCGGATCAGCCGGATATGCTGATCCCGGCATGGGAAATTTTTTCGTGGAAGTAGTTTCTTAACTTTAATCGGTGCTGGCTCGATAGCGGCACCCGAACTGAGCAGTTTTTAACCATGTCTGTGTTCACCCCCCTGGCTCGGCCCGAGCTGGAAACCTTTCTCGCCCCTTATGGGCTCGGCCGCCTGCTTGATTTCCAGGGGATTGCCGCGGGCAGTGAAAACACCAACTACTTCATCAGCCTGGAGCAGGGCGAGTTTGTCCTGACCCTGATTGAGCGTGGCCCGGCGCAGGAAATGCCGTTCTTCATCGAACTGCTCGACGTGTTGCACAACGCCGACCTGCCGGTGCCCTATGCCCTGCGCACCACCGAGGGTGTCGCCCTGCGTGAGCTGGCGGGCAAGCCTGCGCTGTTGCAGCCACGCCTGGCCGGCAAGCACATCAAAGTCGCCAACGCGCAGCACTGTGTACAGGTAGGGGAACTGCTGGGGCATCTGCACCTGGCGACCAAAGACAACATGATCAAGCGCAAGACCGATCGGGGCCTGGACTGGATGCTCGAAGAGGGCACACAGCTTCTGTCACACCTGGGGGTTGAGTCACGCGCGTTGCTACAGCGCGCACTGGATGAAATCACCGCCCGCAAAAACAGCATCCTGGCATTGCCACGGGCCAACATCCACGCCGACCTGTTCCGCGACAATGCCATGTTTGAAGGCACGCACCTGACCGGGCTGATCGATTTCTACAACGCCTGCTCGGGGCCGATGCTCTACGACGTGGCCATCGCCCTGAATGACTGGTGTTCGGACGATGACGGTTTGATTGACGGCCCACGGGCGCGGGCATTGCTCGGCGCCTACGCCGCGCTGCGGCCGTTCACCGCGGCCGAGGCCGAACTGTGGCCGACCCTGTTGCGGGTAGCCTGCGTGCGCTTCTGGTTGTCACGCTTGATCGCTGCCGAGTCCTTTGCCGGACAGGACGTGCTGATTCACGACCCGAAGGAGTTCGAGCATCGCCTGGCGCAGCGTCAACAGGTCAGCACGCCACTGCCGTTCGCCATTTAAAGGCATCGCGGGCGGCATTCTGCTTGCCCCCGAATGGAATGGCGCCTGTTCCCCCGGTTACAGCGACTCCAGGCACCCCGCCAGATCATTCCCCAACTTCTCCAGCACCTGCTCATAACCCTGCGCGGTGGCCGGCGTGTAGCCACCCAGCGCATCCAGCTCCGCCAGTTTCACCGGCAGGCCGGCCACCAGCGTCTCGGCCAGGCGAGGGCGCAGCGGCGGCTCGCTGAACACGCAGGTCTTGCCGACCGCTTGCAGGCGCGTGCGCATCGCGGCGACGTGCTGGGCACCGGGCTGAACTTCCGCGGCCACGCTGAACACGCCCGCATGTTTGAGGCCGTAGGCGTCCTCAAAGTAGTCGAACGCTTCATGGAACACGAAATAGGGCTTGCCCTCGACAACCGCCAGGCGGGCTTTCAATCGCAGATCCAGCGCATCCAGTCGCTCATCGAATGCCTTGAGGTTGCTCTGGTAGCGCCCGGCATTGGCTGGATCGACTGCACTCAGGTCAGCGGCGATTTTAGCGGCGATGACACGCGCATTGACCGGCGACAGCCACAAATGGGCATCGAGACTGCCGGGGCGGTGATCATGGTCATGCTCGTCGGGCTCGTCGGCGTGGGCGTGGTTGTCTTCGCCAAAATGACGCAGCTTCAAGCCTGGCAAGTCCTGCACGGCCACCGATGGCAGGGCGCGTCCCTTGAGTACGCGGGGCAGGAAGCCCTCCATGTCCGGACCGATCCAGTACAGCAGGTCCGCCGACTGCACGCGCCGTACGTCGGAAGGCCGCAAGGCATAGTTATGCGGCGATGCACCCGGTGGCAGCAGGACTTCCGGCACCCCCGCGCCATCCTGTACCGCAGCGGCAATCAGTTGCAGCGGCTTGATGCTGGTAAGCACGTTGACTTCGGCATGAGCGCTGCTGAAAGCGAACAAACTGGCAGTAAATGTGACAAGGATGGCAAAAAGTCTGGGCACGATAACCACTCAAAGGGGCGAGAACGAGTAACATAATAACGTCTCTCACAAAACTCGTCGCCGCTCATGCCTATAACACCGCTCGCCAGCCGTCCCCACGACCACTCACATTGCGTCCACAGCGCCCTGTCCGAGGCCGATGCCATCTGCGCACGCCAAGGGCTGCGCCTGACCGCATTGCGCCGGCGGGTACTGGAACTGGTGTGGCAAAGCCACAAGCCGCTGGGTGCCTACGACATTCTGGCGGTACTCAGTGAGCAAGACGGTCGCCGCGCAGCACCGCCGACGGTCTACCGCGCCCTGGATTTCCTGCTGGATAACGGCCTGGTGCATCGGATCTCGTCGCTCAACGCCTTTGTCGGCTGTAACCATCCGGGGCACGCCCACCAGGGGCAGTTCCTGATTTGCCGCGAGTGCCATGCCGCCATCGAGCTGGAGCAAACCTCCATCAGCGACGCCATCATCCACAGCGCCAGCGACGTCGGGTTCGTGGTTGAAGGCCAGACCGTCGAAGTGGTCGGCCTCTGCGCCGGTTGCCAGGGGGCTTGATGAGCACAGCGTTGATCCGTCTTGAGCAAGTTGCGGTGACCTTTGCCGGGCAAACCGTGCTGGACAACATCGAACTGAGTGTCGAGCCGGGGCAGATTGTCACCCTGATCGGCCCCAACGGCGCCGGCAAGACCACCCTGGTGCGTGCCGTGCTCGGCCTGCTCAAGCCCGACAGCGGCAGCGTATGGCGCAAGCCGAAGCTGAGAGTCGGCTACATGCCGCAGAAACTGCACGTCGACCCGACCCTCCCGCTGTCGGTACTGCGCTTTCTGCGCCTGGTTCCCGGGGTCGACCGCGCCCGGGCCCTGGCCGCGCTCAAGGAAGTCGGTGCCGAACAGGTCATCGACAGCCCGGTACAGAGCGTCTCAGGCGGTGAAATGCAGCGCGTTCTGTTGGCCCGTGCCTTGCTGCGCGAGCCGGAGTTGCTGGTCCTCGACGAACCGGTGCAAGGCGTCGACGTGGCCGGGCAAGCCGAGCTCTACAGCCTGATCACGCGCCTGCGCGATCGCCATGGTTGCGGCGTGCTGATGGTTTCCCACGACCTGCACCTGGTGATGAGCACCACCGACCAGGTGGTCTGCCTCAATCGCCACGTCTGCTGCTCCGGACATCCCGAGCAGGTCAGCGGCGATCCGGCATTCGTCGAACTGTTTGGCAAGAACGCACAAAGCCTGGCGATCTATCACCACCATCACGACCATGCCCACGACCTGCATGGCTCGGTGGTCAGCGCGGCACCGTCCGCTCATACCCACGTTCACGGAGATGGCTGCAAGCATGGCTGATTTTCTGTTGTATGCCCTGCTTGCAGGCCTGGCCCTGGCCGTCGTCGCAGGCCCCCTGGGATCCTTCGTGGTCTGGCGGCGCATGGCTTACTTTGGCGACACCTTGTCCCACGCGGCCTTGCTCGGCGTGGCACTGGGCTTTTTGCTGGATGTCAGCCCGACCATCGCGGTCACGGTCGGCTGCCTGTTGCTGGCCGTGCTCCTGGTGACCCTGCAACAGCGCCAGCCACTGGCTTCCGACACCTTGCTGGGGATTCTTGCACCGAGCACGCTCTCTCTGGGCCTGGTGGTACTAAGCTTCATGCATGAAGTGCGGATCGACCTGATGGCTTACCTGTTCGGCGACCTGCTGGCGATCAGCCCTAGCGATCTTGCGTGGATTCTCGGCGGCAGCGCAGCGGTTCTGCTGTTACTGGTGGCGCTGTGGCGACCGCTGCTGGCGATTACCGTGCATGAAGAGCTGGCCAGGGTCGAAGGCTTGCCTGTAGCCGGGCTGCGCCTGGCCTTGATGCTGTTGATTGCGGTCGTGATCGCGGTGGCGATGAAAATCGTCGGCGTGCTGCTGATTACTTCGTTGCTGATCATTCCGGCGGCTGCGGCACAACGTCACGCGCGATCGCCCGAGCAGATGGCCTTGGGCGCGAGCTTGCTGGGTATACTCGCGGTCTGCGGTGGCCTGGCGCTGTCGTGGTTCAAGGACACGCCGGCCGGCCCGTCGATTGTGGTCGCCGCCGCCGCGCTGTTTTTGCTGAGTTTTGTCCTGCCCCGTCGAGGGGTGTAGACTTGCTCGTTTTTTGCGCAATCAGAGAGTCGCAGGAATGAAGCCGTTCGCCTCCCGTTATCTGCTCCTTGTTGCATTCATGCTGCTGGGTGCCTGCCAGAGCACACCGCCCCCCGAGGCCCCGGACGCGCGGGCGCCGGCGATCGCGCAGCTGGAGCAAAGCCTGGCCAGCAGTGAGCTGGCCACTGCTGAAGATCAATTGGCCGCCCTACAGGCGCAATCACCCAATGATCCGTCGCTGGAGCCCTACCAACGACAACTCGCCGAAGCCTATCTGCAACGCAGCCAGATCATGCTGCAAAAAGGTGATGTCAATGCCGCAGCTACAGCCCTGAGCCGGGCTCGCGTCCTGATGCCCAAGGCCCCGGCACTGACCGGTGGTGTCAACGGTGCGATCACCCAGGCCCGTAAAGCCGAGCTGGAAAAAGCCGAGGCCGCCCTCCAGGCAGCCGCCGCCAAACCGGTCGCCAAAGTCATCGACCCGACAGCTGAAAGCACCACCGTTGCGCTGAACATCACCGATAGTAAGCAACTACGCCGACAACTCGACGCGATTGCCGCCGATGTGGTGAATTACCAATGCGACGTGAGCATCCAGGCCCCGCGCACCGAGGATTACCCTTGGCTGGCCACGTTGCTGACCAAACGTGTGCAAAAGCTGGACCCAGGCTTCGACCTGGACATCGAGCGACAAATCCTGCGGCACGTCCCGGCGCAAATGGTGTTGTCACCGCGCAGACCGTAAGTGAGATCGCCGCTTCGCCAGCGTCTTCATCGAGACGATCACGCTGGCGAAGCGGCGATCTTGTGCATTTGCGGCTGTTTCGTTATCGCCAAATGGCATGACGAACGCAAAATAAATGCTAAGAACCTCTATACGGACACGCTAAAATGCCCGCCCGGCTAACCGCTGATCCTTTTCCAACGCGCCCCACAAGGTTCGCTACGTGATCGAGTTTCAAAACGTCCATAAAACCTACCGCGTTGCCGGTAAGGATATTCCCGCACTGAACCCGACCAGTCTGACGATTGAGAACGGCCAAGTGTTTGGCCTGATCGGCCATTCCGGCGCGGGAAAAAGTACCCTGTTGCGCCTGATCAACCGCCTGGAAGATGCCAGCGGCGGCAAGATCACCGTGGATGGCGAGGAAGTCACCGCGCTGGACGCCAATGCGTTGCGCCGCTTCCGCCAACAAGTCGGGATGATCTTTCAACACTTCAACCTGCTGGCCTCCAAGACCGTTGCGGACAACGTGGCCCTGCCGTTGAATCTGGCCGGCGAGCTGTCGCGCAGCGAGATCGACCAGCGTGTGGCCGAGTTGCTGGCGCGGGTTGGCTTGTCCGACCACGCCAAGAAGTACCCGGCGCAGTTGTCCGGTGGCCAGAAGCAGCGCGTCGGCATCGCCCGCGCCCTGGCAACCAAGCCGAAAATCCTGCTGTGCGACGAAGCCACCAGCGCCCTGGACCCGCAAACCACTGCGTCGGTCCTGCAACTGTTGGCCGAGATCAACCGCGAGCTGAAGCTGACCATCGTGCTGATCACCCACGAAATGGACGTGATTCGTCGCGTTTGCGATCAGGTGGCCGTGATGGATGCCGGCTCGATCGTCGAACACGGTCCGGTGGCCGAGGTGTTCCTGCACCCCAAGCACCCGACCACCAAGCGGTTTGTTCAGGAAGACGAGCACATCGACGAAAGCGAGCAGCGTGATGACTTCGCGCACGTGCCGGGCCGTATCGTGCGCCTGACCTTCCAGGGTGATTCGACCTACGCACCATTGCTGGGCACCGTCGCCCGCGAAACGGGGGTGGACTACAGCATCCTCGCCGGCCGTATCGACCGCATCAAAGACGTCCCTTACGGGCAACTGACCCTGGCCATCACCGGCGGTGACATGGAAGCGGCCTTTGCCCACTTCACCGCAGCGGATGTCCACATGGAGGTGCTGCGCTAATGGAACTGCTGACAAGTTTCTTCGCCAATATCGACTGGTATGAAATCTGGCTGGCCACCGGCGACACCATGCTGATGCTTGGTGGCTCGCTGCTGTTCACCGTATTGCTCGGCCTGCCGCTGGGCGTCTTGCTGTTCCTTTGCAGCCCACGCCAATTGCTGGAAGCCAAAGGTATTTACGCGCTGCTGTCGCTGATCGTGAACATCCTGCGTTCGCTGCCATTCATCATTCTGTTGATCGTGATGATCCCGTTCACCGTACTGATCACCGGCACCTCGCTGGGTGTCGGTGGCGCGATTCCGCCTCTGGTGGTTGGCGCGACGCCATTCTTCGCCCGCCTGGTGGAAACCGCCCTGCGTGAGGTCGATCGCGGCATCATCGAAGCGACCCAGGCCATGGGCGCGACCACGCGCCAGATCATCACCAACGCCTTGCTGCCGGAAGCTCGTCCGGGCATCTTCGCGGCGATCACGGTGACAGCGATCACACTGGTGTCCTACACGGCCATGGCCGGTGTGGTGGGCGCCGGTGGCCTGGGTGACCTGGCGATCCGCTTCGGTTACCAGCGCTTCCAGACGGATGTGATGGTGGTGACCGTGGTGTTGCTGCTGGTGCTGGTCCAGGTTCTGCAAACCGTCGGCGATAAGCTGGTGGTGCACTTTTCCCGAAAATAAATGCAATCGCCGGCATCACGCTGGCAGGCGCCCGAAAAGGGCGCCTCAAAAGGAGTTTGCTGAATGAAAAAACTACTCGTCGCGTTCGCTGCCGTTGCCTCGTTCGCCGCCAATGCCGCTGAAACCCTGACGGTCGCCGCAACTCCGGTACCGCATGCGGAAATCCTCGAATTCGTGAAGCCGGCCCTGGCCAAGGAAGGCGTGGACCTCAAGGTCAAGGTCTTCACCGACTACGTACAGCCGAACGTGCAAGTGGCCGAAAAACGCCTGGATGCCAACTTCTTCCAGCACCAGCCGTACCTCAATGAGTTCAACAAGGCCAAGGGCACTCACCTGGTGAGCGTGGCCGGTGTGCACATCGAGCCGCTGGGCGCTTACTCCAGCAAGTTCAAGGCTCTGGCTGACCTGCCAGGCGGCGCCACCGTGGTCATCCCGAACGACGCCACCAACGGCGGCCGCGCGCTGCTGTTGCTGGACAAGGCTGGCCTGATCAAGCTGAAGGACTCGAACAACATCCTGTCGACCGTCAAGGACATCACCGAGAACGCCAAGGACCTGAAGTTCCGTGAACTGGAAGCCGCGACCATCCCGCGCGTGCTGACCCAGGTCGACCTGGCGCTGATCAACACCAACTATGCGCTGGAAGCCAAGCTTGACCCGTCCAAGGACGCGCTGACCATCGAAGGCAAAGACTCGCCTTACGTGAACATCCTGGTTGCCCGCCCGGACAACAAGGACAGCGAGGCCATGAAGAAGCTGATTGCAGCCCTGCATACGCCAGAAGTGAAAGCGTTCATTCTCGAGAAGTACAAAGGCGCGGTATTGCCAGCGTTCTGATCTGACGCTTTAACAAAAAATGGGGCGCATTCATTGCGCCCCATTTTTTTGCTATCCATTGTGGCGAGGGAGCTTGCTCCCGCTCGGCTGCGCAGCAGTCGTAAACCAATCAACGCGGTCCCTCTGAACCAACGCACTGGACGATATTGGGGCCACTTCGTGGCCCAGCGGGAGCAAGCTCCCTCGCCACAAAAAGCCCCACTCTCTCCCTACAACCCCTACTGACGCTTGAGCATCTCCGGCAACTGCGCCACCAGCTTCTGGTTGTTCAGCGGCGCACGAATGAAGCCACGCTGGGTGCCATCCGGCCCGATCACGGCCAGGTTGCCACTATGGTCGACCGTGTAGTTGGGTTTGCTGGTGTCCGCCGGGATGAACGGAATGCTCATCGCGTTGGCGACTTTTTGCAGTTCCTCTACAGAGTTCGGCGTCAGGCCGATGAACTGCGGGTCGAAATAGCCCAGGTACTGTTTGAGCTGCTTGGGCGTGTCGCGGTTCGGGTCGACGCTGACCAGGACGATCTGCAGTTTGTCGGCTGCATCGGCCGGCAGTTCGCCTTTGATCTGGCGCAACTGCGCCAGGGTGGTCGGGCAGATGTCCGGGCAGAAGGTGTAGCCGAAAAACACCAGGCTCCATTTACCCTTCAATTCGTTGACCGTGACCGGCTGGCCATCCTGGTTGGTCATCTGCACGTCCGGCAGGTTACGGCTTTGCGGCAACAGGATGATCCCGGCATCGATCAACGCAGTGGGATCGCCCTGCCCCTTGCCATTCAGCACTTTGTTGATGGTCAGCCCCAGCACCAGCGCAATCAGGGCAACAAGTATGAAGACGGTTTTCTGGGTTCGTGTCATAGGTTCAACATTAGGTAGTGGTCTACGAGCAGGGCGATGAACAGCAGGAACAAGTAGTAAATAGAGTACTTGAAGGTATTGATCGCCGCATGCGGCCGAGTGCCACGGTACAGCACCACGGCCCATTGCAGAAACCTCGCGCCCAGGCCCAGGGCACAGGCCAGATAAAGCAGGCCGCTCATGTGGATCACATAGGGCATCAGGCTCACCGCCAGCAGGACGAAGGTGTAGAGCAGGATGTGGACCTTGGTGTAGTGCTCGCCATGGGTCACTGGCAGCATGGGTATGTCGGCCTTGGCATACTCCTCCTTGCGATGAATCGCCAGCGCCCAGAAATGCGGCGGGGTCCAGGCGAAGATGATCAGCACCAGCAGCAAGGGCTCAGCGCTGACATGCCCGGTGATCGCCACCCAGCCGAGCAGAGGTGGCGCCGCGCCGGCCAGCCCGCCGATCACGATGTTCTGCGGCGTCGCACGCTTGAGGAAACCGGTATAGACCACCGCATACCCCAGCAAAGACGCGAGGGTCAGCCACGCCGTCAGCGGATTGGTGAACACCAGCAGCACGGCCTGCCCGCTCACCGCCAGGATCAACGCAAACGTCAGCGCGGCCGCGGGTGACACCCGGCCTTCGGCCAATGGCCGCTTGTGGGTGCGGGCCATGACCGCGTCGATCCGCCGATCCACCACATGGTTGACCGCCGCCGCGCCACCGGCGCAGAGGGCGATCCCAAGGTTGCCGAACACCAGCACCGTCCACGGCACTCCCGCGCGCGTGGCGAGAAACATGCCCACCAGCGAGGTGATCAACATCAACACCACCACTTTGGGTTTGGTCAGCTCCAGATAGTCACGCCAGGTTGCCTGACTGTGACGTTCCCCGATCAGAGTCGCCATGGCATTTCTCCTTTTATGGTGATGGGTCCAGCGGTGTGCCTACGAGGGCTCAGGCGCCAGCGCCCGAGCGTCTGTTGCTTGACCCGGACCAGGCTGGTTCGTGCGTGATAATTGACCAGCACCATGCTCAGCAGCAGCGCCGCGCCACCGGCGTTATGCGCAACGGCCACTGGCAAGGGCAGGTGAAACAGTACGTTGCTGATGCCCAGGGTGATTTGCGCCGCCAGCGCCACCAGCACCAGCCCGGCGAGCCGGGTCATGCCGACGCTCCGCAGTTGCCAGGCCAGGCCCAACAACACCAGGGTGACCAGCAAGGCACCGATCCGGTGCGTCAGGTGAATGGCCGTGCGCGCATCACTGTCCAGCTGCCCGCCCAGGTAGTTGGGGCCGATGTGCTGGGTCAGGTGAAAACCGTTGGCGAAATCAGCCGGTGGCAGCCATTGTCCGTGGCAGGTGGGGAAGTCGATACAGGCCACCGCCGCGTAGTTGGAACTGACCCAGCCCCCCAGGGCAATCTGTCCGATCACCAGCAGCAAGCCGGCCGTCGCCCAATACTGCAGGCGTCGCGGCACGATCAACGCCGGCAAGACGCCAGACAGGCGCAAGGTCAGCAAGAACAACAGGCTCAAGGTGGCAAAACCACCCAGCAGATGCCCCGTCACCACCTGTGGCCAGAGCTTGAGCGTCACGGTCCACATGCCGAAGGCGGCTTGGGCGACCACCACCACCAGCAAGAACAACGGCAGCTTCAGGGGTTGGTCCTGATGATGGCGATGAGTCCAGGCGCGTGCTGCCAGTAACACGATCAGCAGCCCCAGGGTGCCGGCGAAGTAGCGATGGATCATCTCGTTCCAGCCCTTGTGGGCCTCAACCGGTGTATCGGGAAAATGCCGTTCGGCATGGGCCAGTTGGGCTTCGCTTTGCGGCACGCTGACAAAGCCGTAGCAACCCGGCCAGTCGGGACAGCCCAGGCCGGCGTGGGTCAGCCGGGTATAGGCGCCCAGCAAGACGACAATCAGTGCCAGCAAGGTGGCGAACAGCGCAAGGCGAAATCCAGGTTTGGCCATGACGAAGCCCTTATCCGATATTCGACAGTTTCAACAGATGACGCAGATCGTTGAGCAGGTCCTTGCCTTTGACGGTGGGACCGTAGCGCAGTACCAGGTTGCCGTGCGGGTCGATGATCCACAGCTGCGCCGGACCTTTGCCCTGAACAGTTTTAGTGTAGGTCGAAAGGTCCAGTGGATAACGCTGCAATTGCGGGTATTCACGACTCAGCTTGGCGTCGTATTCGGTGCTCAGCGGGTGCGCGACGGCCAGTGCATGGCTGGCGCGCGAGGCCTCGCGCCCCAGGCCGACCTGGATCTGCCGGGCCAGGTACACCAGTTGCTGGCAATCCACCGAGCACTCCTGCGGCGCGGTGACCAGTAGCTGCCAGCGAACCTCGTCCGCCTGCACGCCCAACTCGGCACGATTCTGACCGTTACCAATGAGCTCGCCGTGATAACTGCGACCTTCCGGTACCCAGAACTGCAACTTGTACATGCCCGTGGCGAGGATCATCGGACCGACCACCATCAGTACAATCAGGATCAACTGCCAGCGCCCGCGACGACGCTGTGGCGCACCTGTTTCAGACATGTTGGGTGGATTCATGGCCGCTCCCATGGTGTTTCTCCCTTGCGTTGTGCCATCCGAGGTACAGATAGAGACCGAACAGGGCGAACGCCAGGGCGAACCACTGCACGGCATAACCGAGGTGCTTTTCCGGCCCCATGGCCACCACGGGCCAATCCGCCAGGTAGGACGCAGGACCTGTTTGAGCCCGTAGTTCATAGGTAAAACCACGGCGACCAAGCTCACGCCACAGCTTGCCCGGCTCGATCGCCGTCACCAGCCGGGGCCAGTTCGCACCCGCCGGATCGGCCTGCAATTGAAAGGTTGCACCGGGCGCGACATAGACCCACGCGACCAGGTCCAACTCATGTGCCGGGGTGCTGAACACAGGCGGCACCCGCCGGTCCGGCCACGGCAGCCAGCCACGATTGACCAGCAGCCACTGGCCGCTGGCCTGGTCGAGAAAAGGTTGCAGCAACTCGATACCCACCCTGCCGTCACGTTGACGGTTATCCAGCAGCACGCTGTGTTCGGCGTCGAAATGACCGTGCAGCCGTACCCGCTGGAAGGCAGGGTCCGGGTTGTCCAGCAACCGAGCGACAGGCACCGGCTCGGCTGTCCGACGCTCGGCGTAGCTTTCGAGCAATTGTTGCTTCTGCTCGCCACGGCCCAATTGCCAGAAGCCCAGCGACACCAGCAAGGGCAGCAACAACGCCACCACCAGTGTCGGTACGAACCCCGGCCGGAAACCTTTCATGACCGCGCCGCAAAGTCAGCGGGTGAGCTCGCTATACTCAAATACATCGCGTTTCCCCCGGAGTCCCAGAATGCTCAAAGCAGCCATCGTCCTGATGCTGATTGCCACGGTTGTCAGCCTGTTCAGCGGCCTGTTTTTTCTGGTCAAGGACGACAGCCACTCCAATCGCCTGGTCATCGCCCTGAGTGTTCGCGTCAGCCTGGCCGCCATTACCCTTGGCCTGATCGCCTGGGGCTTCTTCAGTGGCCAGCTGGTTTCTCACGTCCCCTGGTAGCCGGTGTCAAAGCACATAGACAAAGACAAACAAGCAGATCCACACCACGTCCACGAAGTGCCAATACCAGCTCGCAGCCTCGAAGCCGAACTGATGGTCGGCATCGAAATGCCCGCGCATGATCCGCATCAGCATCACGAACAGAATGATCGTGCCGATGGTCACGTGGGCGCCGTGGAAGCCGGTCAGCATGAAGAAGGTGGCCCCGTAGATGCCCGAACCCAGGGTCAGTCCCAGTTCGTGATAGGCGTGGATGTATTCCTCGGCCTGGAAGCCCAGGAATGCGCACCCCAGCAGTACCGTCAGCGCCAGCCAGATTTTCAGCGCGCCGCGATGGCCCTTTTTCAAGGCATGGTGGGCAATGGTCACCGTGACGCTGGAGCTCACCAGAATGACGGTATTGAGCAGCGGCAGCCCCCATGGACTGATGACTTCCCTGGGAGGTGGGAACAGTGTCGAGTCGGGGTTGCTGAGCAGCGGCCAGGTGAATTCGAAGTTCGGCCAGAGCATGTGGGCAATGCCTTTGGTGCCTTCGCCACCGAGCGCCGGACCGGCAATGGTGCGCACATAAAACAGCGCACCGAAGAACGCGATGAAGAACATCACCTCGGAAAAGATGAACCAGCTCATGCCCCAACGGAACGAGCGATCCAGCTGGGCGCTGTACAACCCCGCACGGCTTTCCTTGATCACGGTGCCGAACCAGCCGAACAGCATGTAGGCCAGCAACAGGCTGCCCACGAAGAAGATCAGCGGGCCATGGGACTCGGGGCGCACAGCCTTCAGGTCGTTGAACCAGGTACCGAGACCGAACATGGTGACGAACATGCCGACCGTGGCGATGATCGGCCATTTGCTCTGGGCGGGAACGTAATAATGCTCATGAGTTGCCATTTATTGTTCTCCTTATCGGGCACGCTTGAACGTCTAGCCACCGGTCTTTTCAGTTACAGCCACGGGCGGATGACGCGCGGTGATATCGAACAGCGTGTAAGCCAGCGTCAGGTGCTTCACATCCTTGGGCATGTCGCGGTCAACGATGAAACGTACCGGCATCTCGATCTGTTGACCGGGCTGCAGCACTTGCTGGGTGAAACAGAAGCATTCGGTCTTGTGGAAGTACATCGCCGCACTGCTCGGTGAAATGCTCGGGACCGCCTGGGCACTCATCGGGTGCTGGCTGGGGTTGCGTGCGATGAAGATCATCTCGTTCACCGCACCGGGGTTGACCACAATGTCGTCGGACTTGGGATAAAACTCCCACACCATGTCGATGGCATTGGTCGACAGAAACTGCACCCGCACCTGCCGCGACGCGTCGACCTGTTGCTCGCCCTGATACTGCCCACCCGTCTTTCCGTTGATACCCAGCGCCTTGCACATCACGTCATAGATCGGCACCAGCGCAAAGCCAAAGACAAACATCGCCACCACTACCATCAACAAGCGGGTGACCAGTTTCTTCATCGAGATCGAGTCAGCCATGGTGCACGTCCTCCACACAAAACCCTGTGGAAGAAGCGGGCGAGCCCGTCACCACAAGGCCAACGCTGTTCATTTCACTTCCGGCGGTGTGGTGAAGGTGTGGTACGGGGCCGGTGACGGAATGCTCCACTCCAGTCCTTCGGCACCTTCCCAGGGTTTCGCCGGGGCCGCAGGACCGCCGCGAATGGTCTTGATCACGATGAACAGGAAGAAGATCTGCGTGGCCCCGAAGGTAAAGGCACCGATGGACGACACCATGTTGAAGTCGGCGAATTGCAGGTTGTAGTCGGGAATCCGCCGCGGCATCCCCGCCAGCCCGACAAAGTGCATCGGGAAGAACGCCATGTTCATGCCGATGAAAGACAACCAGAAATGCAGCTTGCCGAGGGTTTCGTCGTACATGTGGCCGGTCCATTTCGGCAGCCAGTAATACGCCGAAGCGAAGATCCCGAAGATCGCCCCTGGTACCAGCACGTAGTGGAAATGCGCGACCACAAAATAAGTGTCCTGGTACTGGAAGTCCGCCGGGGCAATGGCGAGCATCAACCCGGAGAAACCGCCGATCGAGAACAGAATCACGAACGCCACCGCAAACAGCATCGGTGTCTCGAAGGTCAGCGAGCCTTGCCACATGGTACTGGCCCAGTTGAACACCTTGACCCCGGTGGGCACCGCGATCAGCAACGTCGCATACATGAAGAACAATTCGCCCACCAGCGGGATACCGACCACGAACATGTGGTGGGCCCAGACGATAAACGACAGGAAGGCGATACTCGCCGTTGCGTAGACCATCGAGGTGTAGCCGAACAGCGGCTTGCGCGAGAAGGTCGGAATGATCGCGCTGACGGCACCGAAGGCCGGCAGGATCATGATGTACACCTCCGGGTGGCCGAAGAACCAGAACACGTGCTGGAACAGCACCGGATCACCACCACCGGCCGCACTGAAGAAGCTGGTGCCGAAATGGATGTCCATCAGCATCATGGTCACGCAGCCGGCCAATACCGGCATCACCGCAATCAACAGGAACGCGGTGATCAGCCAGGTCCAGACGAACAGCGGCATTTTCATCAAGGTCATGCCCGGCGCACGCAGGTTGAGAATGGTGGCAATCACATTGATCGCCCCCATGATCGAACTGATCCCCATCATGTGAATGGCAAAGATGAAGAAGGTCACGCTTTCCGGCGCATAGGTCGTGGAGAGCGGCGCGTAGAAGGTCCAGCCGAAGTTCGGTCCGCCACCCGGCGTGAACAGCGTCGAGATCAGCAGCAAGAACGCCGCCGGCAGCAGCCAGAAACTGAAGTTGTTCATCCGCGGCAACGCCATGTCCGGCGCGCCGACCATCAGCGGAATCATCCAGTTGGCCAGCCCGACAAAGGCGGGCATCACCGCACCGAAGACCATCACCAGGCCATGCATGGTGGTCATCTGGTTGAAGAACTCCGGCTGGACAATCTGCAGGCCGGGCTGGAACAACTCGGCGCGGATCACCATGGCAAACGAGCCGCCCAGCAGGAACATGATGAAACTGAACCACAGGTACAATGTGCCGATGTCCTTGTGGTTGGTGGTCAGTACCCAACGCATCAAGCCCTTGGCGGGACCATGGGCGTGGTCCGCATGGCCATGGTCATCGATCACTGCACTCATGTCCTGACTCCTGGAATCGGATGGGCTGGGCGGCTCGGGCGCATTGCGCCCCAAACCTTCACGGGAACGCGCAATAGACCGGGTCATTTGCTTTGCGCCTGTTTGAGGGCCAGCACGTCTTTCGGGGTGACCATGTCGCCTTTGTTGTTGCCCCACGCATTTCGTTCGTAGGTCACGACGGCCGCGATATCGACTTCAGACAACTGCTTGCCGAATGCGGCCATGGCGGTGCCGGGTTTGCCGTGGAACACGATTCCCAGGTGATCCTCTTTCGGCCCGGTGGCGATTTTCGAGCCCTTGAGCGCCGGGAACATCGGCGGCAAGCCCTGACCTTCGGCCTGGTGACAGGCCACGCAGGAGGTGTGGTACACCTTGTCGCCACGTGCCTTGAGCTCGTCCAGGGTCCATTCCTTGCTGGTCAGCTCCTTGAGCTGGGCGGCTTCGGCTTTGCGTTCGGCCAGCCAGGTGTCGTAGTCGGCCTTGCTTCTGACATCGACCACAATCGGCATGAAGCCGTGATCCTTGCCACACAACTCCGCACACTGTCCCCGGTAGATGCCGGGCTTCTCGACACGGGTCCAGGCCTCGTTGACGAACCCGGGAATCGCATCGCGCTTGACCGCAAACGCCGGCACCCACCAGGAGTGGATAACGTCGGCGGACGTCACCAGGAAGCGCACCTTGGCCCCCGTCGGCAGCACCAGCGGCTGGTCGACTTCCAGCAGGTAGTGTTCGCCCTTGGCGCTCTTGTTGTTGATCTGATCTTGCGGTGTGGCCAGGTTGCTGAAGAACTCGACGTCCTGGCCCAGGTACTTGTACTGCCACTTCCACTGATACCCGGTGACCTGGATATCGATATCCGACTCACTGGCGTCGTACATTTTGATCAGGGTGGCGGTCGCCGGAACGGCCATGGCGACGAGAATGATGAAAGGCACGATGGTCCAGAGGATCTCGACCGTCGTACTTTCATGGAACTTGGCAGCTTCCTGCCCGGTGGAGCGCCGGTGCATCATCATCGACCAGAACATGGCGCCAAAAACGATGATGCCGATCACCACACAGATCCAGAAGATGGTCATGTGCAGGTCAAATACTGCGTGACTGATTTCAGTCGCTCCAGGCGCCATATTCACAGTCCAGGCCGCTTGCGCCTGACTGAAAATCGACCACAACAGGAGGCCCATCCAGACATGTGGATGTCGCATCATTGCGGGTTCCCCTTATCGTTCTTGTTATCCCGCCGGCTTTCACCTGCGGCAAGGGAGCGGCACTTTTCAGACTACGAACTTGAATCGCCGGGCCTTGCTGCCTATGCAGTCGGGCGTCATCAGCTAACTCCATTCAAGACCGAGTATAGACAGCGAGTCCGACCTCGCAACGCGATGTCGTAAATCAGCTGAAACACCCGGGGCTTGCACTACAGGCCACGGATGGAGAAGGATGAGGGATAGGTGATGGCAAATCGATATAACGTAGTCGCATCAAAGGTGAAATAATTATGACAAATACGTCTTAGCGGCTTTCATAAGCAAGCTAACTTATGTCTTCCCCTATTTCCTTGCCTTCGTTTACTGGAGTTTTCATGAACACCGCCGCATTGCGCGAGCAGATCAAACTTGCCCAACAACATGAAGCCGAAACCGGTCAGCTGACCCGTCAGCTGGAAGTCCAACTGCCACACCTGCACTCTGCCATCCAGATACCGGACGTCGACGCCAAGGGCGTGATGACCCGTTTTGTTGCCGCCTATATAGACCAGGTACCGGACCTGCTCGACGCCGCCAACGCGGTCGCACGCGAAGCCGGTATCGAGTCCCAGATCAAACCGGTGCTGAAGATCGCCGAGCAATTCTTCATCCAGCCACCGGCAATCATGACCGGTCACGTAGGCCTGGATAGCCTGCTGGACGAGTCCTACCTGGCCCATCGCCTGGTAGAAGAGGTGAACGACCTCTACATCAAGCATTTCGGCCAGCCACTGATCCCATTGGACATGACTGTCGCCAACCTGATTGCCCACCAACTGATCGGCGAAACGTTCGCCAACCAACTGGATGAGGCTGTTCATCACGCCGTTGACGAAATGCTCAGCGAAGAAAGCTTCGCACTGGAATCCGTCGAGGCCTACCGGGAAAAACTCAATAGCCCGGACACCGGTGCTGCCTGGAAGCGCTGGCCATGCCTGTCACGCCAGCTTGGCGTAGGACTGGATCTGGATCAGCCGGCCGCCTGAGCCCCTCCAATATTTGTGGGAGCAGCCTTGCTTGCTCCCACAAGGACATTTAACCGGCTGAACCTCAGCCAGAAACATCACCCTGCAAGCCAGCAGTTCCCTTGGCTGAACCGCTTTCAGTCGCCCACCATGAGACTTCCCCCGGATTGATTCCGGTGTGGCGAAGCCTGGACGCTTTTTCAGCAGCCTCGACCAGCCACGGAAGATCTAGAAGCGCGCCTTGGGCGTCGCCATGGGGATCGGAAGGCTACCATCCAAAGGCAGGAAGCAGCCCTTGTCCGCGTCGTAGGCTTTTATTTCACTGGTTTCGATGCTGTAGACCCAGCCATGGATGAACAGCTGACCGTTGGCCATGCGCGAAGCCACAGAGGGGTGAGTACGCAAATGCTGCAACTGGGCGATCACGTTTTCTTCGGTCAGCACCTGCATGCTTTCGTTTTCATCAGCGCAATTGCAGTTTTCCTGGACCATGGTTTTCGCGACCTCGGCGTGGCGCAACCAAGCCTTTACCGTGGGCATTTTTTCCAGGCTCTGCGGGTTCAGGACCGCCCTCATGGCACCGCAATCGGAATGTCCGCAAATGATGATGTGCTGCACACCCAACGCCAGTACCGCGTACTCGATGGCCGTGGAAACACCGCCATTCATTTGCCCGTAAGGGGGTACGACGTTGCCCACATTACGCGTGACGAACAGGTCGCCTGGGGCGCTTTGGGTGATGAGCTCAGGGACGATTCGCGAATCGGCACACGCGATAAACATTGCCCGTGGCCGCTGGGCCGTAGCGAGCTTCTTGAAGAGTTCTTCCTGTTGCGGGAAGACCTCATGATGAAAATGCAGAAAGCCGTCAACAATGTGCTGCAGCGCTGCATCGGCGCTTTCGGCTTCCGGAAGGGCTGAAGCCGACGCAGCCAACGGTGGCTTGTCTTTGTCACTCATCACTCATCCTCGTTGGCACATTAGGGGGGTACCCCAGAGTTTACATCACTCAAGGCCTAAACTTTTACTCAGGTGCAATGCAAACGACGAGGACGTCACCCACAAAAAACAAGCCCGACGCCACAGTAACCTATCGAATTTAATTGAAGCCGAACAAAGGCCATTGAGCAGCCTATCTGATAGCTCAACGTTTCCGGCACGAACAATCGCTACGGATACATTAACAGCAACACCTAATCCGGATAGGGCAGCGAAAAACTTTGATGTCAGTCCAAAGAAACAAAGCGAAAGGCTTTAAGACTGTTTTATTCTGAAATCTTCATTAATCTAATCGGCAAGTGCACCAGCACTTGCAAACTACAAACACATTCAAAGGAATGAACCCAATGACCGTTTTTGTCGAAAACATGAACGAACTTCGCACCCACCACAAATCCTTGTTGGCGGGTGGTAAACAACAAGCCGCTCGTAGTTTCTCCATGCCAAGCGCTACCGCACTGGATGACGTTTCCCCAGATGAAGCAATCGCACTGGAAGAACTGAAATCGACAGCAAAAATGCTGGCTACCACCCAGAATCAGAGCATGGAGCTCAGCATTACCAAAGATGCCCAAAACTTGAGCAACGCTGCGGGTAATGCCGATGCCACTGCGACATTCAAACAGCAAATGAATGAAAGACGGCTCTACGAAAAAGAGCAATCCGAAAAAAATATTGACCGAATTTTCGACAAGGCCATTGAAATCGGTGAACGGCACCCGAACGCACAAAAAGCAATAATGTCCACGACTGATATAATTTTCAATCTGTTTCGAGTAATGTCGGAAAAATTCAATATCTACATTACAAAAGTTATAGCCGAAACTATCACGTGGGTTAAAAATGCCTTCGCCGATATCAAGTCGACTTTTAATAATATTGGCGGCTGGATTCAAGGCTGGTTTACCAGCTGATTAATTACGCTAAAAACTCTAAGCGCCCGACGTTCCAGTGCTGCAGTCCAAGACCAAAGACAGGCTTGGTGAGTTACGGTCAACCTGGGGCGTCGGTACATTATCTGTCTACCGACACCCCATTAATACCTGAGTAGTTAGCCTAAGGTCTGGCTGACCGAAGCCGACGCAACCAGCGGCTGGTTGAAACGTATCCAGGCAATATGCCAGTGACTAACCAATCACTTTATGATCACCGTCACCATCGAAACTTAACTCAATCGGAATCAACCACTCTGTAACAAGCGCTCCAAACCAAAAACCGACAATAACGTACCGTCACGCATATTATGTACCACGCCAAAACATGCCCGATCGTCATCTACAACAACGACATCTGAGCACCGGGAGGGCAAAAGGCAGTGCAGTCCAGGTTGAACCCTTCTCGCTGATTCAGCCCCAGCCGCTTGATTGCCTTGGCAAAACGTTGCGCCAGCAAATCGGCAAACGGCCCTTCACCGCGCATGCGCGTCCCGAAACGACTGTCATACAACTCCCCACCACGGCTCTGGCGAATCAGGCTTAGCACATGGGCAGCCCTTTGCGGGTAGTGGGCCGCCAGCCACTCCTCGAACAGCGGTGCGACCTCCAGCGGCAGGCGCAACATCATGTAAGCCGCACTCTGGGCACCGGCCGCGTGGGCTTCGGTCAGCAGGCTTTCCAGTTCGCTGTCGTTGATCATCGGGATCATCGGCGAACACAACACCCCAACCGGAATGCCAGCTTCTCGCATGACCCTAATCGCCCTCAAGCGTGCCTTGGGTGCCGCGGTTCGCGGTTCAAGAATGCGTTTGAGTTCGTCGTCCAGGCTCGTCAGGCTGATCATCACCGCCACCAAGCGCCGCTCGGCCAATTCGGTCAGCAGATCCAGGTCGCGAAGAATCAGCGAGCCCTTGGTGATAATGGTCACCGGATGCCGGTAGCGCAGCAGCACTTCAAGGATGCGACGGGTAATCCTGTGCTCACGCTCGATCGGCTGATAAGGGTCGGTGTTGGAACCGAGATTGATCGGTGCACACTGATAACCACGCCTGGATAACTGTTGCTCAAGCACATCGGCGGCATTGCTCTTGGCAATCAGCCGGGTCTCGAAATCGATCCCGGGCGACAGGTCCCAATAAGCATGACTGGGCCGCGCATAACAGTAGATGCAACCGTGCTCGCAGCCCCGATAGGGATTGATCGAGCGATCGAAGGGCAGATCGGGTGAGTTGTTGCGGGTGATGATGGTTTTCGCCGTTTCGATGCGCACTTCGGTGCCCTGGGTCAGCGGTACTTCCTGATACCAGCCATCGTCTTCGGCGACCGAACGGTTCGGTGCAAAGCGGTTGTGCGGGTTGGTCGCGGTACCGCGGCCACGCGGGGGCAGGGGCGTGATCATCGTAAGAGCTCTCGATCTGTATATTTATACAGTACTCGAGAATGCACAGGCCAGCCAGTACCGTTCGGCCTGCCATTGAGGGGTATTAACGCTTCGGGTACGGCACGTGGCACGCCGCTGATAGAGGACTGTCGAGCCATGCCTGAATTTGTTTCAAGCTCTAGCCAATCGATTGAGCAAGCCGACCCCAATAAGGGCCGGTTGCGTTTACGGGAGGGGATTACGCGTCGTCGGTTTTTTTCTTCAGCTTCGGGTTCACAAAGAACTGCACGGTCTGGACCTTGGCGTCCGGTACCTTCAATGCGCTGGTATTCACTCGCGTACCCAACTCCTTGGGCACTGACAACCCTTGTTCATTGAGCGTATCGGAGTAACCGCAGGCCACGCACTCGCGATGCGGCACATCGTCTTCGCTCCACATCATCAACTTGTCCGGCTCGCTGCACGCCGGGCAGACCGCGCCGGCGATAAAGCGTTTCTTGGTTTTGCTCACAGGCCCGTCACTCATGCTGCCGCGTCCTCGTCGAGGCCGCTGTGGCGCAAGAGTGCGTCAATCGACGGCGCACGTCCGCGGAAGTCGACGAACAGCACCATAGGCTCCTGGGAACCGCCGCGGGCCAGGATCGCCTCGCGGAATGCACGACCGGTGGCGGCGTTGAGCACGCCTTCCTCTTCGAACCTGGAGAACGCGTCGGCCGACAGTACTTCAGCCCACTTGTAGCTGTAGTAACCCGCCGCGTAACCGCCGGCAAAAATGTGCGCGAAGCTGTTCGGGAAACGGTTGTAGGCCGGTGGCCGCATGACCGAGACCTCGTCGCGCACGCCTTCGAGCACCTGCAGCACGCTACGGCCATCGCCATGCGTGGCGTGCAGTTCAAAGTCGAACAACGAGAACTCCAGTTGACGCACCATCATCAGGCCGGACTGGAAATTTTTCGCCGCGAGCATCTTCTGCAGCAGGTCCTGAGGCAGCGGCTCGCCGGTTTCGTAATGGCCGGAGATCAGCGCCAGGCCTTCCGGCTCCCAGCACCAGTTCTCCATGAACTGGCTCGGCAACTCGACCGCATCCCAGGCAACACCATTGATACCGGACACACCCGCATGCTCGACGCGGGTCAGCAGGTGATGCAGGCCATGACCAAACTCGTGGAACAGCGTGGTGACTTCATCGTGAGTCAGCAACGCGGGCTTGCCGCTGTCGGCCGGGGTGAAGTTGCACACCAGGTTGGCCACCGGGCTTTGCAGCACGCCTGCGGCGGTACGGCGACGGTCGCGAGCGCCGTCCATCCAGGCACCGCCGCGCTTGTTGGCGCGCGCATAGAGGTCGAAGAAGAAACGACCGACGTGCTCACCGTTTTCCTTGATTTCGAACAGGCGAACATCCGGGTGCCAGGTGTCGAACCCCTTCTGCTCGGCGATTTCGATGCCGTACAGGCGCTGTACGATGGCGAACAGGCCGCTCAGCACCTTGTCGATCGGGAAGTATGCACGCAGTGCTTCCTGGGCAACGCTGTAACGCTGCTCACGGAGTTTTTCCCCATAGAAACCGCTGTCCCAGCTTTGCAGGTCCGGGCAGCCCTGTTCGGCGGCGTACGCCTTCAACTGCTCCAGATCCTGTGCGGCAAACGGCTTGCTGCGTTTGGCCAGGTCGCGCAGGAAGCTCAGCACCTGATCGCTGGATTCGGCCATTTTGGTGGCCAGGCTCAGTTGCGCGAAACTGCTGTAGCCCAGGAGTTTTGCGAGCTCCTGACGCAGGTCGAGGATTTCTTCCATCACGGGGCCGTTATCGTTCTGACCGGCGTTCGGGCCTTGGTCCGACGCACGGGTGCAGTAAGCGGCGTAGACTTCTTCGCGCAGCGCGCGGTCATGAGCGTAGGTCATCACCGCGAAATAGCTCGGGAATTCCAGGCTGATCAGCCAACCGTCCAGGCCCTTGGCTTGCGCCGCGGCAGCCATCTGCGCCTTGGCCGAATCGGTCAGGCCGGCGAGGGCGGCGTCATCAGTGATGTGTTTGGTCCAGGCCTGGGTGGCATCGAGCAGTTGGTTCGAGAAACGGCTGCCCAGTTCGGACAGTTTGCTCTGCACCTCGGCGTAACGCTTCTGTTCGGCTTCCGGCAGGTCGATACCCGACAGGCGGAAGTCACGCAACGAATGTTCGAGGATGGTTTTCTGGGCAACGTCAAAACCGCCGGCTTCCGGGCTGGTGGCCAAGGCTTCGAACGCCTGGAACAGCTCACGATTCTGGCCCATCTCGGTGGAGTAGGCGCTCAGGGCCGGCAGGCAGGACTCGTACGCTTCACGCAACTCAGCGCTGTTGCACACCGCATTGAGGTGGCTGACGGGGCTCCAGGCGGCGCCCAGACGGTCATTGAGCTCGTCCATCGCCAGCACCAGGCCGGCCCAGGTCGGTTGTTTGCCCTGGGTCTCGAGGATCCCGACAATGGCGGCGCGGTTGTCGGCGAGGATCTGTTCAATGGCCGGTTGTACGTGCTCGGCGCGGATCGCCGAGAACGGCGGCAGGTCGTAGGACTGCAAAAGAGGGTTGTTCACGCTCACGGTTGGCACCTTGGCTGGAAGAAACATCGCACCATCTTAATTACAATCGACGCCCACCGCAGCTATCAGCAACAGAGAGAGAGCCTATCGTGTCCCTTCGCAAGTACCAGAACCACACCCCCGTGCTCGGCAACGGCGCCTTTGTCGACGGCTCGGCGGTGGTGATCGGCGACGTCGAAATAGGCGCGGACAGCTCGGTCTGGCCGTTGACCGTGATTCGCGGTGACATGCACCGTATCCGGATTGGCCAGCGCACCAGCGTGCAGGATGGCTGTGTGCTGCACATCACCCACGCCGGCCCGTTCAACCCGGACGGCTTCCCGTTGCTGATCGGCGATGACGTGACCATTGCGCACAAGGTCATGTTGCACGGATGCACGGCGGGCAACCGGATTCTGATCGGCATGGGCAGCATCGTCATGGACGGTGCCGTTATCGAAGACGATGTGATCGTCGGCGCCGGCAGCCTGGTGCCACCGGGCAAACGCCTGGAAAGCGGCTACCTGTATGTGGGCAGCCCGGTGAAGCAGGCTCGCCCTTTAACTGACAAGGAACGGGCCTTTTTTACCTACAGCGCTGCCAACTACGTCAAGCTCAAAGACCTGCATCTGGCCGAAGGCTACGACCAGCTCTGACTCTCACCCAGGAATTTTCATGCATTACCAAAGCGTTTTATTCGACCTTGATGGCACCCTGACCGACCCGCGAGAGGGCATCACCCGTTCCATCCAGTTCGCCCTGAGCAAGCTGGGGATCGACGAACCGGACCTGACCAGGCTCGAACACTTCATCGGCCCACCCTTGCTGCAGGCCTTCATGCAGTTCTACGACTTCGACGAGGCCAAGGCCTGGGAAGCGGTCAATTTTTATCGCGAACGTTTCAAGGTCACGGGACTGTATGAGAACCGTGTGTTTGACGGCGTGACGCCCCTGCTGGAAACCCTCGGCGGGCAGGGTCGGCAGCTGTACATCGCGACATCGAAACCGTGGATTTTCGCCCGGGAAATTGCCCGGCACTTCGACTTCGCCCGGCACTTCAAGGTGATCTACGGCAGCGAACTGGACGGCACCCGCACCGACAAGGTCGAGCTGATTGCCCACCTGATGGCCGAAGAAGGCCTGGACCCGAGTACCACCCTGATGATCGGCGACCGCAAACACGACCTGATCGGCGCTCGACGCAACGGACTGGACGCCGCGGCCGTGGGTTATGGCTTTGGCAGCCATGAAGAGCTAAGCGCTGAACAACCGGCGTATCACTTCGAGACCCTGAGCCAGTTGCATCAGGCATTTTTGCCTCGCTAACTCAATCGCGGGCACGCCAGCAGCACCCAGCGTGGGGCTGGCGTGCCGCACAAGGGCCCGTTCAGCCACCCGTCTTTTCTGGCGCTGCCAAGGCTTTCAACGCCGCCTTGCGCTGTTCGATCGGCAACCTTCCCAGCCTCTCGACCGCCGCATAAAACGTCGTCCAATCACCCCCCGACCGCTTGAACAGTTCGGCAAACGCCGGCACCCATTGGTCATACAGCCCGAACGGCAGCAACCGGGCGTTGTTCATCGGAGCGTTGATCCAGGCATCGAAGCGCTTGTTACCGGCCCAAAGGCTGTCGCGCAGGGTCCGATAGTCGCTGCGCATGCGTTCGAATTCGGCCGCTTTGCGCTGGCGCATCGGCTCCGGCGCCAAGGGCAGCGCATAGAGTTTTTCCAGGCGGGTGCGGGTATCCATAACCAGTCGGACAAACTGTTCGCGTTGCTGCTCCTGGACCTTACTGGCCGGCGGCAAGCCCCGTGCCGTGCGCCATTGGCGGGTGCCTTCCTGTTCGACAAACGTGGAGAAAGACTCGTTGAACTCGGTGTCGTCCTTCACATAGCAACGCTGATGCGCCAGCTCGTGAAAAATCAGGGTCGCCAGGCGTTCATCGCCCCAGCCCAGCATCGAATTCATGATCGGATCATTGAACCAGCCCAGGGTTGAATAGGCCTCCACCCCGCCGACCGAGACATCCATACCTTGCAGACGCTGCAACGCCGCTTCACCCCTCGCGGCACTCTGGTTGTAGTACCCGCGGTAAGCCACGCACCCGGCGATGGGAAAGCAATAGTTCTGCGCACTGAGGGAAAATTCCGGCGTGACGAACACATTCCACACCACATAAGGCCGGCCGATATCGGCGTAGAGGCGATAGCTCTGGTTATCCGGCAAGTGCAGGTGCTGGCTGGCGAAGTCCCGGGCTTTTTGTGATTGCCTGAGATGCGCGCGCAGTGTTGCATCGCTGGCCGGGTCACTGATCACCGTGCTCACAGGCTCGCGCGCCCGCAACAATTGCAGCTGGCCACTGGCCAACTGGCCGTAGTAACTGACACTCGCACAACCGTTCAGCCATAAAAACAACACAGCCGGAAACAAAACGCGCAAAACGCGATCAAGTAACCGATGGCTTGGAAGCAGCCTGATCACATCGAATCATCCTTGGGGAGTCTGCCCGCAAGACTATCTCGCCTGACTGGAGCTTCGCTATGCGTGTGTTACTGCTAACTGGAGGCCTGCTGATGCTGGCCGGCTGTGCTGGACTGCCCCAACCCGACCCTACACAAGCCTGGATCGACCTGGCCCCTCATCCGGAAGACACCACACTGCATGCGCTGGAAGTCGACGATAAGGCGACCCTTGATAAACGCTACTTCGAAGTCTCGCCGGGCCGTCACGAATTGAAAGTGCGCTATCAGTTTGCGGTGCAGCCGACCAATATTGGCCCCGATGCCCAGCCGCTGTGGCGCAATTGCCAACTGAGCGTGAAGTTCAGCGAGTTCAATGCTGGCCAACGCTATCAGCTGCAAGCAGGGAATATCGGTTTTCGGCCGTGGGCAAAACTCTACGATCAGCAGCGAAAAGTCGTAGGCCAGGCGCAACCGGCAGGCTGCCAGGGCACTTGATCGGCGCTATGCTTAGCCAATTACCGCCCGGGAATTGAGCATGCGAAGGTATTTGTTGTTATTTGCCGTCAGTTCGCTGGCCGCCTGTGCCAGCCCCTTGCCGGACGTCAACCCGGCGATGGCCTGGGTCGACTTCGCCATGCCCACACCCGGTGGAAAAGTGCTGATGGCTGAGCGCCTGGACAACCAGCCGCAGCGTGACGGACGGTTCTTCCAGGTCCCGCCTGGCAGTCATGAGCTCATGGTTCGCTTTGATTTCGAGGTATTCGGTGGCGGGATGAGCATGAACACCGACCCACAGGAACGGCTGTGCTATCTGACCATTAGCTATGATCATTTTGAAGCGGGCCAACGCTATCGGCTCGAAGCCCGTTCGCTGGCCTTCACGCCCAGCGCCCGGCTGTACAACGCCCAGCGCAAGATCGTCGCCGAAGAACGTCAGGTCAACTGTGTGCCATAAGGCTTATCAGTTGTCGTTCTTCTGATAGATGATTTTCTTGGTGCCATTTTCGCAGGTACCGACCACCATGTTCTGGTCATGCACTTCGTCATTGCTGACAATTTCCAGCGTATAAGAGGACACGTTGTTGGCCTGGATCTTGGCTTCGATCTCGGCCTTGAGTTCTTCGCAGGGTTTCGGCGCGGCCATGGCCGATGTGGCCAACGCACCGCAGAAAACCGCCAAGGCAAAACGTTTCATGGTTGAAGCTCCCTTGAAGCAGCGCGTACGAACATACACTTAAGCCGCTGCCATTCATTCGACCACAGTTTTGCCCGGCGAGTTCTGATTTGTGGCAACTCCACAAAGGCGCTGTCAGCTGACGAGTGTGCCATCAAGGGTAATGGTGGCATTCAGCACCTTGGACACCGGACAGCCTTCCTTGGCCTTTTTGCTCAGCTCTTCAAATTGCTGCTGGCTGGCGCCGGGGATTTTCGCCTTGAGAATCAGGTGCACCGCCGTGATCGCAAAACCACCCTCGATCTGATCCAGCGTGACTTCGGCGCTGGTATCAATGGTGGTGGCCTTGAGGCCAGCCTCGCCGAGGATCATCGAAAAGGCCATGGAGAAACAGCCTGCGTGAGCGGCGCCGATCAGTTCTTCCGGGTTGGTGCCTGGGCCACCTTCGAAGCGTGCCTTGAAACCATAGGGGGCGTTTTTCAGGACGCCGGTTTCGGTCGAGATAGAACCCAGGCCGGTTTTCAGATCGCCGACCCAATGCGCCGATGCTCTCTTCTTGATGCTCATCTTTGCCTCCTCACTGGCGCGAGCGATCGCGCCTTGATGGTTTTCGGTTGTCAGGGATTCTGAGAATAGAAGGCCGGGCAAGGTTCGCCCTGTCGAATCGAGCCGTTGATCGGGTAGGCAATTTCAGCTCGGCTATTGAAACTCGGGTATATGCCCACATTGCATGGAACACGCCTTCACATTCGGCAGGTTTTCATTCGAGAGAAAAGCCTGCGCCCCCCCATTGGAGAAGCAGGCCATGAAACAGCTGTCCGAGATCAAGTTCTCAACCCTGGACCTGGTGCCCGTTCGCGAGAACGGCAGCCCCGCCCAATCGCTGCGCAACTCGCTGGACCTGGCGCAACACGTTGAAAAATGGGGCTACAACCGCTTCTGGGTGGCTGAACACCACAACATGGACGGTATCGCCAGCTCCGCGACCTCGGTACTGCTGGGTTACCTGGCCGGCGGGACATCGAGCATCAGGGTCGGCTCAGGTGGCGTCATGCTGCCCAACCACGCACCGCTGGTGATCGCCGAGCAGTTCGGCACCCTGGAAAGCCTGTACCCGGGCCGCATCGACCTTGGACTAGGGCGCGCCCCGGGTTCTGACCAAATGACCGCTCGTGCCTTGCGCCGCGAACGCTCTGGCAGCGCCGACGACTTTCCAGAAGATGTCGCCGAACTGGTCCGTTACCTCGGCCCACGTACACCGGATCAACGCATCATCGCCATGCCCGGTACCGGCACCAACGTCCCGGTCTGGTTATTGGGCTCCAGCCTGTTCAGCGCACAACTGGCGGGCGAACGGGGCCTGCCCTACGCCTTTGCCTCGCATTTCGCACCGCGCTACCTGCACGAAGCGATTCGCGTCTACCGCAATCACTTCAAGCCTTCCGCCGTACTGGATAAACCCTACGTCATGCTCGGCGTGCCGTTGGTCGCCGCCGATACCGACGAGCAGGCGGACTACCTGGCCACCTCGGTCTACCAACGGATTCTGGCGCTGATGCGCGGGCAAAGCCTGGTTCAGCGCCCCCCGGTGCACAGCATGGACGGCCTGTGGCTGCCTCATGAGAAACAAGCCGTAGGCGAATTCCTGGGGCTGGCGATGGTTGGAAGCCCGGCGAAGATTCGCGGCAAGCTTGAGGTACTGATCGAACAGACCCAGGCCGATGAGCTGATCTTCACCTGCGACCTGTACGAACACGCCGACCGTCTGCATTCCTACGAGTTACTGGCGCAGGTAATGAAGGGCTAAGGCTCAGACAGCGGCCAGAAAAAAGCCGACGCGCTGGCGTCGGCTTTCAACTGTAGCGTGTACTCGGTCTACTTCTTGTAGACGATTTCCTTGGCGCCGCCTTCACAGGTACCTACGACTTTTCCGCCAGCGGCAGTACCTTTGTCGACGATCTCCAGCGAATAACCGGAAACACCCTTGGCATCCAGTTTCGCGGCAATTTCGGCTTTCAGCTCTTCACACGGCTTGCCTGCCGCAAAGACTGTTCCCGCCATGCTCAGCAAACCTACAGCCAGAATCAACTTCTTCATCGGTCACGTTCCCTGGTCAGATCAAAAGGATAAGCCTCGGTGCTCGGGCGATGAACGCCCAAGACTAAATAGCGCTTTGCCATCTCCTATGGCAATCGGCCAGCGCATAAGTTCAGAAGCCTAGTTCAACCTCAGCTATTGGCAATCCGGAAACCGACCTTTAGCGTCACTTGAAAATGCGCCGCCTTGCCGTCCTTGATGTGGCCCCGGGTTTCAGTCACCTCGAACCACTCCAGATGCTTGATGCTCTTACTGGCCTCGGCCAGTGCGTTATTGATGGCCTCTTCTATGCTGGTGGGGGACGAGCCAACCAGTTCGACTTTCTTGTAAGTGTGATGGTCAGTCATGGCGTTCTCCTTGAAGGTACCTACAGCCTAGCAGTGATTTTTTGTATTTCTTCTGTAGGCCACGGCCATGGACCGGTTCAGATTTTCTGCACTTTCAGGAACGGCTGGAGTCCCAACCCACACACGCCACTCAATCAATGCAGGAGAGTCACCATGGCCAACACCTCGCTACGTAAAGCCTCATTGCAAAGCATGGAAGCCGAGATCGAGAGTCTGCTCAAGTCGCTGGAAAACCTGAAGAGTGATGCCTCGGACGAGTCGCTGAAAACCCTCAAAAGCCTGAAAGGCAACGCCGAGAACGCGCTGAGACACTCGCGCAGCCTGCTCAGCGATGCGTACGAAGAAGTCAAAGTCAAAACCCGTGAAACCGGGATCGCGACCCGCGATTATGCTCAGCAACACCCATGGACCACGACCGGTGTCGCGGTCGGCGCACTGGGTTTGCTGGCGGCTTATCTGCTGTGCAAACGCAGTCGCTAAAGCGTCTGCTGCAGCTCGTTCTTGAGCCATTGCGCCAACTGCCGAGCGCGCCCGTCCGCGGCGCGCTTGGGTAGCCACAATGCCAGTTGCGCCGGGGTTTCGGAAAAACCCCAGGGCGCCACCAGGCGACCGGCCTTCAAATCCTCGGCCACCAGCGGCTGCGGGGCAATCGCCACCCCCAGACCGGCCACCGCTGCCTCCAACAGGTAGTACAAATGCTCGAAACCCTGCCCGTACTTCAGCGCCCTGGCGTCAAGGTCATTACGTTGCGCCCAGCTGGGCCAGGCCTGCGGGCGTGAGGTGGTGTGCAGCAAGGGTTCGTTGAGCAGGGCACTGGCCGGTGCCTGGCGCAACGCTTCGTAACCGGCAAAGCGGGGGCTCAGCACCGGGCCGATGCGCTCGCTGGTCAGCTCATACACGTGCATGTCCGCCGGCCAGGGCGGCTCGGCAAACACCAGCAAGGCATCCAGCCCCGGTCGACGCGGGTCGAGATCGCCTTCCCCCGCCGACAGGTGCAAGCGCAGATCCGGCAGGTCGGCATTCAGCCGGCCCAGGCGCGGTATGAACCAGCGCGCCAGCAAGCTGCCGGAACACCCCAGCACGAACGGCGCATCGGCATGGCCTTGGGTCAGTTCGCTGCACACCGTGCGCAAGCGCTCAAAGGCCTCGCCGCTGGCATCGCGTAAACGCACACCCGCATCTGTGAGTTTCAGGCCGCGCCCGTCCTTGACGAACAGGCTGACCCCCAGATGCGCCTCCAGCACTTTCAATTGCCGGCTGACCGCACCATGGGTGACGTGCAATTGCTCCGCCGCCTGACTGACGCTGTTCAAGCGGGCCGTCGCCTCAAAGGCGCGCAAGGCGTTGAGCGGGGGAAGGTCGTGGCTCATTTGATCTGTGAGTTTTCCTGACAGGTTGTGGCGATCTTATCGGTTTTCAGCGCAGAACGTCAGGGGTAGAGTGAACCCCATTGTCACTTCATGCATTCACCTGGAGCGCCCCATGACCCAGACTAATCTGCGCAACGGCCCTGATGCCAACGGCCTGTTTGGCGCGTTCGGCGGCCGCTACGTTGCCGAAACCCTGATGCCGTTGATCCTCGACCTGGCCCGCGAATACGAAGCCGCCAAGGAAGATCCTGCATTCAAGGAAGAACTGGCCTACTTCCAGCGCGATTACGTCGGACGCCCAAGCCCGCTGTACTTTGCCGAACGCCTGACCGAGTTCTGCGGTGGCGCCAAGATTTACCTCAAGCGCGAAGAGCTGAACCACACTGGCGCGCACAAGATCAACAACTGCATCGGCCAGATTCTGCTGGCGCGACGCATGGGCAAGAAACGCATCATCGCCGAGACCGGCGCCGGCATGCACGGCGTGGCCACGGCCACCGTGGCCGCGCGCTTTGGCCTGGACTGCGTGATCTACATGGGCACCACGGACATCGAACGCCAACAGGCCAACGTGTTCCGCATGAAACTGCTGGGCGCCGAAGTCATCCCGGTGGTGGCGGGTACCGGCACCCTGAAAGACGCGATGAATGAAGCCCTGCGCGACTGGGTCACCAACGTCGACAGCACGTTCTACCTGATCGGCACTGTGGCCGGTCCGCACCCGTACCCGGCAATGGTCCGCGACTTCCAGGCCGTGATCGGCAAGGAAACCCGCGAGCAGCTGCAAGCCCAGGAAGGCCGCCTGCCGGACAGCCTGGTGGCGTGCATCGGCGGTGGCTCCAATGCCATGGGCCTGTTCCACCCGTTCCTTGATGACAAGAGCGTCGAGATCATCGGTGTCGAAGCCGCTGGCTACGGCATTGAAACCGGCAAGCACGCTGCCAGCCTGAACGGCGGCGTACCCGGTGTACTGCACGGCAACCGTACCTTCCTGCTGCAGGACGACGATGGCCAGATCATCGACGCCCACTCGATCTCCGCTGGCCTCGACTACCCGGGCATCGGCCCTGAACACGCCTGGTTGCATGACATCGGCCGCGTTCAGTACACCTCGGTGACCGACGACGAAGCCCTCGCAGCCTTCCACCAATGCTGCCGCCTGGAAGGGATTATTCCTGCATTGGAAAGCGCCCACGCCCTGGCCGAGGTGTTCAAACGCGCACCGACCTTGCCCAAGGATCATCTGATGGTGGTCAACCTGTCCGGTCGTGGCGACAAAGACATGCAAACTGTGATGCACCATATGGAACAGTCCCAGCAGGAGAAACACTGATGAGCCGCCTGCAAAAGCGCTTTGCCGAACTCAAGGAACAGAACCGCGCGGCCCTGGTGACCTTCGTCACCGCTGGTGATCCGAGCTACGACACCTCCCTGGCAATCCTCAAGGGCCTGCCAGCAGCGGGTGCCGATGTGATCGAGTTGGGCATGCCCTTCACCGACCCGATGGCCGATGGCCCGGCGATCCAGCTCGCCAACATCCGCGCCTTGGGCGCCAAACAGAACCTGGCGAAAACCCTGCAAATGGTTCGCGAGTTCCGTGAAGGCAACAACGACACGCCACTGGTGCTGATGGGTTACTTCAACCCGATCCACCATTACGGCGTTCCGCGCTTCATCGCGGATGCCAAGGAAGCCGGCGTTGATGGCCTGATCGTGGTCGACATGCCACCCGAGCATAACGGCGAGCTGTGCGACCCGGCACAAGCGGCAGGCATCGATTTCATCCGCCTGACCACCCCGACCACCGACGACGTGCGCCTGCCGACCGTGCTCAACGGCAGCTCCGGATTCGTTTACTACGTATCGGTGGCGGGCGTGACGGGCGCAGGTGCAGCCACCCTGGAACACGTCGAAGAAGCGGTGACCCGTCTGCGTCGCCATACCGACCTGCCGATCAGCATCGGCTTCGGTATCCGTACCCCAGAGCAAGCGGCTTCCATCGCCCGCCTGGCGGACGGTGTAGTTGTAGGCTCGGCGCTGATCGACCACATCGCCAATGCGGCCACGCCGCAGCAAGCCATCGATGACGTATTGCGCCTGTGTTCAGCGTTGTCCGAGGGCGTGCGCAACGCTCGCGTCGGTTGACACCTGCCGGATCGTTCCCGCGTTCCCGCGTTCGCGCGCGGGAGCGATCCAGATCGCTCAAAAAATCGACAAATCCAGCGGCCGGATCGCCCCCATCCAGACCGCGTGGTCGGTGTGATCGGCCAGGTCATCACCGGTATCGGGGTGCAAGAACACCACCAAACCTTTGCGATTGAGCGCGAGCCACGGCAACACCATGCCCAGGTACTGCGGCTCAAACGCCAACTGACAACTCCAGTCTGGATGCGGGCCGACAGGCCGTTCGTGAACCCGCCCCATCTTCAGCGGAAACAGCTGCGCAGCCTGCTCACACAAGGCCCGCGCCTGGTCGATCGTGTTCGCGTCGAAATAAACGTGGGCATGGTAGCCCTTGATCCTTTGCATAGTGCTCTCGTGTATCGGAATTCATTTCCCCGACACAACGCTACACCGCAATCGCCGGCAGGGCCAAGCCCGTCAGCGAGTCCGCGCGCGCGGTGAAAAAACAGAAATTCGTGACCTTCCTCGGCTGGACCCCGCACCCGATGAACGTGCAACTGAATATGCGCTACCTCAAGGGTGGCGAGAAATACTTCGGTGACACCGGCAGCGTCCACACCCTGACCCGCAAAGGTTATGCACAGGCCTGCCCGAATGTCGGCAAACTGCTGACCAACCTGAGCTTCACCCAGGCAATGGAAAACAGCATCATGGCCGAGGTGGTGAACAGGAAGATCAGTAACGCCGACGCTGCGAAAACCTGGATCAAGGCCAACCCGGCGGTCCTGGACAAGTGGCTGGATGGCGTGAAGGCCGTGGATGGCAAAGATGCATTGCCGGCCGTCAAAGCCAAGCTCTGAAAGCCGTCGGATCACCTGTGGCGAGGGAGCTTGCTCCCGCTCGAGCGCGAAGCGGTCGCAAACCCGAACACCGCATTGCACCCGAGAGAGCCGGGGTTGGCGGTTTTGGGTTGCTTTGCAACCCAGCGGGAGCAAGCTCCCTCGCCACAATGCTTTATCCTGTCGCCTTTGAACGATTCCGACCAAGAGGCCCCATGGCAATCCCCAGTCGCCATTCGCTCTTTCCCTTCCTTCGCTGGCTGCCCCGGCAAACCCGCGCCAGCGTTGGTCGTGACCTGGTTGTAGGCCTGAATGGGGCGATTCTTGCGTTACCGCAATCCATTGCCTACGCCCTGATCGCTGGCCTGCCGCCGGAATATGGCCTTTATGCGGCCATCGTCCCGGTCCTGATCGCCTGTCTGTGGGGCTCGTCCTGGCATTTGATCTGTGGCCCTACGGCAGCCATCTCCATTGTTCTGTACGCCAGTGTCAGTCCTCTGGCTGTGCCCGAGTCACAGGACTACATCACACTGATCCTGTTGCTGACGTTCCTCGCTGGCGTTTTCCAGTGGCTGCTCGGCCTGCTGCGCTTCGGCGCCCTGGTGAACTTCGTCTCCCATTCCGTAGTGCTGGGGTTCACCCTGGGCGCGGCGGTGGTGATCGCCCTCGGGCAGTTGCCCAACCTGCTGGGGCTGGACCTGCCGAATCAGGCGACTGCGCTCAACAGCCTGGTGTCGTTGGTCAACCATGTCGATGCGCTGGATAAACCGTCGCTGGTGCTGGGGCTCGGCACACTGGCTGTGGGCATCGCCCTGAAACTGCTGCTGCCTCGCTGGCCGAGCCTGCTGATCACGCTGGTACTCAGCGCAGTCGTCGTGTGGCTGTGGCCCTCGATGTTTGGCCATGTGCATCTGGTCAGTTCGTTCGTCGGCCGCTGGCCACCCCTGAGTCCATTGCCACTGGACCTGGACCTGGTGTTGCGTCTGCTGCCCAGCGCGGTGGCCGTCGGCATGCTCGGGCTGGTGACCAGTCTGTCGATCGCCCGCTCGTTGTCGGCACGCTCACAACAGTTGCTCGATGCGAACCAGGAGGTTCGCGCGCAGGGCCTTTCCAATATCGTTGGCAGTTTTTTCTCAGGTTCCTTGTCGGCCGGCTCCTTCACCCGTTCGGGCTTGAGTTATGAGGCGGGGGCCTGCTCCCCCCTGGCCGGGGTGTTCTCCGCGCTGTGGGTAGCGTTGTTCGCCATGGCCGGCGCGTCTCTCATCGCGCAGATCCCGATCCCCGCCATGGCCGGCAGCATTTTGCTGATTTGTTGGGGGTTGGTGGATCATCGCGGCATTCGGGCATTGTTCCGGGTCAGCCGGGCCGAATTCGTGGTGATGGCACTGACTTGCGTCGCCACGCTGTTGCTGGAGCTGCAAACAGCGATCTACGCCGGGGTTCTGGTGTCGCTGTTTTTCTACCTCAAGCGCACTTCGCAGCCCCGCGTGCAGCAATGGCACGAAGGCGATGAAGAGATTCTGCGGGTAGGCGGCTCGATTTTTTTCGGCGCCAGCCATTACCTGCAAGTACGCCTGCAACGCACGAAAGGCCTGAAGGTGGTGATTGAGGCCCAGTACATCAACTTCATCGACTATTCTGGCGTGGAAATGCTGCACCAGGAAGCACGCAGGTTGCTCAGGCAGGACCGCAGCCTGACCCTGCGTCGAGCACGTGGGCATGTGGTCGAGGAACTGAGAAAACTCGAAGGGGCGCAGAAGTGCCCGATCCGGTTTGAGGACTGATCCAGCATTGGCGTCTTGGCCATTCGCGGGCTTGCCCGCGAAGTCATTACAGCGCCAGCTGGCGTCGCAACTCGGCCAGCACCGGCGCCGTATCCGGACGCACACCACGCCACAGGAAAAAGGCCTCAGCCGCCTGCTCGGCGAGCATGCCCAAGCCATCCATCGCCACGGCGGCGCCCTGTTCGCTGGCCCAACGGCAGAACGAGGTGGGATCCTTGCCGTACATCATGTCGTAGCACACCGTCTTGCCGGGTTCGATCAGGCTGCTGGCAATGGGCGGTACATCACCTGACAGGCTGGCCGACGTCGCATTGATGATCAGGTCCACCGGCTCACGCAGCCAGTCGAAACCACTGGCAGACACAGGCCCCAGATCGGCGAACAGCTCAGCCAGCCGTTCAGCCTTTTCCACCGTACGATTGGCGATGATCACCGACGATGGCTGCTCGGCCAGTAGCGGTTCCAGTGCGCCCCGTACCGCGCCGCCAGCGCCCAGCAGCAGAATGCGTTTACCGCGCAAGCTGAACCCGGCGTTGACTGTCAGGTCCCGCACCAGCCCGGCACCATCGGTGTTGTCTCCCAACAGACTGCCATCGGCCAGTTTACTCAGGGTGTTGACCGCCCCGGCCCGCTGCGCCCGCGCTGTCAGGCTATCGGCCAGGCGATAGGCCTCTTCCTTGAACGGCACCGTGACATTGGCACCGCACCCGTCGCTGAAAAACGCCCGGGCACAGCCTGCAAAGTCATCCAGTGGCGCCAACAGAGTGTTGTAGTCCAGGTGCTGAGCGGTCTGTTTGGCGAACAGGCGATGGATCAATGGCGATTTGCTGTGACCAATCGGGTTACCGAAAACGACATAACGGTCCATCGGGATTCCTCGTTCAGGCCTCAGCCAGCCAGTCGCGGTCTTGCAGGAAATACTCGGTCAGGCGCGCTTCTTCGCTGCCAGGCTCGGGCTTCCAGTCATAGCCCCAACGGACTTGCGGCGGCAACGACATCAGGATCGACTCGGTACGCCCGCCCGATTGCAGGCCGAACAGGGTGCCTCGGTCGTAAACCAGATTGAACTCGACGTAACGCCCACGGCGGAATTCCTGGAACTCGCGCTGTTGCTCGGTGAAGGCCTGGGCCTTGCGCATTTGCATGATCGGCAGGTAGGCGTCGATGTAGGCATCGCCAATGGCGCGCATAAAGGCGAAGCAGGTGTCGAAGTCCCACTCGTTCAGGTCATCGAAGAACAAGCCGCCGATGCCCCGGGGTTCATTGCGATGCTTGATGTGAAAGTAGCTATCGCACCAGTCCTTGTACCGACTGTAGACGTCCGGCCCGAACGGCGCGCACGCCTCGGCAGCCACGCGATGCCAGTGCACGCAGTCTTCTTCATTGCCGTAGTAAGGCGTCAGGTCGAAGCCTCCGCCAAACCACCAGACCGGCTCTTCACCTTCTTTTTCAGCGATGAAAAAGCGCACATTGGCGTGGGAAGTCGGCACATGAGGATTGTGCGGGTGAATCACCAGCGACACGCCGAGGGCTTCGAAGCCGCGTCCGGCCAATTCTGGCCGATGAGCACTGGCGGACGGCGGAAGACCACTGCCAAAGACGTGGGAAAAATTGACGCCGCCTTTCTCGATCACTGCGCCGTTCTCGATCACCCGCGTTCGACCGCCACCGCCGGCTGGCCGGGTCCAGGCGTCTTCGACGAAGTGCGTGCCACCGTCTTCGGTTTCCAGCGCAGCACAAATGCGGTCTTGCAGGTCGAGCAGGTAGGCTTTAACGGCTTCGGTGCGGGTAGTCATGGCATCACCTTGAATCGGGCAAAGCTACGCGGCGCTCGATCAGAACGGCGGCCAGCGCAAATGGGTGCGTAGCATACCACTGCACCCGTGCCCGCCGCAGTTGACGAAGATCAAGCTTAGGAGTCCGATAGGGCGCTACGCAACACCACCCAAGGAGAGTGCAGATGGCCAAACGTATCCAGTTCCGCGCCCATGGCGGCCCCGAAGTGCTTGAGTATGTGGATTATCAGCCGACCGAACCGGGCCCGCAGCAGGTGCGTGTCAGTAACAAGGCCATCGGCCTGAACTTCATCGACACCTACTTCCGGAGCGGGCTCTATGCTCCGCCAGCCCTGCCATCGGGCCTTGGCGCAGAAGGTGCTGGCGTGGTCGATGCGGTGGGCCGTGACGTGACGCGCTTCAAGGTCGGTGACCGCGTGGCGTATGGCAGCGGCCCGCTGGGGGCCTACAGCGACCTGCATACCTTGCCGCAAGACAACCTGGTGCACCTGCCGGATGCCATCAGCTTCGAACAGGCCGCAGGCGTCATGCTCAAAGGGCTGACCGTGCAGTACCTGTTGCGTCAGACCTACGAATTCAAGGGTGGCGAAACCATCCTGTTCCACGCCGCTGCCGGGGGTGTCGGTTCGTTGGCCTGCCAATGGGCCAAGGCCTTGGGTGTGAAGCTGATAGGCACCGTCAGCTCCCCCGAAAAAGCTGCACTGGCCAAGGCCAACGGTGCCTGGGCGACGATCGACTACAGCCATGAAGACGTCGCTCAACGGGTGCTGGAGCTGACAGACGGCAAGAAGTGTCCGGTGGTCTACGACGGCGTCGGCAAGGACACCTGGCTGACCTCGCTCGATTGCACGGCACCACGCGGGTTGGTAGTGAGCTTCGGCAACGCCTCGGGAGCGGTGGACGGAGTGAACCTGGGGATTCTGGCGGCGAAGGGCTCGCTGTATGTCACCCGTCCCACCCTGGGGACTTACGCCAACAACGCTGAAAACCTGCAAACCATGGCCGATGAGCTGTTTGCAATGATCATCGACGGCAAGCTCAGGGTCGACATCAGCCAGCGTTACTCACTGGCTGACGCGGCGAAGGCGCAGACCGAGTTGTCGGCACGACGCACTACTGGGTCGACAGTGTTGCTGCCTTAAACCTGAAGGGCGGCGAGGGGACATCCCCCTCGTCGCAGGGCCTCAGCCCGCGCGCACCACCTGGCCGGTCGCAAGGTCGCGTATCACGCTCGGATTTTTACGGCCGCCCAGATTCCCGCCGAGCACCAGGTCGACTTGCCCGCGGAAATACTGCTCGACGCGAATCCGCGTGCGCGCCGCCGGCCGCCCCTGAGGGTTGGCGGAGGTCGACACCAGTGGCCCGATCAACGCGCACAAATCCCGAACCAGCGGGTGATCGCTGACACGCAACGCCACGGTCTCATGGACCCCGGTGATCCATTGCGGCAGCAGGTTCTGATGGGGGACCAGCCAGGTGTTCGGCCCCGGCCAGGTACTGGCCATGCGATCGAGCCACAGTTCCGGGAAATCTTCGAACAAGAAGTCGAACTGGCGAATATTGTCGGCAATCAGGATCAGGCCCTTGTCCACCGAGCGCCCCTTGATCGCCAGCAAGCGATACACCGCCTCTTCGTCCCACGGGTCGCACCCCAGGCCCCACACAGCTTCGGTTGGATAGGCAATCACCGCGCCTGCGCGAACTGCTTGTGCGGCTTGTTGCACACGCCAACTGTTGACCATGACCGACTCTCCAAAAATAAGCTGCGCGCAGTTTACCGATCTTCCTTACAAAACCCAGCTCATGAAACTAGCTTAGGCGTGCAAACCAGCGTCCGCCTTCGCACACCGCTCGCCCATCCATTTCCAGCTCGGTCAGTGCGACCAGGACCTTGGGCAAGGGCCAACCGGCTGCATCGGCCAGGGCTTCGCTGGTATGTGCCGCCGCAAACAGCAGGCACAGCAGCGGGTGCTCGACAGGTTCCGGTGCCTCTGTGGATAACGGCAGATGTTGCCAACCGCGCAGGCCTTCGAGAATGTGCTCGATGGTTTCCACCAGCACCGCGCCATCGCGAATCAATTGATGACAGCCACGGGCAGCGGGGTGATGGATCGACCCTGGAATCGCGTAGACCTCGCGCCCTTGCTCCGCCGCCAGCCTTGCCGTGATCAACGAGCCGCTGGCGACGCTGGCCTCGACCACCAGCACGCCGAGGGACAAGCCACTGATGATCCGGTTGCGGCGCGGGAAGTTGCTGGCGTGCGGACCGGCATCCAGCGGGAACTCGGAAACCACCGCACTGCCGTGCGCGATCATTGCGTCAAAAATTCGTCGATTACGCTGTGGATAAAATTTTTCCAGGCCCGTGCCGAGCACCCCGACCGTTTGCCCTCCGACATCCAGAGCGGCTTGATGGGCGACGGCATCGATACCCAGCGCCAGGCCGCTGGTGATGACAAAACCGGCGCCCGCCAGGCTCCGTGAAAATGCTACGGCGGTGTCCATTCCCGGTCTCGATGCGCGCCGGCTGCCGACGATCGCCAATTGCGGTTTGTCCAGGATCGCGGGGGCACCCGCGACAAACAACAGCGGTGGCGGATCACTGATCTCGGCCAGCAATGCCGGGTAGCCTGGCTGGCCAAGCATCAATAAATGCTGGTCCTCATGCTCTAGCCAGGTCAATGCGTGATAGGCAGCATCACGAATCAGCGGACTGCGCCGGGCCTCGGCACACGCCACTGGCAACCCCAGGGCGCGCCAGGCACTGGCCGGCGCACTGATGGCTTTGGAGGCCGAGCCAAAGGCTTCCAGCAGCTTTTGAAACCGTCGCGGGCCGAGCTCCGGCAGGCGATGCAAACGTAAACGGGCTTCCAGTTCCGCCGGTGAAACCGACGCGCATGCGGACTGCGACATAAGATCATCCTTGATCGTGAGCGGCCCTGTAGGGCCAGGAACAAGCTGTGGATAAGTCTGTTGGTAACTTGTTGAGCCTTTTACGGATTACGCACCTTGTCCATCACCGCCAGGGAACGCGAAGCACTGAGCACCAGGCCATAGCTGAGCTTTTCGTAGGTCCGGAAAACCATCAACAGACCGGCGCGCTCATCGGGCATTTTCACTTCATCGCCGGCCACTTGGTCGCGCACGGTCTCACCGGTCTTCATCACCGCCAACACGTTGCCCTCGGTCAACCCGTCGCGACGCCCCTTGTTGAGGGTCACCACATCCAGCACACCGATCTGGGTCACGCCCCGCGGCACGTCGATGATCAAGCCCTGAACCTCGGAAGCGGGGGCAGCGGGCATGAAGGTCGAATTGATCGCCCGTTCCTCGCCACTCAACAGCCGATCACCGAGTCGAACCTCTTGGGTAGTACGCTGCAAGGCGAGGGTGGTGATATCACCCTGGGTATCGATGATCTCGCCCGTGCCGATGTCATCGGCGTTGATGCCTAATAGCTCCTGGCTCTGCGGATCGGTGTACACCTTGCCCTGACGGAAGATGCCGTACACCGACTGAGCTGGATCAAAGGTGCCGCGGGCGAACACCCGGTCACCGCCGCCACTGAGCACCCGCTCGTCGTCACCGGCCACGACGTAGGGCGCGCGGTCGAAATCCTGCGCCTTGTCGACGATGCGGTTGCCCAGCAGGAAGCTGTTGATCGCATGCAGCGGAATGCTGGCGATGGCGTCGACCATGGGCACGCGGCGAATCTGTGGTGAAAGCTTGACGGTGCCCCGCGAGGTGCCACGATTGAGGGTCAGGCGTGGCTGCCCGTCGATGTAGACCAGCGACAGTGTGTCGCCGGGGTAGATGAGGTTGGGGTTTTCAATGTGCGGGTTGACCTGCCAGATCTCGGGCCATTTCCAGGGCTCATGCAGGTATTTGCCGGAGATGTCCCAGAGTGTGTCACCGACCAAGACGGTGTATTGCGCAGGAAAACCCTCGCGAAGTTGTACTTGCCCGTGCGCGAAACCGGCCGAGACCAGAAGCAGCAGGGCGAGTAGTGATTTCCTCATGCGGTGAATCCCTTTATTATGTAGGTTCGCGTAAAACGCCAGAGCCTCTGTGGCTCGCTCCCCAGGGGGCGACGTTTTACAGCCGTCGCCGGCCTCATCGCAGCCACCAGGCGATCGGCCCTGACCTTACTTCACACGTGCAGCAATTACGCTTATGGCCATTTTGAACATCCTCGAATTCCCCGACCCGCGCCTGCGTACGATCGCCAAACCGGTGACCGTAGTGGACGACGAAGTGCGGCAGTTGGTCGATGACATGTTTGAAACAATGTATGAAGCCCCAGGCATCGGCCTCGCAGCGACCCAGGTCAACGTGCATAAACGTATCGTGGTCATGGACCTGTCCGAAGACCGTAGCGAACCCCGGGTGTTCATCAACCCCGAATTCGAAACCCTGACCGACGAGATGGATCAGTATCAGGAAGGCTGCCTCTCGGTACCGGGCTTCTATGAAAACGTCGATCGCCCGCAGAAGGTCAAGATCAAGGCCCTGGATCGCGACGGCAAGCCGTACGAGCTCATCGCCGAAGGCCTGCTGGCGGTGTGCATCCAGCATGAATGCGACCACCTGAACGGCAAATTGTTCGTCGACTACCTGTCCACGCTCAAACGCGACCGGATCAAGAAGAAGCTGGAAAAGCTCCATCGCCAGAACGCTTGATTCCTTTCTTCCAAAGGCTTGCTGCGGCAAGCCTTTTTCTTTTGTGACCGTTTTGTAATCGAGAGTTTCAATGACTGAGCCACTGCGCATCGTCTTTGCCGGCACCCCCGAATTTGCCGCCGAACACCTCAAGGCCCTGCTCGACAGCCCTTACGAGATCGTCGCGGTCTACACCCAGCCGGACCGTCCGGCAGGTCGCGGGCAAAAACTGATGCCCAGCCCGGTCAAGCAATTGGCTCTGGAACACAACATCCCGGTGCTGCAACCGCCGACCTTGCGCAATGCCGAGGCTCAGGCAGAACTGGCGGCGCTGAAGCCGGACTTGATGGTGGTGGTCGCCTATGGCTTGATCCTGCCGCAAGTGGTGCTGGATATCCCGCGCCTGGGTTGCATCAACAGTCACGCCTCCCTGCTGCCACGCTGGCGCGGTGCGGCGCCGATCCAGCGCGCCGTCGAAGCGGGCGATGGTGAAAGCGGCGTGACCGTGATGCGCATGGAAGCCGGCCTGGACACCGGGCCGATGCTGCTCAAGGTCAGCACACCGATCAGCGCCCAGGACACCGGCGGCATGCTGCACGACCGCCTGGCCGAAATGGGTCCGCCCGCCGTGATCCAGGCCATTGCCGGGCTGGCGGCGGGGACGCTGGAGGGTGAAGTGCAGGACGACAGCCTCGCCACCTACGCCCACAAGTTGAACAAGGATGAGGCACGCATCGACTGGAGTCGCCCGGCCGTTGAGCTGGAACGCCTGGTTCGTGCGTTCAACCCGTGGCCGATCTGCCACAGCACGCTCAATGGCGAAGCCTTGAAAGTCCTCGCCGCCAGCCTGGCCGACGGCAAAGGCGCACCGGGCGAAGTCCTGGGCGCCAGCAAGGACGGCTTGATCGTTGCGTGCGGTGAGCAGGCGCTGTGCCTGACCCGCCTGCAATTGCCCGGTGGCAAGGCGCTTAACTTCAGCGACTTGTTCAATAGCCGTCGCGAGAAGTTCGCCATCGGTACCGTGCTCGGTCAAGCGGTAGACGCCCAATGAACCCACGTCTGGCCGCCGCCAAGGCATTGGCTGCCGTTCTCAGCGGAAAAGCCTCGCTCAACAGTTCTTTGCCGACGCAAATGGACAAGGTCGAAGACCGCGACCGCGGCTTCACCCAGGACCTGGCCTTTGGCACTGCACGCTGGCAGCCACGTTTGTCGGCGCTGGCGAGCACGCTGCTGCAAAAACCGTTCAAGGCCGCCGATGCCGATGTCGAGGCGCTGCTGCTGGTGGGGTTGTATCAGCTGCTTTACACCCGAGTCCCGGCCCACGCGGCCATCGGCGAAACCGTGGGGTGCGCCGACAAGCTGAAAAAACCATGGGCCAAGGCCCTGCTGAATGCTGTGTTGCGCCGCGCCCAGCGTGAGAGCGAAGCGCTGCTGGCCGAGCTTGAACACGACCCGGTGGTTCGCACCGCCCATCCGCGCTGGCTGCAAAAGTCCCTCAAGGCCTTCTGGCCTCAGCAGTGGGAAGCCATTTGCGCCGCGAACAACGCGCACCCGCCAATGATTCTGCGGGTCAACCGCCGCCATCATGCCCGCGATGCCTACCTCGCGTTGCTGGGCGATGCGGGGGTAGCGGCCCAGCCGTGCCCGTTCAGCCAGGACGGTATCGTGCTCGAGGAGCCAGGTGACGTGCGCAAGCTACCCGGCTTTGCCGAAGGCTGGATCAGCGTGCAGGACGAAGCCGCACAACTGGCCGCGGACCTGCTGGACCTGGCGCCAGGCCAACGGGTGCTCGATGCCTGCTGCGCACCGGGCGGCAAGACCTGCCACATTCTCGAAGTCGAGCCTGCACTCGCGGGCGTGGTGGCGGTGGACCTGGAAGCCAAACGCCTGGTACGGGTGAAGGAAAACCTTGAGCGACTGGGGCTGAACGCCGAACTGATCGCCGCCGATGGCCGCGACACCCAAGCCTGGTGGGACGGCAAGCCGTTCCAGCGCATCCTGCTCGATGCGCCATGCTCGGCCACTGGCGTGATTCGCCGCCATCCGGACATCAAGCTGACCCGTCAACCGGATGACATCGCGGCGTTGGCGGTGCTTCAGGGCGAACTGCTCGATGCCTTGTGGCCGACCCTGGAAGTCGGTGGCATTCTGCTTTACGCCACCTGCTCCACATTGCCCACCGAGAACACCGAAGTCATCGAAGCTTTCCTGGGCCGCACCCCGGGTGCTCGCGAACTGGACATCGCCAGCCAGGCCGGCATCAAGCAACCCCACGGCCGCCAGTTGCTCGCGCAAGAAGGTGGGCACGACGGGTTCTATTACGCCAAGCTGATCAAGATCGCCGCCACACGCGGCTAAACGGTTTTAAGGGAGTGACTGGATGAAGATCATCATCCTCGGCGCAGGTCAGGTTGGCGGTACGCTGGCAGAACACCTGGCCAGCGAAGCGAATGACATCACCGTGGTCGACACCGACGGCGAACGCCTGCGCGACCTCGGTGATCGCCTCGACATTCGGACGGTACAAGGGCGCGGCTCGTTGCCGACCGTGCTCCGTCAGGCGGGCGCCGATGACGCCGACATGCTGGTCGCGGTGACCAACAGCGACGAAACAAACATGGTCGCCTGCCAGGTCGCCCACACCCTGTTCCACACGCCGACCAAGATTGCCCGGGTTCGCGAAGCCGCGTACCTGACCCGCGCCGGCCTGTTCGACAACGATGCGATTCCGGTGGACGTGTTGATCAGCCCGGAACAAGTGGTGACCAACTACATCAAGCGCCTGATCGAACACCCCGGTGCCCTGCAGGTGATCGACTTCGCCGAGGGCAAGGCCCAACTGGTGGCGGTCAAGGCGTACTACGGCGGGCCACTGGTGGGTCATCAACTGCGTCAATTGCGCGAGCACATGCCCAACGTCGACACTCGCGTCGCGGCGATCTTCCGACGCGATCGCCCCCTCCTGCCGCAAGGCGATACGGTGATCGAAGCCGACGACGAAGTATTTTTCATCGCCGCCAAAGAGAACATTCGTGCGGTGATGAGCGAAATGCGCCGCCTCGATGAAAGCTACAAACGCATTGTGATCGCTGGTGGCGGGCAGATCGGCGAGCGCCTGGCCGAAGCCATCGAAAGCCGTTACCAAGTGAAGATCATCGAAATGAACCCGGCGCGCTGCCGCTACCTGTCGGACACCCTCGACAGCACGGTCGTATTGCAGGGCAGTGCCTCGGACCGCGACTTGCTGATGGAAGAGAACATCGCCGACGCCGATATCTTCTTGGCCCTGACCAACGACGACGAAGCCAACATCATGTCGTCGCTGCTGGCCAAGCGCCTGGGCGCGAAAAAGGTGATGACCATCATCAACAACCCGGCCTATGTCGACCTGATCCAGGGCGGTGACATCGACATTGCCATCAGCCCCCAGCTGGCGACCATCGGTACCTTGCTGGCGCACGTACGTCGCGGCGATATCGTCAGCGTGCATTCCCTGCGACGTGGCGCGGCAGAAGCCATCGAGGCCATTGCCCATGGCGATATGAAGTCGAGCAAGGTCATCGGCAAGGCCATCGAAAACATCGCCTTGCCGCCTGGCACCACCATCGGCGCGATCATTCGCGACGAAAAAGTGCTGATCGCCCACGACGACACCGTGATCGAAGCGGGCGACCACGTGATTCTGTTCCTTGTGGATAAAAAGCACATTCGCGATGTGGAGAAGTTATTCCACGTGGGGCTGAGCTTCTTCTGACCCACCGACTGACGCTCATTTGTGGCGAGGGAGCTTGCTCCCGCTCGGCTGCGAAGCAGTCGTAAAACCTTTGATCGCGGATTGTCAGGTACAACCCGGATTGCGGATTGCGACCGCTTCGCGCTCAAGCGGGAGCAAGCTCCCTCGCCACAGAAGCCTTTCACTTCCAATTGAAGGACATTACCCATGCTCGAATCCCTGGAAAAAATGCTCGCCAAGGGTGTGGATAACTCGCTGCTGCGGTTCGGGCTGGGCAAGGGCTATCTGGATCTTGGGGAAAATGCCAAGGCTGCCGAACATTTCCAGCGCTGCGTCGAATTCGATCCGAAATACTCCGCGGCCTGGAAGCTATTGGGCAAGGCCCATCTGGCGCTGAAGGATTATCCAGCCGCGCGCCAGGCCTGGGAGCAAGGGCTTGAAGCCGCCCGCGTCCATGGCGACAAGCAGGCGGAAAAGGAAATGACCGTATTTCTGAAGAAGCTCGAACGCCAGGCGCAGTGACTATGCTGCACCTGACCGGCCTGCGCCAGGTTATCCACAGGTCGGCCTGGCCAACTCAGTACCAGCGTGCTTCACCCGGTGGGCGTTTCTTGAAGCGCTTCATGCTCCACATGTACTGGCTCGGATAAGCGCGCACGTACCGCTCGACCACCTGGCTCATGGCCGCGCAGGAGGTCTCGGTATCGGTGCTGTACATGGCCTCTGGCGCCGCTTCCAGGATCACTTTGTAGCCTGAGCCATCCGGCAGGCGCAGGGCATGCAGGAACACACCAACGGCTTTGCCGCCGGCCAGCATGTTCGGCACAAACTTGCTGGTCAGGGCCTTGGTGGCGAAAAAGGGCACGAAGATACCGGCGGATTCGGCCGGCTCCGGGTCGGCCGGAATGCCAACAGCCCCGCCTTTGCGGACTTCCTTGATGACACTGAGGATGCCTTCCTTGGTCGAAGCGGCAACCCGGTTGCCCAATTGCACCCGTTGCTTGCGCAGCAACTCGTCCACGGCCTTGAGCTTGGGCGGACGGTAGAAAATGATCGGTTTGCACTGGCTGCAGTAAAAATGGTTCAGCACTTCCCAGTTGCCCAGATGGCTGGTGATGCCGACCACGCCCTTGCCCGAGGCCAGCGCCGCCTTGAGCACATCGAGGCCTTCGACTTCACGCACCAGGTCGATGGAGCGCTGGGCCGGCCAGATCCATGCGCAGGCGCTTTCAGTCAGGGATTTACCGATGTCCTTGAGGCTCTGCCCGACCAGGCGTTCGCGCTCGGCGGCGTCCATTTCAGGGAAGCACTTGGCGAGGTTGATCCGCACCACGTCGCGGGAGCGGTTGGGGATTTTCCACATCATCCAGCCAATCGCTGAACCTACCGTTTGTACTGCCCCCCACGGAAGCAGGGCAAACAACCGCAGAGCGCCTACCAGCAAGGCGCCTTTCAACTTATCCACAGGTCACTCCTGATCTCTTGTGCTGTGTGCGAACCGCACATTCTAACCGCGCGCCGCCAATGTGGCGTAACGATCACAATCGGTGGTGTGATCCATGACCATGCCCGATGCCTGCATCAGGGCATAGCAAATGGTCGGCCCGACAAAGGTGAACCCGGCTTTTTTCAAGCCTTTGCTCATCTCCACGGCGACCGGCGTCACGGCCGGAACCTGACTGCGATCCTTGAAATGGTTGATCGCAGGCGCGTCCCCGACGAACGACCAGAGAAACGCCACCGGGTCTTCCAGCGCCAGCCAGGCCTGGGCATTGCGCCGGGCGGCGTTGAGCTTCAGACGGTTGCGAATGATCCCCGGATCGAGCATCAGATCGTCTATTTCGGCGTCGCTCATCTGCGCCACGCGCTGCACGTCGAAGCCGAACAGCACCTCACGGTACCGCTCACGCTTCTTCAGTACGGTGATCCACGACAGGCCCGCCTGGAACCCTTCGAGCAAAAGCAACTCGAACAAGCGCTGCGCATCGCGTAGCGGTACGCCCCACTCCTGATCGTGATAAGCCATGTACAACGGATCGTCGGAACACCAAAAGCAGCGTGGCATAAGGCTCCAGGGGGCGTGCGCACGAACGAATCGGGTATACTCCCGCTCTTTAAATCGCAGCCCAAGAAACAGGTGAATTTCGTGAGCCAGCCTACGCCAGCCGTGCGTACCTTCCAAGACTTGATCCTCGCCCTCCAGCAATACTGGGCCGAGCAAGGTTGTGTGGTACTTCAGCCCTACGATATGGAAGTAGGCGCCGGCACTTTCCATACTGCCACGTTCCTGCGCGCCATCGGCCCGGAAACCTGGAACGCCGCTTATGTGCAGCCCAGTCGTCGCCCGACTGACGGCCGCTACGGCGAGAACCCGAACCGTCTGCAGCACTACTACCAATTCCAGGTAGTCCTGAAGCCGAACCCGGACAACTTCCAGGAACTGTACCTGGGCTCCCTCAAGCACGTGGGCCTGGACCCGCTGGTGCATGACATCCGTTTCGTCGAAGACAACTGGGAATCGCCGACCCTCGGCGCCTGGGGTCTGGGCTGGGAAGTCTGGCTCAACGGCATGGAAGTGACCCAGTTCACCTATTTCCAGCAAGCAGGCGGCATCGAGTGCTACCCGGTGACCGGCGAGATCACCTACGGTCTCGAGCGTCTGGCCATGTACCTGCAAGGCGTGGACTCGGTCTACGACCTGGTCTGGGCTGACGGCCCGATGGGCAAAGTGACCTACGGCGACGTGTTCCACCAGAACGAAGTGGAGCAGTCGACCTACAACTTCGAACACGCCAACGTCGAGAAGCTGTTCGAACTGTTCGATTTCTATGAAAGCGAAGCCAAGCGCCTGATCGAGCTGGATCAACCGCTGCCGCTGCCAAGCTATGAAATGGTCCTGAAGGCCTCGCACACCTTCAACCTGCTGGATGCACGCCGGGCAATCTCGGTGACCGCTCGTCAGCAATACATTCTGCGTGTGCGCACCCTGGCCCGTTCCGTTGCCCAGGCCTACCTGCTGGCTCGTGCCAAGCTGGGCTTCCCGATGGCAACCCCGGATCTGCGTGATGAAGTGTTGGCTAAGCTGGAGGCTGCACAATGAGTGCTCAAGATTTCCTGGTTGAACTGGGCACCGAAGAGCTGCCACCCAAGGCCCTGAACACCCTCGCCGAGGCATTCCTGGCCGGTATCGACAAGGGCCTGCAAGCCGCTGGCCTGAATTACGAGAGCAAAACCGTATACGCCGCGCCGCGTCGCCTGGCCGTGCTGATCACCGCGCTGGCCACCCAGCAGCCGGATCGCAGCATCAACCTCGATGGCCCGCCACGCCAGGCGGCCTTCGATGCCGAAGGCAACCCGACTCAAGCGGCCCTGGGCTTCGCCAAGAAATGTGGCGTGGACCTGAGCGAAATCGACCAGAGCGGGCCCAAGCTGCGTTACAGCCAAAGCATCGCCGGCAAGCCGACCGCCAGCCTGTTGCCGACCATCGTCGAAGACTCGCTGAACGACCTGCCGATTCCCAAGCGCATGCGCTGGGGCGCTCGCAAGGAAGAGTTCGTGCGTCCGACCCAATGGCTGGTGATGCTGCTCGGCGACCAAGTGGTCGACTGCACCATCCTCGCCCAGAAGGCCGGTCGCGACTCCCGTGGTCACCGCTTCCATCACCCGGACAGCGTGCGTATCACCTCGCCTGCCAACTACCTCAGTGACCTGCGCGCCGCCTATGTACTGGCCGATGCCAACGAGCGTCGCGAGCTGATCAGCAAACGTACCGCCGAGCTTGCCACGCTGCAGGAAGGCACCGCGATCGTGCCGCCGGCCTTGCTCGACGAAGTGACCGCCCTGGTTGAATGGCCGGTGCCGCTGGTCTGCTCATTCGAAGAACGCTTCCTCGATGTGCCGCAAGAAGCGCTGATCACCACCATGCAGGACAACCAGAAATACTTCTGCCTGCTGGATGTCGACGGCAAGTTGCTGCCACGTTTCATTACCGTGGCCAACATCGAGAGCAAAGACCCGCAGCAGATCATCGACGGTAACGAGAAAGTGGTTCGCCCACGCCTGACCGACGCCGAATTCTTCTTCAAGCAAGACAAGAAGCAGAAACTCGAAGACTTCAACCTGCGCCTGCAGAACGTGGTGTTCCAGGAAAAACTCGGCAGCGTCTACGACAAGGCCGAGCGTGTTTCCAAACTCGCCGCCTTCATTGCCCCGCACATTGGCGGCAACGCACAGTGGGCGGCCCGTGCTGGCCTGTTGTCCAAGTGCGACCTGGCGACCGAGATGGTCGGTGAGTTCCCGGAGATGCAAGGCGTTGCCGGTTACTACTACGCCCTCAACGATGGCGAGCCGGAAGATGTCGCGCTGGCGCTGAACGAGCAGTACATGCCGCGCGGTGCCGGTGCTGAACTGCCAGTCACCCTGACCGGGGCGGCGGTGGCTATCGCCGACAAACTCGACACCCTGGTCGGTATCTTCGGTATCGGCATGCTGCCTACCGGCAGCAAGGACCCCTATGCCTTGCGCCGTGCCGCGCTGGGCGTGCTGCGGATCCTGATCGACAAGAAACTCGACCTGGACCTGACCGATGCCGTGGCTTTCGCCGTCGCTGCGTTCGGCACCAAGGTCAAGGGCGCCGGCCTGGCCGATTCGGTCCTGGAGTTCATCTTCGACCGTCTGCGTGCCCGTTATGAAGACGAAGGCGTGGATGTGGCCACCTACCTGTCGGTACGTGCCCTGAAGCCGGGTTCTGCCCTGGACTTCGACCAGCGCGTACAAGCGGTGCAAGCGTTCCGCCAGTTGCCGGAAGCAGCTGCACTGGCTGCCGTGAACAAGCGTGTGTCGAACCTGCTGAGCAAACTCGAAGGCAGCGTGCCGACTACTGTCGAAGCCAAGTATTTCGACAATGCCAACGAGTTCTCCCTGTACTCGGCGATCCAGCAAGCGGATCAAGCGGTGCAGCCAATGGCCGCGGCCCGTCAGTACAGCGAGTCGCTGGCACGCCTGGCCGCCTTGCGCGAGCCGGTGGATGCCTTCTTCGAAGCCGTGATGGTCAACGCAGAAGACGCCAAGGTGCGTGCCAACCGTTATGCGCTGCTGGCACGTCTGCGTGGCCTGTTCCTGGGCGTTGCCGACATTTCGTTGCTGGGGTAAGACGGCTTGAAACTGCTGATACTCGATCGGGACGGGGTGATCAACTACGACTCCGACGCTTACATCAAGTCGGTGGAGGAGTGGAATCCTCTGCCCGGCTCGATCGAAGCCATCGCGCGGTTGAGCAAGGCCGGCTGGACGGTAGCGGTCGCTACCAACCAGTCGGGCATTGCTCGAGGCTACTACGATGTCGCCACCCTCGACGCCATGCACGCGCGCCTGCGCCAGCTTGTGGCCGAGCAGGGTGGTGAACTCGGCCTGATCGTCTATTGCCCCCACGGGCCTGACGAAGGCTGTGAATGTCGCAAGCCCAAACCCGGCATGCTTAAAACCATTGCCGCACATTACGACGTGGCTCTGACGGGCCTGTGGTTCGTCGGCGACAGTCTCGGTGACCTGAAGGCGGCAGAAGCCGTCGACTGTCAGCCAGTTTTGGTAAAAACCGGGAAAGGCGAGAAGACTCAGGGCTTGACCCTGCCGGCAGGCACTTTGATTTTTGACGATCTGGCGGCGATTGCCGCAGAACTTATCAACAACTAGGGCGATTCTGACATCCTGATCAAGGACTGTTCGGGAGCGCGCTTTTTAGAAGGCGGGCATTGCCCCGCAACGGTAAACGCGACCATGTCGATCTTGCAGGCAATCAGAACCTTTCTTTTTTACCTGCTGCTGGGCACCAGCTCGTTGCTGTGGTGCAGCCTGAGCTTTTTTATCGCGCCGTTCCTGCCGTTCAAGGCGCGTTATCGCTTCATCAACGTCTATTGGTGCCGTTGCGCACTGTGGCTGAGCAAGGTGTTCCTGGGCATCCGCTTTGAAGTCAAAGGCGCTGAAAACGTCCCTGAACAGCCCTGTGTGATTCTGTCGAACCACCAGAGCACCTGGGAAACGTTCTTCCTCTCGGCCTATTTCGAGCCCCTGAGCCAGGTGCTCAAGCGCGAACTGCTGTATGTGCCGTTCTTTGGTTGGGCGATGGCCATGCTGCGACCGATCGCCATCGATCGTGACAACCCGAAAGCCGCACTCAAGCACGTGGCGAAGAAGGGCGATGAGCTGCTCAAGGATAACGTCTGGGTGTTGATCTTCCCGGAAGGCACCCGCGTTCCGTTCGGTACGGTGGGCAAGTTCTCTCGCGGCGGGACGGCATTGGCAGTCAATGCCCAGTTGCCGGTGCTGCCAATCGCCCACAACGCCGGCAAGTTCTGGCCAAAGACCGGTTGGGCGAAAACCCCCGGCACGATCACGGTGGTCATTGGTGCGCCGATGTATGCCGAGGGTAGCGGGCCACGGGCGATTGCCGAGCTCAACGACCGCGCCGCAGCCTGGAATGAACAGACCCAACGCGACATGGGTTCGCTGCCGCCTCTGTCCGCCGTAACGGACAAGGAAGCGATTTGAGATTCTGTGGATAACCTGTGCACCGTTTCATTGGAAAAAGACGTAATTGATATCTAAATCCATGATTTACATACATATTTCTTAAGCTAATAAAACGCCGTAAAAGGTGCATAAGTTTTCGCAGTCATAAAAAAACCGGCACTGGATGCCGGTTTTTTTATGCCCGTCTTAATCATCCAGCAATGGCAGCTGGACACTGAAGGTCGTGCCTTGCCCGATCTGGCTTTGGCAAAGGATCCGTCCGCCATGACGATCCAGTACGGCTTTGACCATCGACAACCCCAGGCCCAATCCGTCACTGCCCTGCGACGAGGCAAAACGTCGGTACTGGCTGAACAACTCCGGCAACTCCGCCGCCGATATGCCTTTGCCCTGATCGCTGATGTCACAGGTCAACCAGCCCTGTGTACAACTCACCCGCACCGTGACCCTTGAGCCAGACGGGCTGTACTTGATGGCGTTTTCCAGCAAGTTGAACAGCGCCCGGGTCAGCAATGACTGATCCGCCAACACCATGCCTTCGGCATCGTCATCCAGGTCATGCTGCAACTCGATCTGCTTGAGCTGCGCGATGCTCATCGCTTGATCGAAGGCATCGAGCACCAGCATCGCGAACATGCTCGGCTCGAACTGGTAGGCCTCGGACTCGGCCTTGGCCAGCTGTACAAACGCCTCGGTCAGGCCCAGGGCCTTGCGTACCTGCAACTCGATCTGGGCGAACAACTGCGCGTCTCCCGCACCCTGGCAATGCTGTACGTCGAGCAGCGCCAGAATCGCTGAATGCGGCGCGCGCAGGTCGTGGGAGAGAAAGCGCATCAGCACTGCGCGTTGTTCCTCGGCCTCACGTTCGACACTCAAATCCGTGAAACTGAGCAGCCAGCCAATCGCCGTTCCGCCTTCGGCCGGAAACAGCGATGCCACGTCCAGGCGCAGGCTCCGGCCATGGATATCGCGGAACTCATTGCTTTCAAGGGCCGATAGCGCGGGACGTGCCCCTTCAAGCAGGCCTGGATAACCCAGGGCCGCAAGCTGCGACAGTAAGTCTTCACCGACCAGGTCACCGGCAAACAGACTCCGGGCATTTCGATTGGCCAGCAGAATACGCCCATCCGGTCCACTGATCAGGGTGGCCACGGGCAAGTACTCAAGACCGTCCGAGATAAAGCGCCGGGTATCGCGGGTCCGGCTCATCGCCTGCTCCAGCGCAACGATCTGCCCCTGCAGCACATCACCGGCCGGAGAAGCCGTGCGACGACGTTCGGGGAACACTTTGGGCTCGCTGTCGAGCCGTGCCAGTTCCCAGCCGAAGTAGGCGAGCACAGCGCTCAGCCGGCGCCAGTTCCAGATCAGGTACCCCAGCAACATCCCCAGCACACTCGCGGCCGGTGACCACCACCAGCCCGCCCTGAGCATGAGTGCCGAAGTGAGCAGGGCCGTTGCCATGCCACCCAGGGTCAGCCACAAGGCTCGTCGTGGGCGGAACAACAGCAAGGCCAGCAACAGGGCGACCATGGCCGTCGACAGCGAAACCCTCCAGCCATCGCCCAGCACCACAATGCTGCGCTGCTGGAGCAGACCATTCAGCAGGTTGGCCTGAATCTCGATACCCGCTGTCGTGCCGACACTCGCTGATTGCGGTGTGACGTAGCGATCGCCTAACCCTGGGGCGGTGGAACCGATCAGGATCAGGCGATCGCGCAGCAATTGCGCCGGTACTTCACCGCGCAGCACGCTGACGTACGGAACGCTGGGAAACCCTGCATTCATGCTGATAAAGGGAATTCGAATGCGCTGGGTTCGCTGCCAACCTTGCACCGTCGACACCGCGGACGAGCCGGGGAGGGTATCCGGGCCGTCGGTGGTCGTCTCGTAGAGCAACCACGCCAATTGTGATCTTGGGGCGCGCTCAGGGCCCTCACGCAGGTACACGCTGCGCACGATGCCATCCGCGTCTGCCTCGGCATTGATATGCCCGACCCCCTTGGCGCAGCGGCTCAACGGTGCCACAGGTTCGATTTCACCCAGCGGCTGGCCATAACGGGCGACCCCTTCGCGCAGCAACGGAATAAACACATTGCCAGCCTGGCAGATTGCCTGGGCCAGGCGAAGATCATGCTCGGGGGTTTTGGCCGGCTCGCTGAAGATAACGTCAAACAGAATGCCCCGGGGCCCGGCGGCCGACAACCGATCAAGCAGGTCGGCGTGCATCGTCCGCGGCCAGGGCCATTGCCCTAACTGCTGCAAGCTGTAGTCGTCGATGGTGATGATGAGAATGCGCGGGTCAACCGGTAGCGGACTCAGGCGCCGCAGGTTGTCATACAGCAGGTTGCTCAGCGTCAGTCCCTGGCTCAAGGACAGTACGGCCGTTAGCGGCAACAGGATCAGGCTGACCCAGAGCCATTCACGGACCAACCGGCGAAACAGTCGCTGCGCCTGAGTGGGCTCGCGACCTTCCTTCCTTGGCCAGCGCCTCATCGGCAAAGCGCCGGACGCTTATTGAACCCGCGTGGTCCGAGGGTAATAGAAGATGTCATATACCCCGGTTTCTCCTTCAAGCCCCTGCGCGTCAAATGCAGAGAGCCGAACATGGTAGTAGAACGCCTTCAACCCGATGAAGTTTATCTCAGGCGTACTGGAAAACTGTTCCTGCTTGATGTTCATGAACGAGGTGTCCGTGGCGACTTGCGCCCGATAGCGCGTGGCGCCTTGCACAGGTTGCATGATCAGTTGCCAGGCCGGTGCCGGTCCGGTCTGGCCTGCCTGTCCGAGCAATCGGGGAGGGGGCAGCAGGTCGGTTGGTATCAACGTGCCTTCCTTCTGGATCCGTAATCCCTGGCGGGCCATCACCTGCACGTCAGCATCCGTATCGGCCTGGGCCGACGGTTTTCCCGGTGTTTTTTTCAGCGGCGCGTCACCCTCATCGCGGTCAACGGCAACCTGGCCATTGAGCACTTCAATCAATGAGTGCCCATTGTCTTCATTGCGTACCCGGAAGTGCGTGCCACGAACACCGAGCACGCCCACCGGCGTCACGATCTGGAAACGATCATAGTCGCTGGCGCGCTTGATGACATAGGACTCGACCTGGCCTTGATCAAGAGTCACCTGCGCCACCTTGAGTTCTTCGTTAAGGCTCAAGGTTACCTGGGAACTGGATGGCAGGACGATGCGCGACCCATCGCCCAGCGACAGGCTGACAAATGCCGAAGGGGAGGTCTTCACACCTTCGTGTTCATCCACCGTCATCCCTTCTTCCAGGGCAACCTGCTTGCCTTTGCGGTCAAGCTTCCAGGCCTCGCCCGTCAGGTGTTCGATCGTGGCAGGCAGGGGTTGTCCGCGACATTGCTGATTATCATCAATGTACGGCAGGCGCTTGGCGGTGAAAAAAGCGGCCAATGCACTCTGGGTCAACGAACCCGACAAGCCCGCGACCAGCAACAATAAGGTGCCGAAACGGCGGCAGTGCAAAGAAGTGATCGAGTTCATAGGATTCGCTGTTCACGCTTTTTCTGAAGACCTGGCGGACCCACTGATTCGTCAGCCTTGCGCACCATACCTGACAGGGCTCTGCTACAGATAGCCCACGCCTATGCAAAACGCCATCATCTATATAAAAAGCTGTCGCGATTTTCCTTGAACGCGCGCCCCTCGAAAGGGGAAAGTGACACGTCCCTGTGTCGGATCGAATCCGAATCGACCCGGTGGAAAGTGAGAAGGCACTCCATTTTTTCCCCTGAACTGCAGACCGCAAGCGAACCGGCGATCGGCGGTCCCGCCAGGCTGGCGATGACACTCCCTGTGTCGGGGCACATCCCAATGCCCCTGTGCCTCTCAACACTTGAGAAGTTACCAACACCAACACGCGGTGAGGCAATTCTCAATATTTCTTCAGAATTGCCCGTTCAGCATTTCAGAACACCCAGCGTGGTTGGTCCCCCTGCGTGTGCAGCGGTGCCGAATACGCTTCATCCCCGGACGTACTCACCGGTGCGAATCCCCGTGAGTCGCTGAAGCCTGCATACGCCACAACGGGGCTGTAGTAACGCGGCGACACGGGTTTATCCGGCGCGGCATGACTTGAGTTCACCGCGGGCGAAGCGGCTCCGAGGCAGGCAATGAGTACCAACGACATACAAGCTTTCATCGCGATGCCTCGGTTCACCGTCGCCATCACTGCACGAGGATTCAGCCTGTTCCCCATTGTTCCTTCCTTGCACCTTCGAGCGGATACCTGCCGATTACCGGCTAATTGATATCAGCCTACCCAGCCCTGAAGCATCTGCAGCAAATCGCCATAATTGTTCAGATTCGAACAATCAGCCTAAACTCGGCACTGTAGGACTATTTACCCACAGCACTCTACGAGATGAAGGAAGCACTCCGCATGCGTGTCGCAATACTGGATGATGAACCCGCCGAGCTACGCCGGGTGGAACAGACACTGCGACAAATGCCGGAAGCCGGGGAAGACGCCTGGGGCTTGCACTGTTTCGAGCGAGGAGAGGACCTGCTGCGTCAGCTTCGCCGCGAAACCTTCGACTTGCTGATACTCGACTGGCAACTGCCCGACATCAGTGGGCTGGCGCTGCTGCGCTGGACCCGTGAGCACATGGAGGCGCCTCCGGCCGCCATCATGCTCACCAGCCGGGACGCTGAAAGCGACATCGTTCAGGCGCTCAACGCCGGAGCGGACGATTACGTCAGCAAGCCATTTCGCCCCAACGAACTCAAAGCCCGCGTTAACGCCGTGCTGCGTCGCCATGGTTTGCAACGCGGCACCGCCAGCGAAGTATTGAGCTTCAATGACCTGGTGTTCGATGACGCAGAGCTGACCGTCACCCGTGCCGGCAATCCCATCAGCTTCACCGAACGCGAGTACCGCCTGGCGCGCTGCCTGTTTGCCAACCTCGGCCGACCGCTGTCGCGGGAGTACCTCTATGAGCGTTTCTGGTCCCATGAAGAGATGGTGTCTTCCAGGCCCCTGGATACCCACATCTATCGCCTGCGCAACAAGCTCGGCCTGACCGCTGATCGTGGCTGGCAGTTGCTGACCATCTATGGCTACGGCTATCGCCTGGAAAGCGTCACGACGACGAGTGAGTAACGAGCCTTCACGGTTAGACGCGAACGAAAAAAAAGGCCAACGCTAAACGTTGGCCTTTTTCGTTACTGCAGATCGAACCGGATCAGAAGTCCAGATTGGACACTGCCAGGGCGTTGCTTTCGATGAAGTCACGACGTGGCTCGACCGCATCACCCATCAGGGTGTTGAAGATCTGGTCAGCGCCAATGGCGTCTTCGATGGTCACTTTGAGCATCCGGCGCGAGCTTGGGTCCATGGTGGTTTCCCACAGCTGATCCGGGTTCATCTCACCCAGACCTTTGTAGCGCTGGATGGTATGGCGCTTGGTGCTTTCGGCCATCAGCCACTCAAGAGCTTCCTTGAACTCGGTGACGGCTTTCTTGCGCTCGCCGCGCTGGATGTACGCACCGTCGTCCAACAGGGTGCTCAGTTGAGCGCCCAGGGACACAACGGTCTTGTAGTCATTACTGCCGAAGAAGTCGCGGTTGAAGGTGACGTAGTTCGACAGGCCATGGGAGATCAGCTCGACCTCTGGCAGCCAGACGTTACGTTCACGGTCTTCACGCAGGCTGGCCTTGTAGACCAGACCCGATTTCTCGACGGTACGCAGACGTACTTCGAACTGAGCCAGCCAATCCTGCATCGCTGCGTGATCGGACAGTTGCTCCAGGCTGACGGCCGGCAGGTAGATGAAGTGCTCGGTCAGCTCCTGTGGATACAGGCGCGACAGACGCTTGAGGGTCTTCATCACAAGACGGAAGTCATTGACCAGACGCTCAAGGGCTTCACCCGAGATACCCGGTGCATCTTCGTTCAAGTGCAGGCTCGCGTCTTCCAGGGCCGACTGCGTCATGTACTCTTCCATGGCGTCGTCGTCTTTGATGTATTGCTCTTGCTTGCCTTTCTTCACTTTGTACAACGGCGGCTGCGCGATGTAGATGTAGCCGCGCTCGATCAGCTCCGGCAACTGACGGAAGAAGAAGGTCAGCAGCAGGGTACGGATGTGCGAACCGTCGACGTCAGCATCGGTCATGATGATGATGTTGTGATAACGCAACTTGTCGATGTTGTACTCGTCGCGGCCGATGCCGCAACCCAGTGCGGTGATCAAGGTGCCCACTTCCTGGGAAGAGATCATCTTGTCGAAGCGCGCCTTCTCGACGTTCAGGATTTTACCCTTGAGGGGCAGAATGGCCTGGGTCCGACGGTTACGACCCTGCTTGGCGGAACCGCCAGCAGAGTCACCTTCCACAAGGTACAGTTCGGAGAGGGCAGGGTCTTTTTCCTGGCAGTCCGCCAGTTTGCCCGGCAGGCCGGCGATATCCAGCGCGCCTTTACGACGAGTCATCTCACGGGCTTTACGCGCCGCTTCACGGGCACGGGCCGCGTCGATCATCTTGCCAACGACCAGCTTGGCTTCGTTCGGGTTTTCCAGCAGGAAGTCCGAGAAGTACTTGCCCATTTCCTGTTCGACAGCGGTCTTCACTTCGGAAGACACCAGCTTGTCCTTGGTCTGGGAGCTGAACTTCGGATCCGGCACTTTCACCGAAATGATCGCGGTCAGGCCTTCACGCGCATCGTCACCCGTGGTGGCGACTTTGTGCTTCTTGGCCAGGCCTTCGGCTTCGATGTAGGTGTTCAGGTTACGCGTCAGTGCGGAACGGAAACCCACCAGGTGAGTACCGCCATCGCGCTGAGGAATGTTGTTGGTGAAGCACAACAGGTTCTCGTTGAAGCTGTCGTTCCACTGCAGGGCGATCTCTACGCCGATGCCGTCTTCACGCTGGACGTTGAAGTGGAACACCTGGTTGACCGGGGTCTTGTTGGTGTTCAGGTACTCAACAAACGCACGCAGGCCGCCTTCGTACTTGAACAGCTCTTCCTTGCCGCTGCGCTCATCCTTGAGGACGATGCCGACACCGGAGTTGAGGAAGGACAGTTCGCGAATCCGCTTGGCCAGGATGTCCCAGCTGAAGTGGATATTCTTGAAGGTTTCAGCCGAAGGCTTGAAGTGGATCTGGGTACCGGTGGACTCACTGTCGCCAACGATCTTCATCGGCTCTTGTGGTACGCCGTGGACGTAGGTCTGTTCCCAGATCTTGCCGCTACGGCGAACGGTCAGCACCAGCTCTTCGGACAGGGCGTTCACTACCGACACACCTACACCGTGCAAGCCGCCGGATACTTTGTAGGAGTTGTCGTCGAACTTACCGCCGGCGTGCAGCACGGTCATGATGACCTCGGCTGCCGAAACGCCTTCTTCTTTATGCACGTCTACCGGAATGCCGCGACCGTTGTCGCGCACGGTAATGGATTCGTCCGGGTGGATGATGATGCTGATGTCGTCGCAGTGGCCGGCCAAAGCTTCGTCGATCGAGTTATCGACCACCTCGAACACCATGTGGTGCAGACCGCTGCCATCGTCTGTGTCACCAATGTACATACCGGGACGTTTGCGTACGGCATCCAGGCCTTTCAGCACTTTAATGCTCGTTGAGTCGTACGTATTTTCTTCGCTCATGCCTTCACTCCCGATGGTCGTGGGTCTGGGTGATACGGCCCTGTTCCACGTGGAACAAAGCGACTGGCGTTTCCGTCTGCCAGCCTTCCCTCAATAATTCGTGATCTACACAAGTGATAAACACTTGGCAGCGTAAGTCTTCCAGCAAACGGCAAAGCGCGCGGCGGTGCTGCTCATCCAGCTCGGACGGCAAGTCATCCACCAGATAAATACATTGGCCGCGCCGGGCCTGGCTGACCAGATGCCCTTGGGCGATGCGCAGCGCACAGACCACCAACTTCTGCTGTCCACGGGACAAGATGTCCGCGGCATTATGTGCGCCCAATCTAAGACGCAAATCAGCGCGTTGTGGTCCGGCCTGGGTATGCCCCATTTGCTGATCCCGGTGAACGGACGCAGCGAGCACTGCACTCAGCTCTCGCTCTTTGTCCCAACCCCGGTAATAGCTAAGCGTTAAACCCTCGAGTTCGACGAGTTCACTCAAGGTCTGTTCAAAGACAGGTTTCAAGGCTTTGATGTAAGCGCGGCGGTATTCATCAATTTCAGCGCTGGCCTGGCACAGTTCTCTGTCCCAAACCGCTTGCGAAACGGCGTCAAGTGTACCATGCCGCAGCCAAGAGTTTCTCTGACGCAGGGCCTTCTGCAGGCGCTGCCAGGTGGACATGAAACGCGGTTCCACGTGGAACACCCCCCAATCCAGAAACTGTCGGCGAATCTTCGGCGCACCTTCCAACAGGCGAAAGCTGTCCGGGTTGATCAGTTGCAGTGGCAGGATCTCTGCCAGCTGAGCGGCACTACGAGCATTCTGCCCATCGATACGGATCTGAAACTCTCCCTGGCGATCCCGGGAAATTCCCAGCGCACTGTGCCCACCTTCGGCCAATTCGACCTGGCCGAATACCGTGCACGCCAACTGCTCGTACTGGATCACTGGTAACAGACGGGTACTGCGAAAGGAACGGGCGAGCCCCAGCAGATGGATGGCTTCCAGAACACTGGTTTTGCCGCTGCCGTTGGCGCCGTACAGGATGTTGATGCGGGGAGAGGGGGAGAAGGTCACCGGGTGCAGATTGCGCACCGCGGTGACCGAGACGCGACTGAGGGACATCTAGCGGCTGCTAAGCATGTTTACAGGCGCATCGGCATGACAACGTAAGCCGAGTCGTCGTTGTCGGACTCTTGCACCAGCGCACTGCTGTTGGAGTCAGACAGGATCAAGCGCACTTGCTCGGTGGTCATCACGCCCAGCACGTCGAGCAGGTAGCTCACGTTAAAGCCGATTTCCAGCGAGCCACCGTTGTACTCAACGCCGACTTCTTCTTCCGCTTCTTCCTGCTCCGGGTTGTTGGCCTGGATCTTCAGTTGACCGTTGGCCAGCTGCAGGCGAATACCGCGGTACTTCTCGTTGGACAGGATCGCGGTACGGCTGAACGCTTCACGCAGCGCCTGGCGATCGCCCAGCACCAGCTTGTCGCCGCCTTTCGGCAGAACGCGCTCGTAGTCCGGGAACTTACCGTCGACCAGTTTCGAGGTGAAGGTGAACTCGCCGGTGGTAGCGCGAATATGGTGCTGGCCGAGAACGATGCTGACATTGCCATCCGGCTCTGTGAGCAAGCGTGCCAGTTCCAGGATACCTTTGCGCGGAACGATAACCTGGTGGCGATCCGGCTGGCCGATGTCGGCCTGCATCGAGCACATGGCCAGGCGGTGACCGTCGGTGGCTACGGCACGGATGATCCCGGCGGACACTTCCAGCAGCATGCCGTTGAGGTAGTAACGAACGTCCTGCTGGGCCATGGCAAAGCTGGTGCGCTCGATCAAACGGCGCAGCTTGCTTTGATCCAGGCTGCAGGTCAGCGAACCCGGGCCTTCTTCCACGGTCGGGAAATCATTGGCCGGCAACGTCGACAAGGTGAAACGGCTACGGCCGGCTTTCACCACAAGCTTCTGCTCATCGACCTTGATGTCGATCAGCGCGTCGTTCGGCAGGCTTTTGCAGATGTCCATCAGCTTGCGTGCCGGGACAGTGATTTCGCCCGGCTCGGCCGGCTCTTCGAGTTGCACACGACCGACCAGCTCGACTTCCAGGTCGGTACCGGTCAGCGACAGCTGCTGGCCTTCGACAACCAGCAGCACGTTGGAAAGCACCGGCAAGGTCTGTCGGCGCTCGACGACGCCTGCGACCAGTTGCAGGGGTTTCAACAGGGCTTCGCGTTGAATGGTGAAATGCATGGTCTAGTCCCTTGCCTTAATAAGCTGCGCTGGTGTTCATCAAGTGGTCAGTGTACGCAGCAGGTTCTTGTAGTCCTCGCGGATGTCCGCGTCGGATTCCTTAAGTTCATTGATCTTGCGGCAGGCGTGCAAAACCGTGGTGTGGTCGCGTCCGCCAAACACATCGCCGATTTCCGGCAGGCTGTGGTTGGTCAGCTCCTTGGACAGGGCCATAGCCACTTGCCGCGGACGTGCGACCGAACGCGAACGGCGTTTGGAGAGCAAATCGGAGATCTTGATCTTGTAGTACTCGGCGACAGTGCGCTGAATGTTATCCACAGAGACCAGTTTATCCTGAAGCGCCAACAGGTCCTTCAAGGATTCGCGAATCAGCTCGATGGTGATATCGCGCCCCATGAAGTGCGAGTGGGCGATGACGCGCTTGAGTGCGCCTTCGAGTTCACGGACGTTGGAGCGAATGCGCTGGGCGATGAAAAACGCGGCGTCGTGCGGCAGGTCCACTTTGGCCTGGTCGGCTTTCTTCATCAGAATGGCGACGCGGGTTTCCAGTTCCGGAGGCTCTACGGCAACCGTCAGGCCCCAGCCGAAGCGCGACTTCAAGCGCTCTTCAAGACCCTCGATTTCTTTCGGGTAACGGTCACTGGTGAGAATGACCTGTTGGCCACCTTCAAGCAGTGCGTTGAACGTGTGGAAGAATTCTTCCTGGGAACGTTCCTTGCGGGCGAAGAACTGAATGTCATCGATGAGCAACGCGTCGACCGAACGGTAGAAGCGCTTGAACTCGTTGATCGCATTCAACTGCAACGCCTTGACCATGTCGGCCACGAAGCGCTCGGAATGCAGGTACACGACCTTGGCATTCGGGTTCTTCTTTAATAGGTGGTTACCCACAGCGTGCATCAAGTGGGTTTTACCCAAGCCAACGCCGCCATACAGGAACAGCGGGTTGTAACCGTGCTTGGGATTGTCCGCAACCTGCCAGGCCGCAGCGCGCGCCAGTTGGTTGGACTTACCTTCGACGAAGTTCTCGAAGGTGAATGTGCGGTTCAGGTAACTGGTGTGCTTGAGCGCACCTTCTACCTGCACGGTACGTTGTTCCGCACGTACCGGGGCCTGTTGCGAGCTGGCGCCAGCCATCGGGTCAAAGCTGTCACGGGAGGGCTCTTCACTCTCCTCGACGACTTTTTGCGTTGTCCGCTTGCTCGGCGCGGCAGGCGCGGGCGCACTGACCGGTGCCGGAGAAGCGGCCGCCTGGGCTTGCGACGCTGCCGCAGCCAACGGTGCATTCGGTGCAGCCCGAGGGGCTGAACTGCGTTTGCTGCCTATTAATAAGGAAAGCGCGGGCGCCATGCCGTTGCCATGCTCATCCAGCAGTTCGAGCACGCGGCTCAGATACTTTTCGTTAACCCAGTCGAGAACAAAGCGATTAGGTGCGTAGACACGCAACTCGTCGCCTTCGGCTTCGACCTGTAGTGGACGGATCCAAGTGTTGAATTGTTGGGCAGGCAGCTCATCGCGCAAAAGCTCCACGCACTGCTGCCAAAGTTCCACTGACACGGATATCCCCTAAGTTGAAAGCCGGTGAGGCAAAAACAAGCGCCCATTGTAACGGCCGGACGCAGACTTATCCACACGTAGCGTGCCCACAGGTGCAGATGAATCAACGTTTTATACGTAAAAAAGATGACCAACGGTCTGTGCATAAGCCCTGTGGATAAACCGCCCTGAGCTCGTTGTACAAGTGGGGGGGAAACTCGGTGGATAACCGGCCTGTGGATAACCATCGATTCCACACACAGCTTATCCGACAGTGCAGCACAGGCTGAACACCGTTTTCCCTTGTAGTTGTCATTCTCTGTACAGCACGGGATAGAAGGGCTAAAGGTAGTTATCCACAGATAGATGCCGCCCTAGCTTTTATAAGCTTTACAGAAAAGCTTTAAATCATTTCCTTCTTTATTTTTATATTTGACTGTCTACCTTTCAAGGCCGAACCGGCTGGATGACCATTTAAAGGAAACGCTGGTTGGAAATTGACCTAGAGGCTTGCTTTCTCTAGAATCCCCGGTCTCTTAAAACGGGGGCCATTCCGGCCCGTTGTGGACGAACCAGGTAACACGACATGAAACGTACTTTCCAACCAAGCACTATCAAACGCGCTCGTACTCACGGTTTCCGTGCTCGCATGGCTACCAAGAACGGCCGTGCCGTCCTGTCGCGTCGTCGCGCCAAAGGTCGTGCGCGTCTGGCAGTTTGATAATCCGGTACTGGAGGTGAGTCAGGACTTCAGTCGGGAAAAGCGTTTGCTGACCCCCCGGCATTTCAAGGCAGTCTTTGACTCCCCTACCGGCAAGGTTCCGGGGAAAAATCTCCTGCTCCTTGCACGCACCAACGATCTCGATCACCCCCGTCTAGGGCTGGTTATCGGGAAAAAGAGTGTGAAACTCTCCGTTGAGCGCAATCGCCTCAAACGTCTGATGCGCGAATCGTTTCGCCTCCACCAGGATTCTCTGGTTGGTTGGGATATCGTGATCGTCGCGCGCAAAGGTTTGGGCGACGTAGAAAACCCCGAATTGATTCAGCATTTCGGCAAACTCTGGAAGCGTCTGGCACGTAGCTCGCCGGTACCAGCAGTCAAAACCGAAACTGTAGGGGTAGACAGCACCGATGCGTAAACTGGCACTCGTTCCGATCCAGTTTTATCGCTATGCCATTAGTCCCCTGATGGCCAGCCACTGTCGTTTCTACCCCAGTTGTTCCTGCTACGCGTATGAAGCCATTGAAAATCATGGCCTTCTGCGCGGTGGCTGGCTGACCTTTCGTCGTTTAGGTCGCTGTCATCCGTGGAATCCCGGTGGTTATGACCCGGTTCCACCTATCCCTACCTCCCGTTCTTCTTCGATGGCCGAGTAATCATGGATATTAAACGCACGATCCTGATCGTCGCCCTGGCAATCGTGTCCTACGTCATGGTCCTGAAATGGAACCAGGACTATGGTCAGGCTGCCCTGCCGACTCAGAATGTTGCTGCCAATCAGGCTGCCCCGGCAATTGCGGACACCCCACTTGGTACCAATGCTTCCGCCAGTGCCGATGTACCCAGCGCGAATGCCGATACCAGCACCCCTACCGAAACTCCGGTAGTGACCAACAAAGACCTCATCCGCGTTAAAACGGATGTGCTCGAACTGGCTATCGATCCTCAAGGTGGTGATGTCGCCCAGCTGATGCTGCCGCTGTATCCACGTCGCCAGGACCATCCGGAAATTCCGTTCCAGCTGTTTGATAACGGTGGCGAACGTACTTATCTGGCCCAAAGCGGCCTGACCGGCACTAACGGTCCGGATGCTCGACCTACCGGTCGTCCGGTTTACTCGACCGAACAGAAGACTTATCAACTGGCTGATGGCCAGAACCAGCTCAACGTTGACCTGAAATTCAGCGATGCTGGCGTCAACTACATCAAGCGCTTCACCTTTACCCGTGGTTTGTACGATCTGAAGGTGACTTACCTGATCGACAACACCAGCGACAAGGCCTGGACAGGCAACCTGTTTGCCCAGCTCAAGCGTGATGCCAGTGCCGATCCTTCTTCGACTACCGCCACCGGTACCGCTACTTACCTGGGCGCCGCCCTGTGGACAAGTGCCGAGCCGTATAAAAAAGTGTCGATGAAAGATATCGACAAGGCGTCATTGAAAGAAAGCGTTAACGGTGGCTGGGTTGCCTGGCTGCAACACTACTTCGTGACGGCCTGGATTCCAGCCAAGAACGACAGCAACGTGGTGCAGACCCGTAAAGACAGCCAAGGCAACTACATCATCGGTTTCACTGGCCCGGCGTTGACCGTTGCGCCAGGTGCCAAGGCTGAAACCAGCGCCACGTTGTACGCAGGTCCGAAAAGCCAGGCGATACTGAAAGAGTTGTCCCCAGGCCTGGAACTGACTGTCGACTACGGCATCCTGTGGTTCATTGCCCAGCCGATCTTCTGGCTGCTGCAACATATCCATGAGCTCGTCGGTAACTGGGGCTGGTCGATCATCTTCTTGACCATGCTGATCAAAGGGATCTTCTTCCCACTGTCGGCTGCCAGCTACAAATCCATGGCGCGCATGCGTGCAGTGGCACCGAAACTGGCTGCGCTGAAAGAGCAGCATGGCGATGACCGGCAGAAAATGTCGCAAGCCATGATGGAGCTGTACAAGAAAGAGAAGATCAATCCGCTGGGTGGTTGCTTGCCAATCCTCGTGCAGATGCCGGTTTTCCTTTCGCTGTACTGGGTACTCCTGGAAAGCGTTGAAATGCGCCAAGCGCCGTTCATGCTGTGGATTACCGACCTGTCGATCAAGGATCCGTTCTTCATTCTGCCGATCATCATGGGCGCAACCATGTTCATCCAGCAGCAGCTGAACCCGACTCCTCCGGATCCGATGCAGGCCAAAGTGATGAAAATGATGCCAATCATCTTCACCTTCTTCTTCCTGTGGTTCCCGGCGGGCCTGGTGCTGTATTGGGTTGTGAACAACGTCCTGTCGATCGCTCAACAGTGGTACATCACACGTAAAATTGAAGCGGCGGCGAAAAAAGCCGAGGCATAACTTACGCTGTATGTAACCATTCAAAACGCCCCCTAGTGGGGCGTTTTGCTATCTGCCATTTTTATCGGGATATCGGTTTATGAGCGCTCCTCGTGAAACCATCGCCGCAGTCGCCACCGCCCAGGGCCGTGGAGGCGTCGGTATCGTGCGTATTTCCGGGCCGTTGGCCAGCAGCGCGGCGAAAGCCATCAGTGGTCGCGAACTCAAACCGCGCTACGCCCATTACGGTCCTTTTTTCAGCGCCGAAGAAGACGTGCTGGATGAAGGTATTGCCTTGTATTTCCCCGGTCCGAACTCATTTACCGGCGAGGATGTGCTGGAACTACAGGGCCACGGTGGTCCCGTAGTCCTGGATATGTTGCTGCAGCGCTGCCTGCAACTGGGCTGCCGATTGGCCCGGCCGGGTGAGTTCAGCGAACGCGCGTTCCTCAACGATAAGCTCGACCTGGCGCAGGCCGAGGCCATCGCCGACCTTATCGAGGCTAGTTCTGCACAAGCCGCGCGCAACGCACTGCGCTCGCTGCAAGGCGCGTTTTCCCAACGTGTGCATAACCTGACCGAGCAACTGATTGCGCTGCGCATCTACGTCGAAGCCGCCATCGACTTCCCGGAAGAAGAAATCGACTTTCTGGCCGATGGCCACGTGTTGACCATGCTCGATGCCGTGCGCGAAGCGCTATCCACTGTGTTGCGTGAAGCCGGCCAGGGTGCGTTGCTGCGTGATGGCATGACCGTGGTGATCGCCGGTCGTCCGAATGCCGGCAAATCCAGCCTGCTCAATGCACTGGCTGGCCGGGAAGCGGCCATCGTCACCGAGATCGCCGGCACCACCCGGGACATCCTGCGTGAACATATCCACATCGACGGCATGCCGCTGCATGTGGTCGACACCGCGGGCTTGCGCGATACCGATGACCAGGTCGAGAAGATCGGTGTGGAACGGGCATTGAAGGCTATCAGCGAGGCTGACCGGGTGCTGTTGGTGGTCGATGCCACCGCCCCTGAAGCCCTCGATCCGTTTGCCTTGTGGCCTGAATTCCTCGAGCAGCGCCCGGATCCGGCCAAAGTCACCCTGATCCGTAACAAGGCAGACCTCACTGGCGAGGCCATTGAGCTGCAAGTCTGTGACGATGGCCACGTCACCATCAGCTTGAGCGCCAAGTCGGCAGGCGAAGGTCTGGAGCTACTGCGCGAGCATCTCAAGGCCTGCATGGGCTATGAGCAGACCTCGGAAAGCAGCTTCAGCGCCCGCCGACGCCACTTGGAGGCTCTGCGTCATGCCAGTACGTCCCTCGAACACGGTCGTTCGCAGCTGACCCTGGCCGGTGCTGGCGAACTGTTGGCTGAAGATTTACGTCAGGCGCAGCAGTCGCTGGGTGAAATTACCGGCGAATTCAGCTCTGACGACCTGTTGGGCAGGATCTTTTCCAGCTTCTGTATCGGTAAATAGCCTCAACTCCTGATTCAATTGGAGGCCTGGCTTGCTCGCTACACGGTGTTTCCGACACGCCGTGTAGCCTGATTTGCTGACAAGCCAGCTCCTCTCCCTCTGCATCCCCCTCATTTTTCTGCATTGCCGGGCGGCATCGACCGCGTCGGTGGTTTTTTCGTGTCCGGGATTTGTGCCTTTCTGCGCTTTTCTGTGGATTAAGCCCTGTGAATAACCGCGACTGAGCTCGGTTGATAACAGGGCTCCAAAACGGAGGATAACCACCTCTGTGGATAACAACCCCATTCATCCACAGGCTTAAAGCGGTTATCCAAGGGCCTCATGGGCACATGACCACAGACTTTTGAACCTCTGTACACATTGAAAATAAAGGTCTGTAGTAATCTATCCACAGAAAGGTAGCTGTATAGAAATAAACATAAAAACAAAGATTTAATAAATTTCTTTCTTTTTAATTTCTATTGTTCGTGACTTACCCACAGCTGGTTAAATTTTGTGCAAAGGGTTCTTTAGGAAGGGCGAAGTCCCTATACTTGTCGACCAGGTCCAGAAACCTGAGCTCAAACTATTCCTGATTACCTAACTGAAGCAGGCACGAGGTGCGTGGTGGATTTCCCTTCCCGTTTTGAAGTGATCGTCATCGGCGGCGGTCATGCCGGTACCGAGGCAGCACTGGCCTCAGCACGCATGGGTGCAAAAACCCTGTTGCTGACGCATAACGTGGAAACCCTCGGAGCAATGAGCTGCAACCCCGCGATCGGCGGGATTGGCAAAAGCCACCTGGTCAAGGAAATCGACGCCCTGGGCGGCGCGATGGCCATGGCCACCGATAAAGGTGGTATCCAGTTTCGCGTGCTCAACAGCCGTAAAGGTCCAGCCGTGCGCGCAACACGCGCCCAGGCGGATCGCGTGCTGTACAAGGCCGCTGTTCGCGAGATTCTCGAAAACCAGCCGAACCTGTGGATATTTCAACAGGCCGCCGACGATCTGATCGTCGAGCAGGAACAAGTACGCGGTGTCGTCACCCAGATGGGCCTGCGTTTCTTTGCCGACTCCGTGGTGTTGACCACCGGTACGTTCCTAGGCGGACTTATCCACATCGGTATGCAGAACTTTTCCGGCGGTCGTGCCGGCGATCCGCCGTCGATCGCCCTGGCTCACCGTCTGCGTGAGTTGCCTTTGCGTGTGGGTCGCCTGAAAACCGGTACGCCTCCACGTATCGACGGTCGTTCTGTGGATTTCTCGGTGATGACCGAGCAACCGGGCGACACGCCGATCCCGGTCATGTCGTTCATGGGCTCGAAAGAGCAGCACCCGCCGCAGGTCAGTTGCTGGATCACGCATACCAACGCCCGTACCCACGAAATCATCGCCTCGAACCTCGATCGTTCGCCGATGTATTCCGGGGTGATTGAAGGTATTGGCCCGCGTTATTGCCCTTCGATCGAAGACAAGATCCACCGCTTTGCCGACAAGGAAAGCCATCAGGTCTTCATCGAACCGGAAGGCCTGACCACTCACGAGCTGTACCCGAACGGGATATCCACATCCTTGCCGTTCGACGTGCAATTGCAGATCGTGCAGTCGATCCGCGGCATGGAAAATGCGCATATCGTTCGCCCGGGCTACGCCATCGAGTACGACTACTTCGACCCGCGTGACCTGAAGTACAGCCTGGAAACCAAAGTTATTGCCGGCCTGTTCTTTGCCGGGCAAATCAACGGTACTACCGGTTATGAAGAGGCCGGCGCCCAGGGTTTGCTGGCCGGGGCCAACGCCGCCTTGCGCGCGCAGGGCAAAGACAGTTGGTGCCCGCGCCGCGACGAGGCGTACATCGGTGTGCTGGTCGATGACCTGATTACCCTGGGTACCCAGGAACCGTATCGGATGTTCACATCGCGTGCCGAATACCGGTTGATCCTGCGCGAAGACAATGCCGACCTGCGTTTGACCGAGAAAGGTCGCGAACTGGGTCTGGTGGACGACGTACGTTGGGCGGCGTTCTGCAAAAAACGCGAGAGCATTGCCCTGGAAGAGCAGCGTCTGAAAAGTACCTGGGTCCGCCCGGGCACCGAGCAGGGGGATGCGATCGCCGAAAAGTTCGGCACGCCACTGACCCACGAATACAACTTGTTGAACCTGCTGAGCCGTCCGGAAATCGACTACGCTGGTCTGGTCGAAGTGACCGGGCATGGCGCGCAGGATCCACAGGTCGCCGAGCAGGTCGAAATCAAGACCAAATATGCCGGCTACATCGATCGTCAGCAGGATGAAATCGCACGCCTGCGGGCCAGTGAAGACACCAAATTGCCTGTGGATATCGATTACACGAATATCTCCGGTCTCTCGAAAGAGATCCAGAGCAAGCTCGGCGCAACTCGCCCCGAGACGTTGGGCCAGGCTTCGCGGATCCCGGGCGTGACCCCGGCAGCGATATCGCTGTTGATGATTCATCTGAAAAAACGCGGCGCGGGCCGTCAGTTGGAGCAAAGCGCTTGAGTTCGTTGGTTACCTCGCAACACGCCGAAGAGTTATCAACAGGTGCGCGCCAGCTCGGTGTAAACCTGACCGAAGCCCAGCATGCACAGCTGCTGGGTTATCTGGCCCTGTTGATAAAATGGAACAAGGCTTACAACCTCACTGCCGTACGTGATCCCGACGAAATGGTTTCGCGGCATCTGCTCGACAGTCTGAGTGTGATGTCCTTCATCGAGAACGGTCGCTGGCTGGATGTCGGCAGCGGCGGTGGCATGCCCGGTATTCCGCTGGCGATCCTGTTTCCCGAATCGCAAGTGACCTGCCTGGACTCCAACGGCAAGAAAACCCGCTTCCTGACCCAGGTCAAACTCGAGCTCAAACTGGATAACCTGCAAGTTATCCACAGTCGTGTCGAAGCGTTCCAGCCTGAAAAGCCATTCAACGGGATCATCTCCCGGGCGTTCAGCAGCATGGAGAACTTCAGCAACTGGACTCGCCACCTGGGCGATCACGACACACGTTGGCTGGCAATGAAGGGCGTTCATCCCGCGGATGAGCTGGTAGCATTGCCGGCAGACTTCCACCTCGATAGCGAACACGCCTTGGCTGTACCCGGTTGCCAAGGCCAACGTCATCTGCTGATACTGCGCCGCACGGCATGATTGGGAACACAAGCAAGAATGGCTAAGGTATTCGCGATTGCGAACCAAAAAGGTGGTGTGGGCAAGACCACCACCTGTATCAACCTCGCAGCATCCCTGGTCGCCACCAAGCGTCGGGTGTTGTTGATCGATCTTGATCCACAGGGCAACGCCACCATGGGTAGCGGTGTGGATAAACACGGCCTGGAAAACTCGGTCTACGACCTGTTGATCGGTGAATGCGACCTGGCCCAGGCCATGCATTTCTCCGAGCACGGTGGTTACCAGTTGCTGCCAGCCAACCGCGACCTCACCGCGGCTGAAGTCGTTCTGCTGGAAATGCAGATGAAGGAAAGCCGCCTGCGCAGCGCTTTGGCGCCGATCCGCGAGAATTACGATTACATTTTGATCGACTGCCCGCCGTCGCTGTCGATGCTGACCTTGAACGCACTGGTTGCCGCCGACGGGGTGATTATCCCCATGCAGTGCGAGTACTTCGCACTCGAAGGCTTGAGTGACCTTGTGGATAACATCAAGCGTATCGCCGAACTGCTGAACCCGAACCTGAAAGTCGAAGGCCTGTTGCGGACCATGTTCGACCCGCGCCTGAGCCTGATGAACGATGTGTCGGCGCAGCTCAAGGAGCACTTCGGCGAGCAGTTGTACGACACGGTCATTCCACGCAACATTCGCCTGGCCGAAGCACCAAGCTATGGCATGCCGGCGCTGGCGTACGACAAATCATCGCGGGGCGCCATTGCCTATCTGGCCCTGGCCGGCGAGATGGTTCGCCGTCAACGCAAAAACTCACGCATCGCCGCTGCTCAGGCAACTTAAGGAATCCCCATGGCCGTCAAGAAACGAGGTCTCGGACGTGGACTGGATGCACTGCTGAGTGGTCCGACCGTCAGCTTGCTGGAAGAACAAGCGGTGCAAGCCGACCAGCGTGAGCTGCAACATCTGCCCCTGGACCTGATCCAGCGTGGCAAATACCAGCCACGCCGGGACATGGACCCACAGGCACTGGAAGAGCTGGCTTCATCGATCAAGGTACAGGGCGTGATGCAGCCGATCGTGGTGCGTCCCATCGGTGACGGCCGCTTTGAAATCATCGCGGGTGAACGCCGCTGGCGCGCCAGCCAGCAAGCGGGCCAGGAAACCATCCCGGCGATGGTGCGCGATGTGCCGGATGAAACCGCGATTGCCATGGCGCTGATCGAGAACATCCAGCGTGAAGACCTCAATCCGGTCGAGGAAGCGGTTGCCCTGCAGCGATTGCAGCAGGAATTCCAGCTGACTCAGCAGCAGGTTGCCGAAGCGGTGGGCAAATCCCGCGTGACGGTGGCCAACCTGTTGCGCCTGATTGCCCTGCCGGAGGTGATCAAGACCATGCTCTCGCACGGCGACCTGGAAATGGGTCATGCGCGTGCCTTGCTCGGGTTGCCGGAAAATCAACAGGTTGAGGGGGCGCGACACGTTGTCGCACGGGGTCTCACCGTACGCCAGACTGAAGCACTGGTTCGCCAGTGGTTGAATGGCAAACCGCAGGCGACGGAACCTGCCAAACCCGACCCGGATATCGCTCGCCTCGAGCAGCGCCTGGCTGAGCGCCTAGGCTCTGCGGTGCAGATTCGCCACGGAAAGAAGGGCAAAGGGCAGTTGGTGATTGGTTACAACTCCCTGGATGAGCTGCAAGGTGTCCTTGCACATATCCGCTGAAACATTTCCTCATGTAGCGTGCAGACGGAAATCACTACCTGACAGTTGAATAGGGGCTGAACCGCCCCTATACTCTGCGCGCATTTTGTCGGCACAAATTATGCCAAGTTATTGAATTCTGGCAGCCGACCTTTGAGGAGCAAATGTGATGGAAACACGCACGCCAAACCGCTTGCCGTTCCATCGCCTGGCAGTTTTTCCGGTGTTAGTGGCTCAATTTGTCGTTTTGCTGGTGGCTGCTTTGGCGCTCTGGCACTGGCATGGAGTCGTTGCCGGGTACTCAGGACTCTGCGGGGGCCTGATAGCCTTGCTTCCCAATGTTTATTTCGCTCACAGGGCATTTCGGTTTTCCGGCGCCCGAGCAGCTCAAGCCATCGTCCGGTCTTTTTATGCCGGCGAGGCGGGCAAACTGATTTTGACGGCAGTGCTCTTTGCATTGACGTTTGCAGGTGTGAAGCCACTGGCGCCGTTAGCAGTCTTCGGCGTCTTTGTGTTGACCCAACTGGTCAGCTGGTTCGCTCCCCTGCTGATGAGAACAAGACTTTCGAGACCTTAGGGCGTTTGAGGCAACCATGGCAGAAACAACCGCTTCGGGCTATATCCAGCACCACTTGCAGAACCTGACCTTCGGTCAGCTCCCTAACGGCGGCTGGGGCTTTGCCCACACCGCAGCAGAAGCCAAAGAAATGGGCTTCTGGGCTTTCCACGTCGATACCCTCGGCTGGTCGGTCGCGTTGGGCCTGTTTTTCGTTCTTCTTTTCCGCATGGCGGCAAAAAAGGCGACTTCCGGTCAACCAGGTGCTTTGCAGAACTTCGTTGAAGTATTGGTCGAATTCGTCGATGGCAGCGTGAAAGACAGCTTCCATGGCCGTAGCCCGGTGATTGCACCGTTGGCACTGACCATCTTCGTCTGGGTCTTCCTGATGAACGCCGTCGACCTGATCCCGGTTGACTGGATTCCTCAAGTGGCCATGTGGATCTCCGGCGACCCGCACATTCCGTTCCGCGCCGTATCGACCACTGACCCGAACGCTACCCTGGGCATGGCCCTGTCGGTGTTCGCGTTGATCATTTTCTACAGCATCAAGGTCAAGGGCATCGGCGGCTTCCTCGGCGAACTGACCCTGCACCCGTTTGGCAGCAAGAACATCTTTGTTCAAGCCCTGCTGATTCCGGTGAACTTCCTGCTGGAGTTCGTGACGCTGATTGCCAAGCCAATCTCGCTGGCACTGCGTCTGTTCGGCAACATGTATGCCGGCGAGCTGGTGTTCATTCTGATCGCTGTGATGTTCGGCAGTGGTCTGCTCTGGCTTAGCGGCCTGGGCGTAGTTCTGCAGTGGGCGTGGGCTGTGTTCCACATCCTGATCATCACCCTGCAGGCGTTTATCTTCATGATGCTGACCATCGTCTACCTGTCGATGGCGCACGAAGAGAACCATTAAGACCGGCTTAGGCTAGTCTGATGTCCCTCTCGTCTCGGCGGGAGGGGGCCCATAACGGGCTCGATGAAACGATTTGTTTTACCGCTTTAATCTAAAAAACCTAAACCATACGACGTAAAAGTCGGGAGGAAAGATGGAAACTGTAGTTGGTCTAACCGCTATCGCTGTTGCACTGTTGATCGGCCTGGGCGCACTGGGTACTGCAATTGGTTTCGGCCTGTTGGGCGGCAAGTTCCTGGAAGGCGCAGCGCGTCAGCCAGAAATGGTTCCAATGCTGCAAGTTAAAATGTTCATCGTTGCCGGTCTGCTCGACGCCGTAACCATGATCGGTGTTGGTATTGCTCTGTTCTTCACTTTCGCGAACCCATTCGTTGGTCAACTCGCTGGCTAATCACTCGAACCTTCGAGTGATTGGTGTGATGTGCAACGAACGAGCGAGGTGTTGGCGTGAACATTAATGCAACCCTGATTGGCCAGTCCGTTGCGTTCTTAATTTTTGTACTTTTTTGCATGAAGTTCGTGTGGCCTCCGGTCATCGCGGCTTTGCACGAACGTCAGAAGAAGATCGCGGATGGACTGGACGCTGCCGCCCGAGCAGCTCGCGACCTGGAGTTGGCCCAAGATAAAGCGGGTCAACAACTGCGCGAAGCAAAAACTCAGGCAGCCGAAATCATTGAGCAAGCCAAGAAGCGCGGTAATCAGATCGTTGAAGAGGCTGTTGAAAAAGCCCGTATCGACGCTGAACGCGTAAAGGTTCAGGCTCAGGCCGAGATCGAGCAGGAAATCAACAGTGTCAAAGACGCGCTGCGTACCCAACTGGGTGCACTGGCCGTTGGCGGCGCCGAGAAGATCCTGGGTGCCACAATCGATCAAAACGCGCACGCGGAGCTGGTTAACAAACTGGCTGCTGAAATTTAAGCGAGGGCGATCATGGCAGAATTGACCACGTTGGCCCGACCTTACGCTAAGGCAGCCTTCGAGCACGCCCAGGCCCACCAGCAACTGGCCTCTTGGTCAGCCATGCTCGGCCTGGCTGCAGCAGTGTCGCAAGACGACACCATGCAGCGCGTGCTCAAGGCCCCGCGACTGACGAGCGCAGACAAGGCCGCCACGTTTATTGACGTGTGCGGCGACAAGTTTGATGCCAAGGCACAGAACTTCATTAACGTCGTTGCCGAAAACGACCGTCTCCCGCTGTTGCCGGAGATCGCCGCTCTGTTTGACCTGTACAAGGCCGAACAAGAGAAGTCGGTAGACGTTGAAGTCACCAGTGCTTTTGCATTGAACCAAGAACAGCAAGACAAACTCGCCAAGGTTCTCAGTGCACGACTCAACCGGGAAGTGCGCCTGCAAGTTGCGGAGGATGCCGCCCTGATTGGTGGTGTCATCATCCGCGCCGGCGACCTGGTAATCGATGGCTCGATTCGCGGAAAACTCGCGAGTCTTGCCGAAGCATTGAAATCTTGAGTTTGAAGGGGCAGCAGAGCAATGCAGCAACTCAATCCTTCCGAAATAAGTGAAATTATCAAGGGCCGCATCGAAAAACTCGATGTGACCTCCCAAGCCCGTAACGAAGGCACTGTCGTCAGCGTATCTGACGGTATCGTGCGGATTCACGGTCTGGCCGACGTCATGTACGGCGAGATGATCGAGTTTCCGGGCGGCGTCTTCGGTATGGCCCTCAACCTGGAGCAAGACTCCGTAGGTGCCGTTGTATTGGGTGCTTACCAGTCTCTGGCTGAAGGCATGAGCGCCAAGTGCACCGGCCGCATCCTCGAGGTTCCGGTTGGTAAGGAACTGCTGGGTCGCGTAGTCGACGCACTGGGTAACCCAGTTGACGGCAAAGGTCCGCTGAACAACACCGAGACCGATGCGGTCGAGAAAGTTGCTCCAGGCGTGATCTGGCGTAAGTCGGTAGACCAGCCTGTACAGACTGGCTACAAGGCTGTCGATGCCATGATCCCTGTCGGCCGTGGCCAGCGTGAGCTGATCATCGGTGACCGTCAGATCGGTAAAACCGCTCTGGCGATCGACGCGATCATCAACCAGAAAGACAGCGGCATCTTCTGTGTCTACGTAGCGATCGGTCAGAAACAATCGACCATTGCCAACGTGGTTCGCAAGCTGGAAGAAAACGGCGCACTGGCTAACACCATCGTCGTAGCAGCGAGCGCTTCGGAATCTGCAGCACTGCAATTCCTGGCACCGTACTCCGGTTGCACCATGGGCGAATACTTCCGCGACCGCGGTGAAGACGCGCTGATCGTTTATGACGATCTGTCCAAGCAAGCAGTGGCTTACCGCCAGATTTCCCTGCTGCTGCGCCGTCCACCAGGCCGTGAAGCTTACCCAGGCGACGTGTTCTATCTCCACTCCCGTCTGCTGGAGCGCGCATCCCGCGTTTCGGAAGAGTACGTAGAGAAGTTCACCAACGGCGCAGTGACCGGCAAAACCGGTTCCCTGACCGCACTGCCGATCATCGAAACCCAGGCTGGCGACGTTTCCGCGTTCGTTCCGACCAACGTGATCTCCATCACCGACGGTCAGATCTTCCTGGAATCGGCCATGTTCAACTCCGGGATCCGTCCTGCAGTGAACGCCGGTGTTTCGGTATCCCGTGTGGGTGGTGCCGCTCAGACCAAGATCATCAAGAAGCTGTCCGGTGGTATCCGTACCGCTCTGGCTCAGTACCGTGAACTGGCGGCATTCGCCCAGTTCGCTTCTGACCTGGACGAAGCGACCCGTAAGCAACTTGAGCATGGTCAGCGCGTTACCGAGCTGATGAAGCAGAAGCAATACGCACCAATGTCGATCGCCGACATGGCGCTGTCGCTGTATGCCGCTGAGCGTGGGTTCCTGACTGACGTTGAAATCGCCAAGATCGGCAGCTTCGAACAAGCGCTGATCGGTTTCTTCAACCGCGATCACGCCGAATTGATGGCGAAGATCAACGTGAAGGGTGACTTCAATGACGAAATCGACGCTGGCATGAAAGCCGGTATCGAGAAGTTCAAGGCCACCCAAACCTGGTAAGCCGCAGCGGGAGCCGCAAGGCTCCCGCTTGCTAACCTGATAGGTGTTACATGGCAGGCGCAAAAGAGATTCGCAGTAAGATTGCGAGCATCAAAAGCACGCAAAAGATTACCAGCGCCATGGAAAAAGTGGCGGTCAGCAAAATGCGCAAGGCACAAATGCGCATGGCTGCTAGCCGTCCTTACGCGGAGCGCATCCGCCAGGTTATTGGTCATCTGGCCAACGCTAACCCGGAATATCGCCACCCCTTCATGATCGACCGTGAAATCAAGCGCGTCGGTTACGTTGTGGTGAGCAGTGACCGTGGTCTGTGTGGTGGCTTGAACACCAACCTGTTCAAGGCCCTGGTCAAGGACATGGCGGTAAACCGCGAAAACGGCGTCGAGATCGATCTGTGTGTTGTTGGTAGCAAGGGTGCGGCTTTCTTCCGTAACTTCGGCGGTAACGTCGTTGCAGCTATCAGCCACCTGGGTGAAGAGCCGTCGATCAATGACCTGATCGGCAGCGTCAAGGTGATGCTGGATGCCTACCTGGACGGCCGTATCGACCGTCTGTGCGTGGTGTCCAACAAGTTCATCAATACCATGACGCAACAGCCTACCGTGGAGCAGTTGATTCCATTGGTGGCGACCCCGGATCAAGAACTCAAGCACCACTGGGACTATCTCTACGAACCGGATGCCAAGGAGCTGCTGGACGGCTTGATGGTCCGTTACGTTGAGTCGCAGGTCTACCAGGCGGTGGTCGAGAACAACGCTGCTGAACAAGCGGCGCGGATGATCGCAATGAAGAACGCTACCGACAACGCCGGTGATTTGATCAGCGATTTGCAGCTGATCTACAACAAGGCGCGTCAGGCTGCGATCACCCAAGAGATCTCGGAAATCGTCGGCGGCGCTGCCGCGGTTTAACGGTTCAAATATTCAGAGGATCCAGCTATGAGTAGCGGACGTATCGTTCAAATCATCGGCGCCGTTATCGACGTGGAATTTCCACGCGACAGCGTACCGAGCATCTACAACGCGCTGACAGTTCAAAGCGCGGCCGCAACCACTCTGGAAGTTCAGCAACAGCTGGGCGACGGCGTGGTTCGTACCATTGCGATGGGCTCCACCGAGGGCTTGAAGCGTGGTCTGGACGTCATCGACTCCGGCGCAGCCATTTCCGTACCAGTCGGTAAAGCGACCCTGGGCCGGATCATGGACGTTCTGGGCAACCCGATCGACGAAGCTGGCCCGATCGACACCGAAGAGCGCTGGGGCATTCACCGTCCTGCGCCAACCTTCGCTGAACAAGCGGGCGGCAACGACCTGCTGGAAACCGGCATCAAGGTTATCGACCTGGTTTGCCCGTTCGCCAAGGGCGGTAAAGTCGGTCTGTTCGGTGGTGCCGGTGTAGGCAAAACCGTAAACATGATGGAACTGATCCGTAACATCGCCATCGAGCACAGCGGTTATTCCGTGTTCGCCGGTGTGGGTGAGCGTACTCGTGAGGGTAACGACTTCTACCACGAGATGAAGGATTCCAACGTTCTGGACAAAGTGGCACTGGTTTACGGTCAGATGAACGAGCCGCCGGGTAACCGTCTGCGCGTAGCACTGACCGGCCTGACCATGGCCGAGAAGTTCCGTGACGAAGGTAACGACGTTCTGTTGTTCGTCGACAACATCTATCGTTACACCCTGGCCGGTACTGAAGTATCCGCACTGCTGGGCCGTATGCCTTCGGCAGTAGGTTACCAGCCGACCCTGGCTGAAGAGATGGGCACTCTGCAAGAGCGCATCACTTCGACCAAGAACGGTTCGATCACCTCGATCCAGGCGGTATACGTACCTGCGGACGACTTGACCGACCCGTCGCCAGCGACCACCTTCGCCCACTTGGACGCCACCGTCGTTCTGTCCCGTGACATCGCTTCCCTGGGTATCTACCCAGCGGTAGACCCACTGGACTCGACTTCGCGTCAGCTTGACCCGAACGTGATCGGTCAGGACCACTACGACACCGCTCGCGGCGTACAGTATGTTCTGCAGCGTTACAAAGAACTGAAGGACATCATTGCGATCCTGGGTATGGACGAGCTGTCGGAAGCCGACAAGCAGTTGGTAAACCGTGCTCGTAAGATCCAGCGTTTCTTGTCGCAGCCGTTCTTCGTGGCTGAAGTCTTCACTGGTGCTTCGGGTAAATACGTTTCCCTGAAAGACACCATTGCTGGCTTCAAAGGCATCCTCAACGGTGACTACGACCACCTGCCAGAACAAGCGTTCTACATGGTCGGCGGCATCGAAGAAGCGATCGAGAAAGCCAAGAAACTGTAATCCAGGCGCCCGGCGACGGGCGCTAATTTAGGTTGAGGCAAGCAGATGGCTATGACAGTCCATTGCGACATCGTCAGTGCGGAAGGGGAAATCTTCTCCGGTCTGGTCGAGATGGTGGTAGCGCACGGTGAGCTGGGTGATCTTGGTATCGCTCTGGGTCACGCGCCGCTGATCACCAATCTCAAGCCGGGCCCGATCCGCCTGATCAAGCAGGGCGGGGAAGCCGAGGTGTATTACATCTCGGGTGGTTTCCTCGAGGTTCAGCCGAACATGGTCAAGGTGCTTGCCGACACTGTGCAACGTGCTGCCGACCTGGACGAAGCCTCCGCTCAGGAAGCCGTCAAGGCTGCCGAGAAGGCTCTGCACGACAGAGGCGGCGAGTTCGACTACGGTGCTGCTGCCGCACGTCTGGCCGAGGCGACAGCTCAGCTGCGCACCGTCCAGCAGATCCGCAAGAAGTTCGGCGGCTAATCAGCCTCCCGCTTGTTGTGCGATTGATTAAAAAGGGTAGCCTCGGCTACCCTTTTTCTTTTTCTGCAATTCATCTCTTGGTCGCAGCCGCCGACCACCCAGGATTGGTAGCCAGTCATGTCTCTAGAAATCGTTATTCTCGCTGCCGGTCAAGGCACCCGCATGCGTTCGGCGTTGCCGAAAGTACTTCACCCGGTTGCGGGCAACTCGATGCTGGGCCATGTTATCCACAGCGCCCGGCAACTTGATCCACAGCGCATTCATGTGGTGATCGGCCACGGCGCCGAAGCCGTGCGTGACCGTTTGGCCGCCGACGACTTGAATTTCGTGTTGCAGGACAAGCAACTCGGTACCGGCCACGCGGTGGCCCAGGCAGTGCCGTTCATCGAGGCCGATACCGTGCTGGTGCTGTACGGCGACGTGCCGTTGATCGAGGTCGAAACCCTGGAGCGTCTGCTCAAGCACGTCGTGCCCGGGCAAATGGGCTTGCTGACTGTCGAACTGGATGACCCGACCGGTTACGGCCGTATCGTTCGCAACGGCGAAGGCAAGGTAGCCGCTATCGTCGAGCACAAAGATGCCAACGAAGCCGAGCGAACTATCACCGAAGGCAATACCGGTATTCTCGCTGTCCCGGCTAATCGCTTGAGTGACTGGATGAGCCGCTTGTCCAATAACAACGTTCAGGGCGAGTACTACCTGACCGACGTGATCGCCATGGCGGTCAGCGACGGCTTGGTGGTGGCCACCGAACACCCCCATGACGCCATGGAAGTGCAGGGCGCCAATGACCGTAAGCAACTTGCGGAGTTGGAGCGTCATTATCAGTTGCGTGAAGGTCGTCGCCTGATGGCCCAGGGTGTGACGTTGCGCGATCCGGCCCGCTTTGATGTGCGGGGCGAAGTGACCGTTGGTCGTGACGTGTTGATCGACATCAACGTGATTCTTGAAGGCAAGGTGGTCATCGAAGACGACGTGGTCATCGGCCCGAACTGTGTGATCAAGGACAGTACCCTGCGCAAAGGCGTGGTGATCAAGGCCAATAGTCACATTGAAGGTGCGGTACTGGGTGAGGGCAGCGATGCCGGTCCGTTCGCCCGCCTGCGCCCGGGTACCGTGTTGGAAGCACGCGCCCATGTGGGTAACTTTGTCGAGCTGAAGAACGCCCATCTGGGGGAAGGCGCCAAGGCCGGTCACCTGACGTATCTGGGGGACGCCCACATCGGAGCACGCAGCAACATCGGCGCTGGTACGATCACCTGTAACTACGATGGCGCCAACAAGTGGAAAACCGTGCTGGGTGAAGACGTGTTCATCGGCTCCAACAACTCCTTGGTCGCGCCTGTGGATATCTCCGCGGGAGCAACCACCGCGGCCGGTTCGACTATCACCTCCAATGTGGATAAGTCTCAGTTGGCTGTTGGCCGGGCTCGCCAGAAGAACATCGATGGCTGGAAGCGGCCGGAGAAAATCAAGAAGGCTTGAGTTATCCACAATCCCTTGATCGGGACTAGATATCCACAGCCGGATCAAATGAATCCACAGGCAAGTTCGTCCCCATCTGGATTCGTAGTCCGGTGGGCGCGAGCTTGCCCACGATGCATTTATCCACAGATCATTTTATCGCCCCACGCTTGACGAAGTTTCGTTGATAGGTTTTGATTGCTTTCGTTATCTTTCGAATCGAAACTTAATCAGCCATGTCAAAACGCAACACTCCCCAGCGTCGCCACAATATCCTCGCCTTGCTCAACGAGCAGGGTGAAGTCAGTGTGGATGAATTGGCCAAGCGTTTCGAAACCTCGGAAGTGACCATCCGCAAGGATCTGGCCGCACTCGAAAGCAATGGGCTGCTGCTGCGTCGTTATGGCGGTGCAATCACCATGCCTCAAGAGCTGGTGAACGACCCGAGCCAACCGGTTTCCCAGTACAAGCAAGCCATTGCCCGGGCGGCCGTGATGCGGATTCGCGAGCATGCGCGGATCATCATCGACAGTGGCAGTACCACGGCAGCGATGATTCCCGAACTCGGCAAGTTGCCAGGGTTGGTGGTCATGACCAACTCGCTGAACGTTGCCAATGCCTTGAATGAATTGGAACACGAGCCGGTGCTGTTGATGACGGGCGGCACCTGGGACCCGCACTCCGAGTCCTTCCAGGGGCAGGTTGCCGAGCAGGTACTACGCTCATACGACTTCGACCAACTGTTTATCGGTGCCGATGGCATCGACCTGGTTCGAGGTACCACGACCTTCAACGAACTGCTTGGCTTGAGCCGAGTAATGGCCGAAGTCGCCCGTGAAGTGATCGTGATGGTCGAGTCTGACAAGATCGGCCGGAAAATCCCCAACCTGGAGCTGCCATGGAGCAGCGTCCATACCCTTATTACGGATGATCGCCTGCCCATCGATGCGCGCGATCAGATTCAGGCCCGCGGCATCACCTTGATTTGCGCGGCAGTCAGCCAGGAGAAATAGCATGTGTGGAATTGTCGGCGCGGTAGCAGAACGTAACGTCACCGCCATTTTGCTCGAAGGCCTCAAGCGCCTTGAGTACCGGGGCTACGACAGTGCGGGTGTTGCGGTATTTACCAACGACAAAACGCTGGAGCGTATGCGTCGTCCGGGCAAGGTCAGCGAATTGGAGCAGGCCCTGGAAGCCGAGCCGCTGGTTGGTCGCCTGGGGATCGCCCACACCCGCTGGGCTACCCACGGCGCACCGTGCGAACGTAACGCTCACCCGCATTTCTCCGGTGACCTGGCTGTGGTGCACAACGGCATCATCGAAAACCACGAAGCCCTGCGCGAACAGCTCAAGGCACTGGGTTATGTGTTCACCTCCGACACCGATACCGAAGTGATCGCTCACCTGCTCGATCACAAGCTCAAAGATCTGGTCGACCTGACTGTTGCTCTTAAGGCCACCGTCAAAGAACTGCACGGTGCTTACGGTCTGGCGGTGATCAGTGCTCTGCAGCCTGATCGTCTGGTTGCGGCTCGCAGTGGCAGCCCGTTGGTGATTGGCCTGGGCCTGGGTGAGAACTTCCTCGCCTCCGACCAGTTGGCGCTGCGTCAGGTCACCGACCGCTTCATGTACCTGGAAGAGGGCGACATCGCCGAAATCGGCCGTGACACCGTGCAGATCTGGGATATCGACGGCAAGGCGGTGGAGCGTGAATCGGTGCAGTACCGTGATGGTGCTGAAGCGGCCGAGAAGGGCGAGTTCCGTCACTTCATGCTCAAGGAAATCCACGAACAACCGTCGGTTGTGCAACGCACCCTGGAAGGCCGCTTGAGCCAGAACCAGGTACTGGTGCAGGCGTTCGGTCCGCAAGCGGCCGAACTGTTCGCCAAAGTGCGCAATGTGCAGATCGTAGCCTGTGGCACCAGTTATCACGCCGGTATGGTTGCCCGTTACTGGCTCGAAGAACTGGCCGGTATTCCGTGCCAGGTCGAAGTCGCCAGCGAGTTTCGTTACCGCAAGGTGGTGGTTCAGCCCGACACCCTGTTTGTGACCATTTCCCAGTCCGGCGAAACCGCCGACACCCTGGCGGCCCTGCGCAATGCCAAGGAGTTGGGTTTCCTCGCCAGCCTGGCCATCTGCAACGTCGGCATCAGCTCGCTGGTGCGTGAATCCGACCTGACCCTGCTGACCCAGGCGGGTCGAGAAATCGGTGTGGCTTCCACCAAAGCCTTTACCACTCAATTGGTCGGCCTGCTGCTGTTGACCCTGAGCCTGGGCCAGGTGCAAGGCACCTTGGCTGACGGTGTGGAAGCCCGGCTGGTCGAAGAACTGCGTCGCTTGCCCGCTCGCCTGGGTGAAGCGCTGGCCATGGACAGCACCGTGGAAAAAATCGCCGAGTTGTTCGCCGACAAGAACCACACCCTGTTCCTGGGGCGTGGTGCGCAGTTCCCGGTCGCGATGGAAGGTGCGCTCAAGCTCAAGGAGATTTCCTATATCCACGCCGAAGCCTACCCGGCAGGCGAGCTGAAGCACGGCCCGCTGGCACTGGTCGATGACGACATGCCGGTGGTGACAGTGGCACCGAACAATGAGCTGTTGGAGAAGTTGAAGTCCAACCTGCAGGAAGTTCGCGCCCGTGGGGGTCAGCTGATCGTGTTTGCTGACGAGAAAGCCGGTATGCGCAATGGCGAAGGCACCCATGTCATCAACATGCCGCATATCCACGACATCCTGTCGCCGATTCTCTACACCATTCCGCTGCAACTGCTCTCGTACTATGTCGCGGTGCTCAAAGGCACTGACGTTGACCAGCCACGCAACCTGGCGAAGTCGGTCACAGTGGAATAAGTTATCCACAGCGATGTAAATCCCAAAAAAATCGCAGCCCTGGCTGCGATTTTTTATGCATGTCGAGGAAACGCCATGGACCGCTTTCAGGAAATGCAGGTGTTCGTTGCGGTTGCCCAAGACCAGGGTTTCTCGGCGGCCTCCCGGCGATTGGGCTTGTCGGCGGCCAGCGTGACCCGGGCGGTGGCTGCGGTGGAAACACGCATTGGCGCGCAACTGCTGACGCGAACCACGCGCAGTGTGTACCTGACCGAAGCGGGGCAACGTTACCTGGATGACTGCCGACGCATACTGGCGGACATACAGGAAGCCGAAGCCTCTGCCGCCGGCAGCCATGCCCAGCCTCGCGGGCAACTGACCATCACCGCGCCGGTGCTGTTTGGCGAGCTGTTCGTCACCCCGGTGATGGTAGGTTTTCTTGAGCGGTTTGCGGATGTCAGCATCAATGCATTGTTGGTCGACCGGGTGGTGAGCATGGTCGAGGAGGGCATTGATGTGGCGGTGCGCATCGGTGAACTGCCTGACAGCAATCAGCATGCGATCCGGGTGGGCGAGGTGCGTCGAGTGGTCTGTGGCTCTCCCGGGTATCTGCAGCGTCACGGTCGGCCTTTGCATCCGAATGATCTGGGGTGTGCACGGATTGTCGCGACGTCGTCGATTGGACAGCAGCGAAGCTGGTCGTTTACGGCGGCGGGTGAGCCGGTGAGCGTTCGCCTTGAGCCGCGCCTGGTGGTCACGGCCAATCAATCGGCAATCACTGCGGCTGCCTTGGGGTTGGGATTGACCCGGGTGCTGTCCTATCAGGTCGCCGCCAAGGTGGCTGCCGGTGAGCTGGAAATCATCCTGCAAGACTTCGAACTGCCACCTTTGCCCATCCACGTGGTGTATCAGGGGGGGCGCAAGGCGCCGACGCGGGTCCGCAGTTTTGTCGACTATGCCGTGCAGGCCTTGCGTGAACATCCTGCCTTGCGCAGCTGAGGCTTTATTGCGCCAGATGAAATGATGGATTGTATTTTCTGGTCATTCTGTTGTTTTGGGGAGCGATGGAAGATAGGGCTCCTCGGCGCAGATCTCTTCTGAACTGCGCGATTGATCCGCGGAGTCGGTCATGCACACCATCAAACTCTACAACTTTCCACGTTCCGGCCACGCCCACCGCGTGGAGCTGATGCTTTCGCTCCTGGAGCTGCCAACGGAGCTTATCTTCGTCGATCTGGTAAAGGGCGAGCATAAAAAACCGGATTTTCTTGCGCTCAATGCCTTTGGTCAGGTCCCGGTGATCGACGATCAGGGCGTGGTGCTGGCTGACTCCAATGCGATTCTGGTGTACCTGGCGCAACAGTATGGCAACGGCCATTGGCTACCCGCCGATCCGATAGGGGCGGCCAGGGTCCAGCGCTGGTTGTCGGTAGCGGCAGGGCCGATTGCCTATGGCCCGGCGACAGCACGACTGATCACCGTGTTTGGAGCGCCATGCAACGCTGAAGAGGTGATCGCTCGCTCCCATGCCCTGCTCAAGGTGATGGATCAGGAACTGGCCAACGATCCCTACCTGGTCGGTGACCAGCCGACCATTGCCGATGTCGCCGCCTACAGCTATATCGCCCACGCGCCGGAAGGCAATGTATCGCTGGCGAACTATGCCAACGTACAGGCCTGGCTGGCGCGGATCGAGGCCTTGCCAGGCTTTGTCGGCATGCCTCGCACCGCGGTGGGTCTGCAATCCGCTTGAAGCATCAGGCCCGCCAATGTCGTAATGCTGTTCAGTTAAGAAAGGCTTGAAGCGGGTGAGAGACCCGTGACGAGCGAGCTTGCTCGTGCTGGTGCGCGAAGCGCACCCAACAAAGCGACTGCGGTCTTTCAGAACGAGCTCGACGATAGTTTTTGGGGCTGCTCTGCAGCCCAGCGCGAGCAAGCTCGCTCGCCACGGGGATGTATTGAGCAACCCTATCCTTAACTGAACAGCATTACGCCAATGACGGGCCCTTCACACTGCGTCAGGTGCGCAGAGGAGTCGCATGATGGAGCGTTCACCCTGGCATGCCGGCGAGCAACGGTTGCAGGCTCACGTGGGGGTTGCCGAGCGGATGGAAGCATTCGGACGCAAGGTGATCCGCAGCGAAATGCCGGATCAACATCGCCAGTTCTATCGCCAGCTACCCTTCATGTTGTTGGGGGCGGTGGATGCCGAGGGAAACCCTTGGGCGAGCATCCTTGAAGGTCCACCGGGTTTCGCCCATTCCCCCGAACCTGCGAGTCTGCAACTCGACAGCCTGCCCAGCGCCGATGACCCGGTCCAGTTGCAGGTCGGAGCGGCCATCGGGTTGCTCGGGATCGAGTTACACACAAGGCGGCGGAACCGGATCAATGGCCGAACCAGTGAAGTCGGCGCGCACGGGTTGAGCGTCACGGTTGACCAGGCCTTTGGCAATTGCCCGAAGTACATTCAGTTACGTCAGTTCCACTCAGTGCCCTTGGCGGATCCTTCAACCCGTATTGCCCAGCGTTTCAATGCCCTGGATGACGCCGCCACAGCGATGATTCGGAGTGCCGACACCTTCTTTGTCGCCAGTTACGTGGATGTGGATAACTCACGGGCTGTGGATATCTCTCATCGTGGCGGTCAGGCAGGTTTCGTCAGGGTCGAGGGCAATTGCCTGACCATTCCGGATTTTGCCGGCAACCAGCATTTCAATACCTTGGGCAACTTGCTGCTCAATCCCCGTGCCGGGTTGCTGTTTATCGATTTCACCACGGGCGACCTTTTGCAGCTCAGCGGGAGCACCGAACTCCTCCTCGACGGCCCGCAAGTGGAGACCTTTCAAGGCGCTGAACGCTTGTGGAAGCTGCATGTGCAGCAGGCCGTACACAGGCCTGCCGCACTAGCGCTACGTTGGCGCCAGATGAGTTGATCAGGGTGGTCAGGCGTAGGACAACGCTTTCTCTGCCAGCAGCTCCTGATACAGCTCGTTCCACTGGCGGCCCATTTCGTCGGCGGTAAACAACTGCCGATAACGGGCTTCTGCCTTGGCGCCCATGGCGGCAGCCTGAACCGGGTTTTCCCAGAGGGTGCGCATGGCTTCACGCAAAGCCGGTGGGTTACTCGGCGGCACCACCAGGCCGGTCTCGCCGTGGATATTGATGTAGCTGGTACCGGTGCCGATTTCGCTGGAGATCATCGGCTTGCCGTACATCGCCCCTTCCAGCAGCGAGATGCCAAATGCTTCAGAGCGCAGGTGGGATGGAAAGACGATCGCGTAGCTCAGTTCCAGCACGGCGGCTTTGTCTTCATCATCCAGGCGCCCGACGAAGTGAAGGTTACGCAGTCCCAGCGCGGCGGCCTGGGCGTGCAGTTCGGCTTCCAGGGGGCCTGCGCCGACGATCACCACCGGGTAATCGATGTCTTTGAGCGCCTCGATCAGGATATGCAGCCCCTTGTAGTAACGCATCACCCCCACGAACAGGAAAAAGCGCTCGCCCAGGCGCTCACGCCAACGGGCCATGCGTTCGGTGTCCGTTTTTGGATAGGCGGCCTTGTTCAGGCCGTAGGGAATGACCCGGGTCTTTTCCGGGAATTTTTTCAGAACGTCGCTGGTGTGCAGGTAGTTCGGCGAGGCCACGACGATCCGGTCAGCACTGGCCAGAAAACGGCTCATCAGCGGCTGATAGAGTTTGAGCAGGAGCTTTTGCCGGATGATGTCCGAGTGATACGTGACGACACTGGGTTTGTTCAATCCACTGAGGAAATGCACCACGTCCATGAACGGCCAGGGGAAGTGATAATTGACCACATCGGCTTCGGCAGCCAATTCACGAAACTGTTTGAAGACGCTGTAGGAGAAACCGGTGGATGCCAATTGCACATCAAGTCTGGCGCGATGAACCTCGTGCGTCCCGAACGGGATGACTGCGGGTATCGGGTTGGCGCTTAACGTCAGCACCTGGCTTTCGATACCGTGTTGTGCGCCGCTTTCGCAGAGTTCGAACATGACGTGTTCGATGCCGCCGACGGTTTCCGACAAATAGGTTTTATAGAAATGAAGAACGCGCATTCAACCTCCCAGAGCCTGGCGATAGGCGCGAGCCGTGAGCGTCGCGCAACGATCCCAGGAAAAAAGCTTCGCCTGTTGCAGCCCAGCTTCTCGGCATACCTGCCAATGCGTTTGATCGTCGACCAGACGGGTCATGACGTTGCACAAATCGTGCAGGTCCTCGGGTTCAAAGTAGTTACCTGCAGCTCCCGCGACTTCCGGCATGGCCGAACGTCGAGTCAGGATCACCGGTGTACCGCTGGCCATGGCCTCCAGGACCGGCAGGCCAAAACCTTCATAAATCGACGGAAAAATCAGCGCCCGGGCGCCAGCCATCAGCTGGGCAACCTGTTCATCGGGCAGATACCCCAGCAGGCAGACATGACCACTGGCCAAGCCCTTGCGCAGCTCATCGTTAAGCTGCTGCGCCTTCCAGCCAGCCATTCCGACAACCAGTAACGGAAATTGCTGGCGCACCGGTTCAGGCAGCTCGGCGTGGGCGCGCAATGCCAGAGTGAGGTTCTTGCGCGGCTCCAGGGTTCCGACACACAGGAAATAACCTCGTGGCTCGACCCCGTGAGCTTGCAGTACCGGTTGCAACGATTCGTCGGAACGCGGATGGAATCGCGCAGCCATCCCCAGGGGGGCAACCACAAAGCGTTCAGGTCCCAGGCCGAAGTACGCCTGAGCCTCATCGGCAATGAACTGCGAGTCAGTCAGAATCAGGCTCGCCTGTTTCACGCCCTGTTCCAGCCGGCGCTCGATCTCTTTCAAGCGGGCGGCCGGTTGGGTCAAGGGGTAGTGCACGTGGGTCAGGTCGTGCAGGGTAACGATGGTCGGGCCCTTGAACGCCAGTGGCCACAGACTCGGTTCGTGATACAGGTCGATGGTACGGGCACGTCCTTGGTCGAAGCGCCGCTGCTCCAGCCAGCGTCGCGCCTGATAGGCACCGGGGATCTGTCGCAGCACGGGGCTGATACGCGAGTAGCCGGGCATCGCAGCCTCTGGCAGGTTTGCGCTCCAACCCCAGCCGTGGAACAACGACAGTTCAACGCCCGGCTGATGGCCAAGCGCATTGACCAGCTCAGCCAGATAATGGCCGATGCCGGTGCGTGGGGCCTGCAGGATCCGGGCATTAAGGGCAATCTGCATGTTGCCTCTCAATCGCCGCTGGGGGGGTGTTCACATGGCCCAGAATGCGCTCGATCAGCTGCGCACTGGCCTCGCGCCAACCGAGCCACTGCCATTCGCTGACGTTACGCGGTGCCGGAAATGTCCCGGTGGTTTCCAGCTGGGTGATCAGGTCGACCAGGCTTTGTGGGGAGGCCAGGTCGAAGTACGCCATGAACGGGCCCCCGATCTCGCGGAACACCGGAATGTCGCTGCCCATGGCCGGCAAACCGCGTTGCATGGCCTCCACCAGTGGCAAGCCGAAACCTTCGACATACGAGGGGAACACCAGCGACGTGGCGTGGGAATAGGCGTACTCCAGGCTCTTGTCGGTGAGTGAGTTGAACATGAATAGGCGTTTGTCGAGTTCCGGATGTTTGCGGATACGTTCGATCAGCGCGTCGCATTTCCAGCCAATACGGCCGGCAATGCACAGCCGAGCGCGCGAGCCCCTGGCCCAGGCAAGCTCGAAGGCATCAAGCAGGTAGGCGTGGTTCTTGCGCGGTTCGATGGTGCTGACCATCAGGAACACCGGCTCCTTGCTCTTGAATACCTGCTTGAGCTGCGGCTCGACACTGGAGGCGTCGTCGCACAGGTCCAGTTCACTGCCCAGGTGGAAGTAGTCGAACCAGCGCTGGGCGACCTGTTCGGGCCCGACTCGACGCAGCATTTCATTACGCACCTGATCGCGGATGGTCGCGGAGATCGCGACGTAGCCATCGGCCGTTTTGGCGATCCAGTCGAACCAGTCGTTGAACACCCGGACCAGTCCCGCATCGCAAAATTGTGGATGGGTCAGGGGGATCAAGTCGTAGATGACCGACACGATTCCCACGCCATCGCGCTTGAGTTGCTCGGCCAGCGGGAAAAAATCGGCATGCCAGGACGAGTCCAGCAACACCAGTTGATCGCCCGGTTGATGCTGAAGCGGTTTGCAGCGCGTAGGAATTTCCTGCCGTTTCAGGCAGTAATTGAGAACCCTGATTGGCACACTCAAGGCAGCAAATGCCGCAAGCCGGCAACCGACATACAGCACGCGGCGAGCGAAACGGGACTGGCGAAACGGTTGGCGTCGTTCCAGCGTGCGGTGCATCAGCCAGAATTTGTTGGCGATTTGTTCAAGGCGTACGCGCAAGCCCATCAGGTCCAGCTTGGGCACCGACAGTGGCGCCAGGCTGGTGACTTCGTACAGCCTTCCATTGAGCATCACCACCGGAATGCACTCCAGTGCCGCATTCTTTTCCGGCAGCTCGGTAATGACATTGCGAACGACACGCTGGATACCGGAGTTTGCCTCCGGATGTTCGAATACATAGGTGCATTCAACCAGCATTCGCATCATGGGGCGGTCTCCGGCGCAATGGGTGCTACAGGTGTCTGTGACGAACGGGTAATGCTGGTCTGCGCCTCCAGCCACGAGCAACCGACGAAGTCTTCCTGGCGGTTGTTGATGACGTGGAACACCAGTCCGTAGTCGCGCCATTCGAAATTGCGGTCCAGGTGCGAGTCCAGGCGAGACAGGCTCAGGGCGACGGAGTAGTTGCCCTTGCCCAGGCGCATGGGGAACGCAAAGCGGTAGGTGACCCGCTCGCCAGCGTGCAGGTCGGTCAGGGCCTGATCCAGACGATGGGTATTGATGCCGTACATGGCCTGGCCGAGTCGGTCCTTGATCAGGAAACCCAGCACCAGGCGCTCGATGTCCTGCCGTACGTCAACCTGCACTTCCAGCACCATGGGCTGGCCGACCTCGGCGACTTCCACCGGGCGCTGGTGCTGGTCCAGCAGGCGCACGCTGTGAATGGTTGCTTCACCGGTACCGGAGATGGTCTGTACCTGGCCATTGGCGAGCATCTCTTGGCGCACGATCTGGCCTTCACGTTCGGCGAGCATGGCGTTGTAGTAGTCCATCACCTCTTCCGGCTTGCCATGCATGGCCATGCGGCCCTTTTCCAGAAGAATGGCGGTGTCGCAGATCGACTGAATGGCCGAACGATCGTGAGACACGATCAGCAAGGTGGTTCCAGCCCGACGGAAGCTGCGAATGCGCTCGAAACTCTTGTGCTGGAAGTAGGCATCGCCCACCGACAGTGCTTCGTCGACGATCAGGATGTCGGGTCTGCGGGCGGTGGCGACACTGAAGGCCAGGCGCATCTGCATGCCGCTGGAGTAAGTGCGCACCGGGTGGTCGATGGCTTCGCCAATCTCGGCAAAGCCTTCGATTTCCGGCATCAGGGCTTCGATTTCTTCGACCTGCATGCCCAACAGCTGGCCGGCCATGAAGGCGTTCTGGCGGCCCGTGAAATCCGGGTGAAAGCCCATGCCCAGCTCCAGCAACGCCGCTACGCGCCCTTGCAGCTGGATCTGCCCGCAGCTGGGTTGGGTCGTGCCGGTGATCATTTTCAGCAGGGTACTTTTGCCTGCGCCGTTGACGCCGACAATGCCGACCGCTTCACCGGGCTGGATTTCAAAGTCGACGCCTTGCAGCACCCAATGCAACTGGTGGCGGGCGCGGGTAAATGGCACCAGCCATTCGAACAACCGGCTCCAGCGATTGGGGTATTGCTTGTAGGCCTTGCCCAGGCCACTGACGCGTATGTGTCCCATCAGAGCTCATCCACCATTTCACCGACACGCTGGCGGAATAGCCGCAGCCCTATCACACAGAACAGCAGGCCGATCACCAGCAAGGGAGTCAGCGAACTCCAGGCCGGCCACTGGTTGTAGAGAAATACGTTCTGGTAACTGTGCATCAATGCGGTCAGTGGATTGAGCGCCAGAACACGCTGGATGCCTTCGGGAAGGATCGACATCGGGTAAACGATGGGCGTCAGCCAGAACCAGAATTGCAGGAAAATCCCGAAGAACTGCCCGACATCGCGGAAGAACACGTTCAGTACGCCGAGAACCATCCCCAGCCCCGCCGAGAACATCACTTGCAGCATCAGCAGCGGTACCAGGGCCAGCAAGGCCATGCCAGGCAAGCGCCCGCTGATCAGCAGAAACCCCAGGAACAAACCGAGGATGATCGCAAAGTTGATCCCGGCATTGAGCAACACGATCACCGGCAGGCAGATCCTGGGGAAACTGATCTTCTTCAGCAGGTTGGCGTTTTCCAGAAACATGCTCTGGCTACGCAGGGTGATCTCGGAGAACAGGCCCCAGGTCAGCAGACCGGCACACAGGTAAACGCTATAGGCCAATCCATCATCCACCCCCGGCAGGCGGGCACGCATGATCTGGGAGAAGATCACCGTGTAGACGACGATCATCGACAGGGGGTTGAGCACGGTCCACAGGGCACCGAACAGTGAGTTGCGATAACGCGACTGGAACTCGCGCTTGACGCTACCGAGGATGAACCCCCGGTAGCTGCGCAGCGAGCGATACAGGTTGAGTAGCATTCAGACCGTCCTGCCGTACTGATCTTCGAAGCGGACAATATCGTCCTCCCCCAGATATTCACCGCTTTGCACTTCAATGATGACCAGGTCGATCACCCCCGGGTTTTCCAGGCGATGCTTGTGTCCGGCGGCAATGAAGGTGGACTCGTTCTTGGCGACCAGGTGCGAGCCCGAGCCGTTGTTGGTGACCTTGGCCATGCCTTCGACCACTACCCAGTGTTCGTTGCGGTGGTGATGCATTTGCAGGGACAGTTTGGCTCCGGGCTTGACCACGATGCGTTTGATCTTGAAACGCGGACCTTCCTCCAGCACGGTGTAGGTGCCCCAAGGGCGGCTGACAGTGCGGTGCAGGCGGTAGCTTTCGTGTTCTTTGTCTTTGAGTTGCTTGACCACTTTGCGCACATCTTGTGCTCGGTCGGCATGGGCGACCAACACGGCGTCAGCGGTGTCGATGACGATCAGGTTATCCACACCCACGGTCGCGACCATGCGCCCGTCGCTCTGCACGAAGTTGTTGTGGCTGTCGATGAACAGCGCTTCGCCGCTGGCGCGGTTGTTCTGCAGGTCGGCGGGAATCAGTGCGCTGACGGCACCCCATGAACCGATGTCACTCCAGTCGAACGCGGCGGGTATCACCACCACTTTGTCGGAGCATTCCATCAAGGCGTAGTCGATGGAGATATCCGTCATCTCGGCGAAATGCGCCAGCGACAACTCCTGTTGCAGGCAGCCGCCGGTCTCGACCGGGGCGCTCACTGCCAGGCATGCATCGGCTTGTTCCAGTAGCTGCGGGGCATGGGTTTGTAATTCCGACAGCAAGGTGCCGACCGAGAAGCAAAACATGCCTGAGTTCCACAGGAAGTTGCCGCTTTCCAGGTAGTCGGTGGCCGTCTGCAGGTCGGGCTTTTCAACGAAGCGTGCCACCTTGGTGGCGCCCTGGTCATCCAGGTGATCGCCGCGCTCGATGTAGCCGAAGCCGGTTTCCGGGGCGGTCGGGATCACGCCGAAGGTCACCAGATGGCCGGCTTCGGCCAGCTTCACTGCATGCTTTACGGCGTCTCTGAAGGCGTTTTCGTTCTGGATCAAATGGTCGGCAGGCATCACCACCATGATGGCTTCATTACCGTGCAGCGCTTGCAGGGACAGGGCGGCGGCCGCGATGGCAGGGGCTGTGTTGCGCCCTACCGGTTCAAGCACGAAGTGGCCGCGATGATGGCCCAGATGGGCATCCTGATAGTGATCCTTGCTTTGAAAGTAGTAGTCACGATTGGTCACGGTGACGATATCGCCGTGGGTGCCCAGCAACGAAGCCGCTCGTCGATAGGTCTTGCCCAGGAGGCTCTCGCCATCGGGCAGGACCATGAACGGCTTGGGATGACCTTCACGCGAAACCGGCCACAGCCGTGTACCGGCACCGCCGGAAAGAATCACAGGTATCAGCATGGCCTACTCCTTGGCGACGCGTTTCATGTCCGCATCCATCATCATGCGGATCAGGGTCTGCAAATCGGTTTTTGGTTTCCAGCCCAACAGCCGCTGTGCCTTGGCCGGATTACCCAGCAGCACGTCGACTTCGGCCGGGCGGAGGAACGCCGGGTCGATCTTCACGAAGTCGCGGTAGTTGAGGTCGACATGTTCGAAGGCAATCTGGCACATCTCGCGCACCGTCGTGGTGACGCCTGTGGCGACCACAAAGTCGTCGGCCTTGTCCTGTTGCAGCATCAACCACATGGCCTCGACATAGTCGCCGGCAAAGCCCCAGTCGCGCTTGGCATCGATGTTACCCAGGCGCAGTTCCTGCTGTTTTCCCTGCTTGATCCGGGCGGCGGCGTCGGTGACTTTGCGGGTCACGAACTCGATCCCGCGCAGAGGCGACTCGTGATTGAACAGGATGCCGCTGCTGGCATGCAGGTTGAAACTCTCGCGGTAGTTCACGGTGATCCAGTGGCCATAGAGCTTGGCGACACCGTAAGGGCTGCGCGGATAGAAGGGGGTATTTTCGTCCTGCTGTTCGGCCTGGATCAGGCCAAACATTTCGCTGGTCGAGGCTTGGTAGAAACGGGTGTGCGGGCTGAATTGACGGATGGCTTCGAGCAGGTGGGTCACACCCAGGCCATCGACGATGCCGGTGGTCACGGGTTGATTCCAGGAGGCCGCGACAAAACTTTGTGCCGCCAGGTTGTAGACCTCGTCAGGTGCTGACTTGATCACCGCGCGCTGCACCGAGCAGGCATCGGCCATGTCGCCGTCCAGATAATGAATATCGCCTTCGACGCCCATTTCGCGCAATCGCCAACGCGAGTCGGTGCTGCGCCGTGCGACCAGGCCGTAGACCTGATAACCCTTGTCGAGCAGCAACTTGGCCAGGTAGGCGCCGTCTTGACCGGTGATCCCTGTGATCAATGCACTTTTTGTCATTCTTGTAGTACCCGTGACTCCCAGTCGGACAGGATCGCCCGCAAGGATTGTTGTGTTGTAAGTTCAGGTGCCCATCCAGTGGCCTGGTACAGCTTGGCATGGCTGCCACAGACACGACGCTGCTCTGCGCGGCGAAGACGCGCAGGGTCTTGAATCAGTTGCACATCGACCTGGGCCAGATCGGCCAGTTGCTTGATCAGGCCACGGATACTCTGCTCGACCCCGGAGCAGATGTTGTAGACCTGCCCGGGGACACCGCGTGCCAGCAATGCAAAGTAGGCAGACACCACGTCGCTGACATCGAGAAAGTCGCGTGTCACATCGATGTCGCCGACTTCCAGCTCAGGCACTTGCAGGCCCTGTCTGATCCGGCAGATCTGTCGCGCGGCGCTGGCGATCACGAAGCTGTCCGCCTGCCCGGCGCCGATGTGGTTGAAGGGGCGGGCGATCATTACCGGCCAGCCTTCGGTCATGCCCCATTGCAGGCACAGCATTTCCGCCGAGAGCTTGCTCACGGCATAGGGGTTGCGCGGGCAGGGTGGCTGATGTTCGTCGATCGGCAGGGCGCTCTCGCTGACCTGGCCGTAGACATCGCCGGAACTGACATACAGGAAGGTACCGTTGAAGCCGCGTGCCTTGAGCGCTTGCAACAGGTTCAGCGTACCCAGCAGGTTGACCTCGAAGGTGTTGGCCGGGTCACGAAAGGCTTCGGGAACAAAAGTCTGCCCCGCAAGATGGATCACCGCGTCAGGGAGTTCTGGCCACAAGCCCTCGAGGCTCTTTGGCTCGCGCAGGTCATAGCGAGAGGCAACGGGCAGCAGTTCCCAATCCGAATCGGTCGCCTTCAGGCGCGATTGGATGTGACGGCCTACAAATCCACTCAGACCTGTAACGAACAGACGCTTTTTCAAGCAATAGCCCCCAAGTAGGCAAACTTCGGCAACCCCCAGTCTTTGCTGGCTAAAACCGGAAAACAGCGCTGCTTTCTCGGAGAAATCGGGTATGCGAAGATTTTGTTGTAGTTGTTTGGACGTCAATCTGTGCCAATTGCGCGGCAATTTCAACAGGTCCGAACGTGACTGGTGAGTTCTCGTCAGAGTAGCCCGATTTATTCTCGTGCAGCTGTTCACGAATCCCCAACGGATGTGTTTAGAATGCCCCTCAGCACGATTGCCCAGCGATCAGCTCGCGGGTTATCCGACCCTGCGAAGCTGACCACAAAAACAAGAACGTAGACGGGCATGCAGACGATGGACGAATACCGGTATGCCGGGTTCGATCCATGGCTGGACCGTCATAAGAATGAGGCTGCCGGGATGGCGGTTTCATCGTGGGATGCCATGAATTTCATTCTTTATTCAGACGTGAACGACCGCTCGATCAGCCAGAGTCTCGGCCGTCCCGAATACAGCTATTACTTCGTCCTCAAGGCCTATCGTCCGGTCCTTGAGAGCCTTGGACGGGTTCATGTGGTTGATTCGATCGGCGAGGTCGACCCGCTCTATCGACGCCTTCAAGACGAGGGCGAAGAAAGCCTGTTCCTTTCATTTGCACCGCCCCACAAGACGCCCGCCGACCTGCATTGCCCAACGCTCTGCGTGGTTGCCTGGGAGTTCGACTCGATCCCCGACGAGCACTGGGATAACGACCTGCGGCAGAACTGGAGCCGTACACTGGCCAGGCAAGGCCGCGTCATCACCTTGTCCAGCCATACCGCACAGGCCGTACGCAAAGCGCTGGGGGAGGACTTCCCTGTACTGGTCTTGCCCACACCCCTGTGGGAAACCTTCGCCAGCGTGCGCGACCAGTACCCGAGTACTCCCATCAGTCCGGGCGCGACCTTGCAGACCATCGGTTGCATCATCGACAGCCGTGCACTCGGTCTTTCAGCAGATGGCCTGGTTGCACCGATCATCCCGGAACCAGAACCCCGACCATTGGCGGAGTCGGAAACCATCGCCCAGGCACCACACCTGACCTGGCGCCGCCGGCTTTTCATTGGCAAACACTATCTGCGCGAGAGTTTACGCGAGTCCGCTGGCCAGTCGTTGCCTCGGCGGTTGTTCATTTTTCGGCATTACCTGCACCAGGCCTACGGTGAAGGCTTTCGTGATCTGGTGCCCGAGCGCCTGCGGGGTCTGATTGCCCGGGTTCGGCGTGAGCGACCGCAGGCGGTCGAGCCGGTGATCGAGGCGCTGTCTGCGCAACCGCATCCCCAAGCCAACCTGCCGGACACCACCGAACGGGTGGAGACCCAGGTCAATGGCGTGGTCTACGTCAGCGTGTTCAATCCTGACGACGGCCGCAAGAACTGGCACCAACTGATCACGGCCTTTTGCTGGGCCATGCGTGAGGTCGAGGACGCCACACTGGTGTTGAAGATGACCCAGAGCGACCTGTCCACCTATTACGTCGAAATGCTGACCCTGTTGTCGCAGTTGTCGCCTTTCTCCTGCCGAGTGGTGGTCATGCACGGATACCTGGACGACCAGCAGTTCGCCCGCTTGTATGGCGCGGCCAGTTTCTACGTCAACGCGTCCCGCTGCGAAGGCTTGTGCCTGCCGCTGATGGAGTTCATGGCCTGTGGCAAACCGGTGATTGCGCCCGCGCACACGGCCATGCAGGACTACATTGATGAGCGCGTGGCCTTTATCGTCGAGTCCAGCCAGGAGCCTGCGGTATGGCCGCAGGACACGCGCATCCTGTACCGCACCTTGCGTCATCGCCCCGATTGGGGCTCGCTGAAAAACGCTTACCAGAACAGCTACCGGGTCGCCAAAGAGCAGCCGGAGCGCTACCAGGCGATGTCTGCCGCGGCCAGCCAGCGCATGGCTGACTACTGCAGTTTCAACGTCGTGCAACAACGGTTGAAGGAATTCTTCGAGCCGACCCCGACAACCCAGAGTAGGCCGGCACCTGCTGCCGCCGTGGCGGGCACAGCACCATGCTGATCATCATTCATTCGGAAACCAACAAAAGTAACATCGTGCAGAACCTTGGGCGCCCGGAGTACAGCTACTACTTTGTGCTCAAGGAGTTCCGCCCGGTATTGGAGCGCCTGGGGCAAGTCATCGAGGTCAGCAATCCGGACGAACTGGTCGACCGCTTGTATGTGGATTGCCAACGGCGTGGCGAGGCGTGCATTTTCCTGTCCTTCTCGCCCCCCCATCGCACGCCGATGCACTACGCCTGTCCGACCATTCCGGTGTTTGCCTGGGAGTTCAGCACCATTCCCACCGACACCTGGCACGACGAGCCACGCCACGATTGGCGTGTGGTACTGGCGGCATCGGGTGCGGCGATCACTCACTCCAGCTTTACGGTCAAGGCCGTACGCGATGCGATGGGCGCGGACTATCCCGTCAGTGCCATCCCGGCGCCGGTGTGGGACCGGTTTTCCGGACGTCGCCAGGGCCTGGACCAAAAGCCCCGGGCCGAACAGGTCACGCTCAACTTGCGCGGGTTGTTGATCGACAGCCGTACCCTCGACTTGCGCCCCTATGGCCCCGAGGCGTTGCGTGACGGTCAGGCGGTAGTGTTCGACGGACCGGTGCGCGACTGTCAGCTGGTGCTCGATGGCGTGATCTATACCTCGGTGTTCAACCCTTACGATGGCCGAAAAAACTGGCAGGACATGCTCAGCGCGTTCTGCACTACGTTCCGCGATACGCCGGACGCCACCCTGGTGTTGAAGTTGACGCACCACGATATCGCCGATGCGTTGAATGACATGCTGCATCACCTCTATAAAAACCAGTCCTATCGCTGCCGGATTGTCCTGATTCACGGATTTCTCGCCGACGCGGACTACGAACGCCTGGTGGAAGCCACCAGTTATGTGGTCAACAGTTCGTTTGGCGAAGGGCAGTGCCTGCCCCTGATGGAGTTCATGTCGTGCGGTAAACCGGCCATTGCACCCTGCAATACGGCGATGGCCGACTACATCGACAGTGAGAACAGCTTCATCGTCGATTCGACGGACGAACTCACTGCCTGGCCTCACGATCCGCGTGCGGCTTACCGGACGCTACGCTACATCACGAATTGGGATTCATTGTGCTCGGCCTACAAGGCCAGCTTTGATGTGGCCTGGAACGATGAAGCGCGTTATGCGCGCATGTCGGTCCATGCGGTGAACAAGCTTGAGCAGTTCTGCAGCCAGGCCGGTACCGAACAACGGCTTCGGGAGTTTTTCACGACAGTGCTGGCCCGGGAAACCACCCCGGCATGATGGCTCGATTGCTTCGCTGGTTGCGTCCGGTGCCCGTGCCCGCCCCGGTGACTGTTCCGGTCAGCGCAGTGTCGCCCCGCGATTGCGGGCTGACCGACGCGGTGCTCGATGGCTGGTTCCAGGGCGATACGGGTGAGTTGCTCAAGGGGTTTGCCATTACCGCTGAGGACACGCTGCTGGACGTCGGTTGTGGTGAAGGCGTGGCGACCCTGTTTGCCGTGCGCCAGGGCGCATCCGTGATCTTTACCGACAGTGAACACGACAAGGTGCGTGATCTGGCCAGTCAGGTGAATGCCCAGACCCAGGCGCCGTCTCTCGGCCTGGTCAGCAACAGCCTGCCGCTGCCGTTGGCCGACGGTTGTGCGAGCAAAGTGGTGTGCATGGAGGTGCTGGAGCACGTCGATACACCTGAGCAGTTCATGGCGGAGCTGGTGCGCATGGGACGTCCTGGTGCCCAGTATCTGCTCAGCGTGCCCGCCCCGGTGGGTGAACACTTGCAACAGGGCATCGCGCCGGCAGGCTACTTTCAGTCGCCCAATCATGTGCAGATCTTTTCCCATGAGCGTTTCGCCGCGTTGGTCGAAGACGCCGGCCTGGTAATCGAGCACCGGCAGGCCACCGGTTTTTTCTGGGTCATGGGCATGATCTTCTTCTGGGCCAGCGAACGAGCGGCCGGTCGCGACCTGGGCGGTGCGGTGCGTGACAGGATCCAGCCGCCATACCCGCCGTTGATGGAAAGCTGGGCGCGTACCTGGCAGGACTTGCTGGCACAGCCCGACGGGCTGGCGATCAAGCAACTGCTGGACCGGTTCATGCCCAAGAGCCAAGTGATCATTGCGCGCAAACCGGCGACTTCGCAGGAGCGATCATGACCCACAAGCGGATCATGGACATTGAACTGCTGCGTGCCATCGCCGTGCTCGGTGTGTTGTTTCATCACCTGCAAGGCAGCCTGTTTCCGGGTTCGCAGCCTCTGTTTGAGCATCTCGCGCTGCGTGGGCAGCTCTGGTGGGGCGTGGACCTGTTCTTCGCCATCTCGGGCTTTGTCATTGCCCGTAGCCTGATACCGGCGTTGCGAGGTTGCCGCTCGCGCCAGGAATACTGGGAACAGACCCGCAACTTCTGGATTCGCCGGGCCTTTCGTTTGCTGCCGTCGGGCTGGCTGTGGCTGCTGCTGATCTTGTTGTGCAGCCTGTATCTCAACCAGTCCGGGGTGTTTGGTACCTTGCATGCCAACCTGATGGCAACGCTGGCGGGCTTCCTGCAGATTGCCAATTTCAGGTTCGCCGACAGCTTCTTCACCTACGAGTACGGGGCCAGTTTCGTCTACTGGAGCCTGTCCCTCGAAGAGCAGTTCTATCTGCTGTTGCCATTGCTGGCGCTGATCTTTCGACGTCATTTGGCATGGGCATTACTGGCGCTGGTCGCGGCACAGTTGCTGACCTTTCGCGACCCGTTGCTGATGGTGATCAGAACCGATGCACTGGCACTCGGGGTGTTGCTGGCCTTGTGGAGTGCGCGGCCTGGTTATGGGCGATGGGAGCCGACGTTTCTGCGGCGTGCGTGGCTTGGCCCATTGGTGTTACTCGGTATCGGGGCGGCCTTGAGCGTGCTGGCGACGGATCAATTCTCCCTGACCCGTTACCGCATTGGGGCAATCGCGGTGCTCTGTGCGGTGCTGGTCTGGATTGCATCTTACAACCGCGATTACCTGTGGCCACGGGGCCGGCTGAAGACGCTGCTGACCTGGGTTGGCAGTCGCTCCTATGCGATGTACTTGACGCACATTCCGGCGTACCTGTTGGTCCGCGAGTGCGGGTTCCGTCTTGAACCCTTGGGGTTGTCGCCTGCGTTGAGCCATCCAGTGTTGATCCTGGCCTGCGCGGTGACACTGGTCATTGTGCTCAGCGAACTTAACTACCGATTCATCGAGCTACCTATGCGTAATCGCGGTGCACACCTGATTGCACGCCTGAACGCTTCCCGAACGGCTGTCACGGCCCCTGGAGTCACCACATGCTGAGCCTGTTGAAGAAACTCACTGCGGGTGCTCCCGCCCCCACGCCCGTACCGCCAGAGGCGCCCGCAGCCAAGGCTGACCCCTACATGCTGGGCCTGCGCGACGCAGTCCTGAGCGGTTGGTTCAATCAGCAAACCGGCGAGTTGTTCACCGGCTTCCCGGTGACCGCCGACGACACCTTGCTGGATGTCGGCTGCGGTGACGGCGGCAACGTGCATTTCTGCGCCACTCGTGGGGCGAAGATCATCATCGCCGACATCGATGCGGCCAAGGTCGAGGCGACCCGCCTGCGGCTGGCGGATACCATCGCCCCCAGCGTCGAGTGCCACGTCACCGATTGCGCACCGCTGCCGATTGCCGATGGTACGGCGACACGGGTGGTGTCCACCGAGGTGATCGAGCACGTCGATGACCCGGCACAGTTCCTCGCCGAACTGGTGCGCGTGGGCAAGCCTGGTGCGTTGTATCTGCTCAGCGTCCCGCATCCAAGTTCCGAAGATCTGCAGAAAGATATCGCCGCTGCCGAGTATTTCCAGAAGCCCAACCACATCCGCATCATCAGCGAAGATCAGTTCAAGCAGATGGTCGGCGATGCCGGTCTCGACGTGATCAGCCACAGCCAGTACGGCTTTTACTGGTCGCTGTGGATGTTGCTGTTCTGGGAGGCCAAGGTCGATTTCAGCAACCCCGACCACCCGCTGCTCAATCACTGGGCCGAGACCTGGCAGGCGGTTCTGGACTCGCCGCGCGGTGCACAGATCAAGCAGGCACTGGATGGCGTCGTGGCGAAAAGTCAGGTGATCATTGCCCGCAAGCCATTGGCTGAGTAGGCTGATGCGCTGAGCAACAAGGGCCCTGAGAGGCTAATGCCAGTCAGTTAAGGAGAGGGGTCGCATTTGTAGGAGCGAGCGTGCTCGCGATGGACGTTAACGATAACGCGTGTTTTCTGATTAAACGCGCTGTCCTTGAGTCCATCGCGAGCGCGCTCGCTCCTACAAGGGTTGAGTTCGCTTAACTGACTGGCATTACCCTCAGAGGCCCTTTTTGCGTTTAGGGATGACCTCAGCCACAGGCCTTTATGTCAGCGACTTTTTTGCGCCGTTGCGCGCTAGTGTTCACCGCCGCGCTGCTCGGCGGTTGCCAGCAACAGGACGCACCGCCCCTCGATCAACAGCTCTACATCTGGCAGCGTCAATGGACGACGGCCCATGAAGATGCCCTGGTTCAATCGCGCCCGGACTTTTCCACCCTGCGGGTGCTGGCCCTGCAGGCATACCCGCAAACGGGCTGGCACCGGGCGCAGATCAATCCAGTGTTGCTGAAGGATGATGGCCGTCCGCTGATCGCGGTCATCCGGCTCGATGGTCAGCTCAAGCATCTGGATCAAGCCGAAGCCATGGCGCAGATCCAGCGCGTGCTCGCCCGATGGCAGGCTCAGGGGCTGACGCTGGCCGGCGTTGAGATAGACCACGATGCGGGTACGGCGCGTTTACCTGCCTATCGCGAGTTCCTCGTTGGCTTGCGCAATGTCCTGCCGGTGTCATTGAAGCTGAGTATCACCGCCTTGCCGGCCTGGCTGGACAGCCCTGAGCTTGCGCCGCTGCTGGCGGCGGTCGACAGCAGTGTGTTGCAGGTGCATGCCGTCAGCCGTCCTGAGCGGGGACTGTTCGACCCAGTGCAGGCCAGGGAATGGGCCGAGCGCTGGAGCCGAATTACTACTAAACCGTTCTACCTGGCACTGCCGGCCTACGGCATCGCATTGCTACCGGGTGACGGCGGGGCGCCGTTGATTGAAAGCGAAGTGCCAATCGAGCGCGTTGGCCAGCGTCGCGAACTGTTGGCCGACCCGCGCCAACTGTCGACCCTCGCCAGTCAGTTGCGTGCCGAGCCACCGTCCCATCTGGCCGGGTTGATCTGGTTTCGCTTGCCGCTCAAGGGCGACCGGCGCGCCTGGAGCCTTTCGACATTGGGTGCGGTGGCGCGGGGTGATCGACTGCAGAGTGAGTTGACGCTGAACCTTTCCAGCAACGACGGTCTGTACGACATCGTCGTGAGCAACACCGGCAACCTCGACGCTGCGTTGCCGGAGCGTGTGACGCTGCCGGCGACCCAGTGCGACGGGGTTGATGCACTCAACGGCTACACCGTGCAACTGACGTCGGGTGTGCTCGGTTTTACCCGTCTCAAGGACGGCCGATTGCCAGCCGGTGCCGAACGCACCCTGGGATGGGCCCGCTGCGTAACTATTGATCAAGGAGGCTCACATGTATTCCCGTAACTGGCCGCGTCATTTGCTTGCTTTCAGCCTTTGCCTGCCTTTGGGTACGGCCATGGCCTGTGGGCCGGATTTCCCGCTGCGTTTGCTCAGTGACCGGGCGCAGACCCTGGGAGAGTTGCCGGAGGGCAGTTTCCAGTTCGAGGTCAATCGCCTGGGTAAAGCCATTGCTGGCCTCAAGCCGGCGGTGGAAGGCACCGTCAACACCGATTACAGCAGTGATGAAGATCCTCATGTACAAGCGCGAAACCTGGCCGAACAGCAGGGTTTGAGCGACGTTCAGCGTGCACAAGTGGCGCAGCTGCGCAGACTGCAAAGCGCGCAACAGGTACAGGCCGAAGGAGCCGGCTTGCCGCCGGAACTGAGCCTGTACACCGCGGGTGCCGTGGCGTTCAACGCGGGCGAGCCAGGCGTGGCTGCGGAGTATTTTCGTCAGGTGCTGGCATTGCCCGCCGACCAGCGTGCGCTGCGCAGCACATGGGCTGCGTACTCGCTGGGCCGGGCCCTGTTTGCCGTCAGCCAGGAGGCTGGCGACCTTGACGCGGCTGTTCACCAAGACCTTCTGCAACAGGCACGACAGGCCTTTGTACAAGCGCGTCAGTTGAGCATCGACGGCTTCAGCGATCCGCTGGAGCTGGGTATCGCCAGCCTCGGCGAAGAGGCACGACTGGTGCGTCAGGCAGGGGACTGGAACAGCGCCATCGAGTTGTACGCGGCCCAGAGCCGGCAAGGTTCGCCCGTGGGCTACAGCTCCCTCAAGCAGTTGGTGGAAGAGCTCAATGCAATGCCTGAGGCGCAACTGAGCGAACTGCTCAAGGGCAAAGCCGTTCAGCACCTGGTCACCGCAGCCCTGATCAGCCATGTCGGCTGGTCTTACGGTGAACAACCGCCGGCGGAGCAGAAGATGATCAAGACGCTGGTGCGCAGCACCACGGGCAGCCTGGAGAACGCGGATCGCCTGGCCGCGCTCAATTATCAGATTGGCGACTACGCCAGCACCAAGACTCTGCTTGAGCACGCAGGTGACGGCGGCCTGGCCTGGTGGCTGAGGGCTAAAATGGCGCTGCGCAATGGCGACAAAGCGGCTGCCGTGAATGCTTACGCCAACGCTGCCAAAGCCTTTCCGCAGGACGAAGACTGGGGTTATCGCGGCACCTCGGATGGCGACTATGAAACTTTGAAACCTGGCTGCCGGGTTGACGGTGAGCGTGCGTTGTTGGCGCTGGAGCGCGGTGATTATCTGCAAGCTTTCGAGCAGCTGTATCGCAGCCAGGACCTGTATTGGCTGGATGCGGCGATGGTGGCCGAACGAGTGCTGACAGTCGACGAGCTCAAGCAGTTCGTCGATCAACAGGTACCGGCATCTGCGCCGCTGACCCAGCAGGAGCGCGATGATTACGTACCGCTGTCCGTTGCTGCACGCTTGCGGGATTTGCTCGGACGACGGTTACTGCGTGAGCAACGCTACGACGAGGCGCCTCAGTACTTTGCGGATCCACTGATGCAAGGGCTGGCCAGGGAGTATGGTCGCTTGCGTGAAGCCGCCGAGACGGGGTGGTGGCCGAGCCGTCGGGCGGAGAACTATTTCAACGCAGCGTTGATAGCGCGCAACAATGGAATGGAGTTGCTGGGTTACGAAATGGCTCCGGATTACACCACGTTTGACGGCAACTTCAGCCTCGCAACACCTGAGCTCAAGGTCGGGCCGCTGATCAGCGAGGCGGAGGTGAAACGTCAGCAGGCCAGCGCCGCCAAACCGGATGAACGCTTCCACTATCGCTACGTCGCAACGGGCTTGGCCAGCCAGGCGGCCGACTTGCTACCCCACAGCAGTCAGGCGTTCGCCGCGGTGTTGTGTGCTGCAGCCGGTTGGGGCACCAGCCTTGAGGAAGAGAAGGCCTTCTATCAACGCTACGTGAAGGAAGGGCCGTATGTGGATTGGGCAGTGAACTTCGGTCATCAATGCCCTTATCCCGATTTCCAGAGCGCCGATAAACGTTATGTGACCCAGGCTCTGGCACCGGTACGCAGTGCATTACGGCCTTACAAGCTGTGGCTGCAGATAGGTGCTTTGCTGGCGTTTACCGGGCTGGGCCTATGGCTGATCAACCGCCATAAGCGCAAGGCCAGGTAGGTTCACGCCTGCTGGGCAAAGGTCAGGCGCAGCGCAAAACCGATCAGCAGGCTGCCAAACAGCCATTGCTGAACGCGCTGCGCCGACGGGCTGCGTGTCAGCCAGCGGCCGAGCCCGGCGCCGATCAGCGCGTAGGCACTGTCGAATAGCAAACCGACCAGCACCAGTACGAGGCCCAAGGCTGCGAACTGCGTCAGCACCGGGCCGGCTTGCGGGTCGATGAACTGGGGTAACAGCACGGAACAGAACAGCAGGGCCTTGGGGTTGAGCAGGTTGGTCAACAAACCGCGCTGGATTGTCTCGCGCCAGTCCACTCTCGACGCGCGGGTGCCATCGGCGTTCAGGTTCGGCAGCATGTTCGAGCGCAGGCATTGAATCCCCAGCCATAACAGGTACGCAGCACCTGCCAGGCGCACGATGTCGAAGGTCCAGGGCGCGGCTTTGAACAAGGCCGCCAGGCCCAGCGCGGCGAGCGCTACGTGACACCCCCGGGCGATCGCCAGGCCGATGGCGGTGGCCAATGCGGCGGCCTTGCCCTGTCTGGCGCCGGTTTGCAGGAGCAGGATCATGTCGGGGCCTGGCAGCAGATAGACCACGGCCAACGCCAGGAAAAACAGCCAGAGCTGCGTCATGTCACACCCCATTCGATTGCGATTACGTGAGCAAAGTCTAGGGCCGAAGGGCAGGGCAGGTGGTTGCGTAATGAAGCGTACAAGCCGCTAGAATTGGCAGCTTCTGCCATTCGATGCAAAAAAACCGTCAGGAACTGCCAAATCATGAAACTGGATGCTTATGACCGCCGAATTCTTGCCGCGCTGCAACGCGACGGACGCCTGAGCAACGTGCAATTGGCGGACGAGATCGGCCTGTCGGCTTCGCCATGTTTGCGCCGGGTACGGATGCTGGAAGAGGCCGGGGTGATTCGCGGCTACCAGGCCAACCTGGACCGTGACGAAGTCGGGTTGGGGCTGACGGTGTTTGTCGGGGTCAAGGTCGTACGGCACAACGATGAAGAAGCCGAGGCTTTTCGCCTGGCGGTGACCGCGCTGCCGGAAGTGATTTCGGCGTTTCTGGTGTCGGGTGAGTCGGACTTTCTGTTGCAAGTGGTGGTACCTGACTTGCGCGCATACGAGAGCTTTCTCACCGGCAGCCTGCTCAAGCTGCCGGGGGTGAGTGACATCCGCAGCAACTTCGCAATCCACACGGTGAAAACCCCAGGGCCATTGCCGCTGGGGCATTTACCGAGCTGAAGTCTGGTTAAAACTGTGTCGCCATACCTTCGACATTCATCGCCGCCTGACGTAATGCCTCGGAGCGCGTCGGGTGTGGGTGGCAGGTCAGGGCGATATCTTCAGCCGAGGCTGAAAACGCCATGGCGACACAGTATTCGCCGATCAATTCACTGACGCTCGGTCCCACAAGGTGTACGCCCAGGCCTTTGGTAAATGGCCGCCGGCCGATAGCCACCAACCCGTAGTCGGTGTCGATCAATTGCGTCGCGCCACCAGTAGTCGGTTCTACACTTAATTGCACCCCGGTGGGGGAGGTGGTGGTGCCCGTGATTTTCAAACCGAGCTTGAGTGTGATGCCCTGTTTGCCGAGGGAACGTTGCAGGATCTTACCCGCCTCAGCATCAACACCCGGACAAATGCGCTCCAGGTATTCAACCACCGTGACCTGGGCACTTCACTGAGTAACAGGGCGCCGGTGGAATCGAGAGTACGCTGGTTATCGAGGGTCACACCGGGCAGTGGTGTTGGCTGCGAACCGGTAGCAATGATGATGTCCTTGGCGCTCATTTCCGTCCGGGCCCCCAGGCTGGTAGTGCTCAGGCAATATTATGATCGTGGTATTTGTCCTTCAAAAGTATTGAGTCAAGACATCGGTACCTGCGAAATCTTGGTCGGGAGGTCTGCCCTCAACAAAATATTCACGCACACCGTTATATCGTAACGATATACGCTGCGTGCAGCGGTCTGATGTCGTTTTCACAGGCCCGGTTCAAGCCATCAAAAGTACTGAGGTGCTATGCAAGTCGATCTGGAAGCCGAAGGGACGAGCGTCGAAGGACTGCCGCGTTTTCAGCAGGCTGTGTTTCATGCAAGGCGATTGAGGCTGGCGGCCATCGGTCTGATGGCATTGGCGGCAATGGGATTGTTGCTGGCAGCGTTTGTCGGGCTGTTTACAGCGCAATCGCTGTGGGTACCCCTGCTGGTCAATCAGGCCTGCGCATTGATCATTGTCGTGGCCGGCTTGCAGTCGGCGTTGTGGGTGGCGCAGTGGCGAACACGGGCAATGGTCGCGCCGATGACGGCAGCGCTGGAGGAGGGCCCTGCCCCCTCCAATGAGCTGCTGGGCTGGTATGAGCGCCTGTTGGTCCGTCTGGGGGACCGATGGCTGAACTTGATGCGGCAGATCGGCGCGCCAACCCTGTGGCTGGCCGGGTGGGCGTTGCTGGTGTTGTTCTGCATCGACCTGGCCTGGAGCCTGACGTTGCCCACTGCAGCACTGGGCCTCTCGGCCAGCGTCGGCGCATCGATCTCCTTGCTACTGGCCTTTGGTTTACTGGTCGGCGAACGGCAACTGGCACAGGAAGGTTCTGAGCAATGGCCAGAGGCCGGGCAGTTGGCGCAGCTCGTACGGGTGGCGATCATCTGCCTGGTGATCAGTGCGGCTTGCCTGCTGTTCAGCAGTGACGGGCTCGTATGGCCTGTACGACTGGCTGTCTTGATCGGTGCGCTACCGGTATTGGTCGCGGCGGAGTTTTTATTGCGCGCGGTGTTGTCGCTGTTCAGTCCCGTTCGTGATTCGCTTGAACCCAGGCTGTTGGCTCGCAGTTTTGTCGCGCAGATGTTGCGCTGGCCACCGCGGCCGTTGCTGGCGTTGGAGCATGAATTGCACAACCGGTTTGGCATCGACTTGCGACAGATCTGGGCCTTCAGCTATATGCGCCGAGCGTTTATACCGGTGCTGGCGGTGGTGGCTTTTGTGGGGTGGTTGTTGACCGGGATTCATGAAATTCCGCTGCAAGGACGGGGCATCTACGAGCGCTTTGGTAAGCCGGTCGAGGTTTTCGGGCCGGGGTTGCACATAGGCTTGCCTTGGCCACTGGGGCGGGTGTTGAGTGTTGAAAATGGTGTGGTTCACGAGTTGGCCACCAGTGTGGGAGACGCGCCGGTATCCACGGTGCCTGACCCTGCCGAAGGCCCGGCACCGATGATCGCCAACCGTTTATGGGACGCCAGCCATGTCAATGACAAGTCCCAGGTGATTGCCAGCAACCGTAACGATAAACAGAGCTTTCAGGTCGTCAACATGGACGTGCGTTTCGTCTATCGCATCGGTCTGACCGATCAAGCTGCTCTGGCTGCGACCTACAACCATGCCGATGTGCCGACTCTGATTCGCAGCACGGCTAGCCGGATCCTGGTGCATGATTTCGCCTCACGTACTCTTGATGGGCTGCTCGGCGAAGACCGCGTCAGTCTGGCGCAAGATATTGGCCAAGCTGTGCAGGCTGACTTACATGCACTCGACAGCGGTGTGGAAATCCTCGCCACGGTGGTTGAAGCCATTCACCCGCCAGCGGGCGCGGCCAACGCCTACCACGGAGTGCAAGCGGCGCAGATTGCTGCGCGCGCACTGATCTCCCGGGAGCGCGGTGCGGCTATGGAGCAGGCTAACGAGGCGCAGCTGCAGGCCAGTCTTGCCCATGATCAGGCATCGGCCACAGCCTACGAAATCAACGCCACAGCCCGGGCTGCTGACCTGCGATTTGTGGCCGAGCGCAAAGCCTATGCGGCTGCGGGTCAGGCCTTTGTTCTGGAACAGTACCTAGCCCAATTGATCCAGGGTCTGGCGAACACCAAAGTGCTGGTGCTTGATCACCGTCTGGGTGGTAACACTGCGCCGACCATCGATTTAAGAAGCTTCACGTTACCGGCAGATCCGTCGCCGTCTCGTCAAACTGTTCAGCCAGGAGTTGCCCATTGAGCCCGTCTCATTCCCACGAGTCCCATGATCATCACGACCACGCGGGCCATGATCACAGTCATGGTGGACATTCCCACCACCATCATCACCATGGCGAACCAGGCGAGGCGGGACCGTTTCCGTGGCGACGCATGGGATGGGCGGCGGTGCTGGTGTTGTTTGTCGTGGCGGCAGCCAGCCTGGTGCAAGTGCGTTCTGGCGAAGCAACAGTGATCACCCGCTTTGGCAACCCGGCCCGGGTGTTGCTGGAACCTGGCCTCAGTTGGCGTTGGCCGGCACCCTTCGAGGCGGCGACCCCGGTGGACTTGCGGTTACGCACCACTTCCAGCGGCCTGCAGGATGTAGGCACGCGTGATGGTTTGCGGATCATCGTACAAGCCTATGTGGCATGGCAGGTGCAAAGTGACCCGGACAACGTGCAGCGCTTCATGCGCGCGGTGCAGAACCAGCCTGACGAGGCGGCGCGGCAGATTCGCACCTTCGTCGGATCGGCGCTGGAAACCAGCGCCAGCAGTTTCGACCTGGCCAACCTGGTGAACACTGATGCCAGCCAAGTGCGCATCGCCGATTTCGAGGCACAACTGCGTAAGCAGATCGAGCAGCAGTTGCTATCGACTTATGGTGTGCGCGTGCTGCAAGTCGGCATTGAGCGGCTGACACTGCCATCGGTGACCCTCACGGCCACGGTCGACCGGATGCGCGCCGAGCGTGAAACCATCGCCACTGAACGCACGGCCATTGGTAAGCGCGAAGCGGCGCAGGTCCGCTCCGCCGCCGAGCGCGATGCACGGATTGTTCAGGCCGACGCCGCAGTGAAGGCGGCGGATATCGAAGCCCAGTCGCGGGTCGAAGCGGCAGACATTTATGGCAAGGCCTACGCCAGCTCGCCGCAGCTGTACAACTTACTGCGCTCGCTGGACACGCTGGGCACGGTCGTCACTCCCGGCACCAAGCTGATTTTGCGCACCGATGCTGCGCCTTTCCGGGTGTTGGTTGATGGTCCGCCGACTCTGGAAAGCAAGGCCGGGTCGCAGCCATGAGTGAGGTTCCACGTGGAACACAGGAACTTAACAGCCCATGGATTCAAGCGGGGCGTCTGACCTTTCTCGCGCTCTATGGGGTCACGGTGCTCGCGGCGCTGGTTTGGGGATTTTCCAATGTGCGGCAGATCGACCCCCAGGATCGCGCGGTGGTGCTGCACTTCGGCGCACTGGATCGGATTCAGAATGCCGGGCTGTTGTTGGCCTGGCCGCGACCGTTTGAGCAGGTGGTTTTGTTACCCGCGGCGGATCGAGTGATTGAGCGGCGGGTGGACAACTTGCTGCGCTCCGACGCGGCCCTGAAAGCAGAACGGGCTGCCAGTTTCGCCACACCCATGAGCGATGCGTATGCCGGCTCCGGGTACTTGCTCACGGGCGATGCTGGTGTGGTTCAACTGGACGTAAGGGTGTTTTACAAAGTGACGGAGCCCTACGCGTTCGTATTGCAGGCCGATCATGTACTGCCGGCGCTGGACCGTCTGGTTACACGCAGCGCGGTGGCGCTGACAGCTGCGCGGGATCTGGACACCATTCTGGTGGCTCGACCGGAGTTGCTCGGCAGTGACAGTCAGGCCGCCGAGCGCCGTGAGCGCCTGCGGGGTGATCTGGTTCAGGGCATCAACCAGCGCTTGGCGGAGTTGGCGGAAACGGGGCAGGGGTTGGGTATCGAGGTGGCCAGGGTCGATGTGCAGTCAAGTCTGCCGACGCCGGCCGTGAACGCGTTTAATGCGGTACTGACGGCCAGTCAGCAAGCGGACAAAACTGTGGCCAATGCCCGTACCGAAGCCGAAAAGCTCACTCAGACCGCAACCCAGCAAGCCGACCGAACGCTGCAAGTCGCTTATGCCAAGGCCAGTGAGCGACTGGCCAAAGCCTCAACGGATACCGCCACGGTATCGAGTCTGGCGCAGGCACAACAGCAGGGCACCGATCCGCAAATGCTCCTGCGGATCTACCGCGAGCGATTGCCAAAAATTCTTGGCCAGGCCGGTTCGGTCACGACGATCAACCCTAAAGATGATTCCCACCTGATCATTCAGGGAGCTGAACAATGACTGCACATACTGCCCCGCTGCCAAGCATGCTGACCACAGTCGAGCAACGTAGTGCCGCCCGCCAACTGACGTTGGCCATGCTTGCATTGGGCTTGCTTGGCCTGGGGTTGATCTGGCGCTGGCTTTCACCGCAGCAAACCGGCGTCAGCCAACTGCTGCTCGGTGTCGCTTCGCTGTTGGTGGCGGTGCCGGTCATGCGTTCGGCTTGGTACAGCCTGCGTTACCCGAGCCTGCACGGCATCACCGATCAATTGATCGCCTTGGCGATGATGGGCGCTTGGGCCACTGGTGATCTGCTGACCGCCGCGTTACTGCCGATCATCATGATCTTCGGCCATGTGCTCGAAGAGCGTAGCGTGATTGGCTCTCAGGAGGCAATCCACGCACTCGGCCGGCTGACTCGCAGTCACGCGCGTCAGATTCAGGCCGATGGCTCAATCGTGGAAATCGACAATGGCAAACTGAAAGCCGGTGACAGGGTTGAGGTTCGCGCCGGGGATAGGGTGCCGGCCGATGGCCTGGTGCTGTCCGGGCAAGCGAGCCTGGACACTGCACCGATTACCGGTGAATCGGTGCCACTTGAGGCCAGTGTCGGCATGCAGGTGTTCGGTGGTGCGATCAACCTCGATGGTTTGTTGCATCTGGAAGTGACTCGCACCGGCAGCGAGTCCACGCTGGGCAAAGTCATTGCGCTGATGCAAAGTGCCGAACGCGCCAAACCGCCGATCACCCGTTTGCTGGAGCGCTATGCCGGTAGTTATATGGTGTTGGTGTTGTTGCTGGCGGCGGTGACCTGGTTCATCACCAACGATGCGCAAGCCATGCTTGCGGTGCTGGTGGCCGCGTGTCCCTGTGCGTTGGTGTTGTCCGCTCCGGCGACGGCGATCGCCGGAATCGCGGTAGCGGCACGCCACGGTATTCTGATTCGCAGTTCGGCATTCCTCGAAGAGTTGGCGGACCTGACTTCTCTGGTGGTCGACAAGACCGGTACGTTGACCTTCGGCACCCTGCGCCTGCAATCAATCGACAGTCCGGTCGAGGACCGAGGCACCCTGTTGACCCTGGCCGCCAGCCTTGGCTCGGCCAGCAGTCACCCTGTCAGCCGGGCGTTGGCCGGAATGGTGGAAACGAAGCAATTTCTACCGCTGACGGAAATTCGTGAACGTCAGGGCCTGGGGGTAGTGGCGATGACGGAGCAGGGGGAAGCCGCGCTCGGTCGCCCAGAGTTGTTCGCACAGTTGGGGATTGCCACCTCAAAGGTACCGGAACACGATGGCCCGATCGCCGGTCTGGCGCTGGACGGGCGGTTCCTGGCCTGGTTGCTGCTGGCCGACAGCGTCAAGCCTGAAGCCCGTTTTGCCTTGCATGAGTTGCGTGAACTGGGGCTGGGTCGACAGTTGTTGCTGACCGGTGATCGACACAGTGTCGCCCATAGCCTGGCCAAGGATATCGGCATCAGTCACGTCGAAGCGCAGGCGCTGCCCGAGGACAAACTCAACCGCGTCCTTGCGGAAATCGATACCGGCTTCCGGCCTATGGTGGTAGGTGATGGCATCAACGACTCCTTGGCACTCAAGGCGGGTGTGGTTGGTGTGGCCATGGGGGCGGGCGGTGCAGACATCGCGCTGGCGTCGGCTGATATCGTGTTGATCGGTAGTGACCTGCGTCGGTTGGGAACCTGTGTCCGTTTGAGTCGCCAGTGCCGACGGACCTTGCAAGTGAACGTGATCATCGGCTTGGGCTGGACCTTGGCGATCGTGGCCTTCGCTGCTTTTGGTTGGCTGGGCGCGGCGGGTGCGATGATCGCCGCCATTTTGCACAACCTGAGTACCTTGCTGGTGTTGGGTAATGCCGGGCGTTTGCTGCGCTTTCAAGAACCACTGCTCAAACTGTAGGGCTTGACCGTCTCGGGGGATGCCGGTCTGTCATCTTCCGATTTCTTTTCTTTTTTCGATACGACTGTAACGCCGCCGGGGCGGTGCTCTCTAGTGCTATGTCGGGACTGAACACCTTTCCAGCCGACACCCCTGTCGATTATCGAGGATAAGAAAAATGACCATGAAATCCGCTGCCGCCGGTGCCGCCCTCGCGTTGGCCGCCGCCACCCTGTTTGCGGGCGTCGCCACTACGGCTTCGGCCGCCGATGCCAATGTTCACTGCTACGGAGTGAACGCCTGCAAAGGTCAGAACGACTGCAAGACCAAAGACCACGCGTGTAAAGGCATGGGTACCTGCAAAGGCCAGGGCTTCAAGGCGATGACCCAGGCAGTCTGTGAAAAGGCGGGTGGCAAAGTCGGCGAGTAACCGAGGACCGAGTGCTACCGCAGTGGTGCCTTGTTCACCACTGCGGCCACGTTGCGAGGAGTCTGCAATGCCCGCTTCCATCTCCAGCCTCGGCTACGGCCTGGGTTTGCGCAGTGCCTACTATCAACAGATTCTGGAACAGTCGCCGGCAGTGGACTGGTTTGAAGTCGTCTCCGAGAATTTCATGGTGCAGGGCGGCAAGGCCCTGTATTACCTGGATGCCATTGCCGAGCGTTATCCGCTGGTGATGCATGGCGTATCGCTGTCCATCGGTGGGCCCCATGCCCTTGACCCTGAGTATCTGCAGCAACTCAAGGCATTGGCCGAGCGGGTCAGGCCCGCGTGGATTTCCGATCATTTGTGCTGGAGCCGGGGCAACGCCCATCAGTTGCATGACTTGCTGCCGCTGCCCTACACCGAAGAAAGCCTGAGTTACGTGGCCGAGCGGGTGAGGCAGGTACAGGATGTGTTGCAACGTCCTTTGGTGTTGGAGAACGTCTCCAGTTATGTGCGTGCAGCCGGTGATGAGTTCAGTGAATGGGAGTTTCTGGCGGCGTTGAGTGCGGCCAGCGGTTGTGAGCTACTGCTGGATGTGAACAACGTCTACGTCAGCTCCCGTAACCATGGCTTCGATGCCTGGACATTCATCGAGGCGTTGCCGGCACACCGTATCCGGCAATTGCACCTGGCGGGCCATCACGATTACGGCGACTACGTGATCGACACCCACGACCACACGGTCAGTGATCCGGTCTGGGCGCTGTACCAACGAACCCTCGACCACCTCGGTCCCGTTGCGACCTTGCTTGAGCGTGATGACCATTTCCCGCCGTTTGAAGAGCTGCTCGCCGAGTTGCAAAAAGCCCGCGAGTTGGGTGACGCCACGCTGGCTCGGAGACTGGAATGCGCCTGAACGAGTGGCAACGGGCTTTTGAAAACTACCTGCTCGGGGAGCAGGCCGCAGTCAATTCCGCCTTGGCTTGCACGTTGATCGGTGGTCCGACCCTGGACGTCGAGACGGGGTTGGCGATTTACCACAACGCTTATCAGGCCAGGTTGCAGGACGTCCTGCGTGATGACTTTCCGGCGATCCGGCACTGGCTGGGTGACGCAGAGTTCGATCAATTGACGGCGCAATATTTGCGGCAGAATCCGTCGGCACACTTTAGCTTGCGTTGGCTGGGCAGTGGATTCGAGGTGTTCATCCGTACTCATCTGGTTGAGGCGAAGGGCGCACCCTTGGCCGAGTTGGCACAGCTGGAGTGGGCGTTCACCCAGGCCTTCGATGCCGCCGAGCGCGAGCCGCTGACGATGGAGAACATGGCCTGCCTGTCGCCGGAGGAGTGGCCGGCGCTGCAACTCGGGTTACGGCCGTGCGTACAGTGGCTGGAATGCGGCTTCAACAGTGTTGCGCTGTGGCGCTCGGTTAAGGATAAAAGTGGGTTCCCGGGCAGCCGGAAGCTGGATGCGCCGCAGGTGGTCGTGGTCTGGCGTGCAGGCCTGATCTGTCATTACCGCAGCCTGCCGCCCGATGAGGCGTGGGCGCTCAGTGGCATGGCCAAGGAAGGCTGGAATTTCGCCGAACTGTGCGCACAAATGACAGTCAATTATGGAGAGGGCGCACCTCTTCAGGCCGTGACCTGGCTGAAGCAGTGGGTTTACGACAGCTTATTGCTCCGTCGTGATTCATAGAAAAAGGCTATTTATTCGGTAGCCAGCTTATTTTTCACGATGGTCTACCCTCAGTTCAGACGTCTGAAACAAGGGGGATTATTCATGCTCGTGCAACTTCCGCCGGCCTTACAGAATCTGCAATTGCCGCTTCGCTTGCGACTCTGGGACGGCCATGAATTCAATCTGGGCCCTGCGCCCAGCGTCACGATTGTGGTCAAGGATCCGCAACTGGTGCCGCAATTCATCCATCCCAGCCTTGACCTGCTCGGTGCGGCCTTTGTTGAAGGCAAGCTTGAGCTCGAGGGTTCGATCAGCGATGTGATCCGGGTCTGTGATGAGTGGACCCAGGCACTGCTGGAGGACGCTGACGGCAATCAACCAGTGCGCACGGCCCATGACAAAGCCACTGACGCGGCGGCCATTTCCTATCACTACGACCTCTCTAACGCGTTCTATCAGCTCTGGCTCGACAGTGACATGGCGTACTCCTGCGCCTACTTCGAGACCGGAAGTGAGTCCCTGGAACAAGCCCAGCAAGCAAAATTCCGTCACCTTTGTCGCAAACTACGGCTGCAACCCGGCGAGTACCTGCTGGATGTAGGGTGCGGTTGGGGAGGGTTGGCGCGTTATGCCGCGCGGGAGTTCGGGGCCAGGGTGTTTGGCATCACCCTGAGCAAGGAGCAGTTGGCGCTGGCCCGTGAACGGGTAGCCGATGAGGGGTTGCAGGATCTGGTTGAGCTGCAGTTGCTCGACTACCGTGATCTGCCCCAGGACGGTCGGTTCGACAAGGTGGTGAGTGTCGGCATGTTCGAGCATGTCGGCCACGCCAACCTGCCTGAGTACTGCCAGACCCTGTTCGGCGCGGTGCGTGAAGGCGGCCTGGTGATGAACCATGGAATTACCGCCAAGCACACCGATGGCCGGCCGGTCGGGCGCGGGGCAGGGGACTTCATCGGGCGCTATGTTTTCCCGAATGGCGAGTTACCGCACCTGGCGATGATGTGTGCCCAGATCAGTGAGGTCGGGCTGGAAATCGTCGATGTCGAAAGCCTGCGCCTGCACTACGCACGTACGCTGGATCACTGGAGCGAGCGGCTGGAGGACAACCTTGAGGCCGCCGCCAAAGAAGTGCCGGAACAAGCCCTGCGGATCTGGCGGCTGTACCTGGCAGGTTGCGCCTACGCGTTCGCACGGGGCTGGATCAACCTGCACCAGATCCTCGCGGTCAAGGCCCATCCCGACGGCAGTCACGAGCTCCCCTGGACCCGTGACGACATCTACAACCCTTGAATTAAAGTATCGGTGAAATAAGCCGGGCGACCCGCATGCCAAGCTGTTGCAGGCGGTGGGTCTCCTGGCCTTCGTCCTTGTCGATCTCGCTGGCCAGGGCGAAGTCATCGTTGAGCATGCGCTCCACTTCACCGGCAAATACGCTGTCGACGGTTAGCAACATCACTTCGAAGTTCAGCCTGAATGAACGGTTGTCCAGATTGGCACTGCCAATGGCGCTGATTTCGCTGTCGATCAACACAACTTTCTGATGCAGGAAACCTGGGCGATAGCGGTACACCCGGACCCCCGCGCGAACGGCTTCGAAGGCATAGAGACTGGAAGCGGCGTAGACAATCCGGTGATCCGGTCGTGACGGCAGCAGAATCCGCACATCGACACCGCGCAGCACCGCCAGGCGCAGCGCGGCAAACACGGCTTCGTCAGGAATGAAATACGGACTGGTGATCCACACGCGTTCGGTCGCGGCATGGATGGCCTCGACGAAAAACAACGAACAGGTTTCGTAAGGGTCGGCCGGGCCGCTGGCGAGCAATTGGCAGAGTACGCCCTCGTCGGGATAGCTCTGCGGCAGGATCAGGGGCGGGAGCGCTCGTGCTGCCCAGAACCAGTCTTCGGCAAACGACTCCTGCATGCACGCCACCACCGGGCCGCAGACGCCAACGTGCGTGTCGCGCCAGGGTGACAGCGGCGCCTTGGCGCCCATGTATTCGTCCCCGACGTTGTGCCCGCCAACGAAGCCCTGCACGCCGTCGACCACGACGATCTTGCGGTGGTTGCGGAAGTTGACCTGGAACCGGTTGAGCCAGCCACTGCGGGTGGCGAACGCCTCGACGTTCACCCCCGCGTCACGCAATGCCTGCACATAGCTGCGGGGCAGGGAGTGGCTGCCAACACGGTCGTAGAGCAAGTAGACAGCCACACCTTGCGCGGCTTTCTCCAGCAGCAGTGTGTGCAGGCGTCGGCCCAGATGGTCGTCATGAATGATGAAGAACTGAATCAACACCGCTTCGCGTGCGTGACGGATGGCCTCGAAAATCGCCTCGAAGGTGGCCTGGCCATTGATCAGCAGGCGCAGTTGATTGTTGGCCAGGCACGGCATGCGTCCCAGTTTGGGCATCGCCCGCAATGAGGTGTAGGCTTTCGAGGCGCGGGCAGTCAACGCTTCCTCGATCCACGGGCGCCAGTTCAGGTCGGTGATGGCCTTGCGCATTTCTTCGTTGGCCTGGCGGCGGGCCTTGATGTAGGCGTCGAACGTGCTGCGACCGAACACCAGATAGGGGATGAGCGTCAGGTAAGGGATGAACACCAACGACAGTGCCCAGGCGATCGAGCCTTGGGCCGTCCTGACGGTCAGTACGGCATGAATGGCCGCGATCGTGCCCAGGGAGTGAATGAGCGCGATCAGGTAAGCGAAAAGGTGGGGTCCAAAAAAATCCATGGGGCGACCTTGCTCCTGAGAGTTCAACCCTTAACAGACCATGTTCCACGACGAATGTCGCTATTTAATTGAGCATGCAACCGAAGTCGCTTGGCGACGTCTAACGGCCATTAATGAACGGGAGTTACTCGATGAACGTACGTCTGCTGGGTTTGGCCATGGCTGCTGGATTGTCACTACCGTTGGCTGCTCAGGCGCAGATGCTGCAGCCGGGCTTGTGGGAGCTGACATCAAGCAACATGAAGGTCGATAACCAGAACCTGCCGGATCTGCAACTGATCCTCAGCCAGTTGGGCAATCAAATCACCCCGGAACAAAAGGCGGCGCTGGAGAAACAGGGCATCAACATGGGCGGTAAAGGTATACGCGTGTGCCTGACACAGGCGCAGGTTCAAACCGACAGTATTCCGCTGCAAGATCCCCAGTCGGGTTGTAAGCAGGAGATTACCGACCGCACTGGCAACCAGTGGAAATTCCGCTTCAGTTGCCCGAAAGCCCAGGGCGCCGGCGTTGCTACCTTCCTTAACGACCGAGAGTTCAACACCACCGTCAACGGTACCTTCAACGCGACCGGCATCCAGCAAACGGGCAGCATGGACACTCGCGCCGTGTGGTTGGGGCAGGATTGCGGAACCATCAAACCTCGCGCCTGAATGCTTCGCTGGCGAGCCCGTGCCTACTCGATCGAAGTTGCAGGCACGGGCTCGTCAGCGAAGGCCTGGTCATGGCCCACCCCCAATCGCAATCGCTCGCACACCGCCTCGACGCTCATCTGCCCCAGATCCTCCCCCACGCTGCTGCGCAAGCTGACAAATCCACCGTCCAGTTCCTTGTCTCCGATCACTAACAGATAGGGCACTGCCTGCTGGCGGTGCAGACGAATCTTGCTGCTGATGTGCTCGTTGCGTACGTCGGAGTTGGCACGCAATCCGGCACGACGCAGCGCGTCGGTGACGGCTTGCGCGTAGTCGGTCTGGCGCTCGTCAATGTTCATCACCATGACGTGTTGCGGTGCCCGCCATTCATCGAGCTCATGCGGGCTGGCCCAGCACACGCCATAAATTCGTTGCCGTGATGTACCGCCGAGGTGGTTGAGGGTGAACGCCTGAATCACGCTGGTCGAGGGCACGTGCGGCCCTTCACTCAGCCTGAGGGGGTTCGATGGGTACCGCGACAGCAGGTGAGACATGGAATGGTTGGTCGCTGCCAGGATGTGCATGCGGGTTTCGATGTTTTGCAGGTCATAGGCAGATAACGCGTGCTCATGGGCAAGCTCGCAGTAGAAGCCATCACCGACCACTGCGCCGTCTAGTACCTGTGCATGGGGATAAAGCTGCCTGATCGTCATCGCCAGCAACAGTGCGCACGAGCGGCGCAGGATTTCCAGTCCATCCGGTTCACGCACCGTGACGATGCTGACCCGCGTGTCACGAGAAATCAGAAATCCACAATCGACCAGCGAGCCATTCACCCGTCCGGCCACAGCGGCTTTGGCCAGGCCGAGACTGATGCTCGCGGCGATTTCGAAAATGGAAAGCGCTTGGTCGTACTCGCGCCGTGAGCCGTCAGGCAAAGTGATGTGAATCATCGTCAGCGATCCTTGTGTTGCACGCATAACGGGATTTAACGCATAAACCGTAATGGCAAACGCTGACATCTGTCATTAAGACGTTCGGTGTATCTGGCAATGTGTCCCGATACCCTCGTTGTACTGAGCGAGAATCGACAATCACTCAACGCACTGTTCATGCATGCTCAGAATTCGTTCTGCAGGGCTTTGTATCCGCGCACCAGATCGACGTTGGTGCGCGCGACGTCTTCGGAAAACTCCGAGGCGCTGACACTGACTGACGGGAACCTGGACAAGTCGGTACCGGGGCCGATGCGGGTGGTGGAGGGGACGTAGAAGTCACTCGGCAAGTCCCGCCCATCCACCACCGAATTGTGCCGCACCACGCAACCATCGCCCACCACGCAGTTGAACAGCACGCTGTTGAAGCCGATGAACACCCGATCGCCGACAGTGCACGGGCCATGGACGATGGAGCGGTGGGCTATCGAGCTGTACTCACCGATGGTCACCGCCGCTCCGGATTTGGAGTGGATTACCACGCCATCCTGAATGTTCGAATTGGCGCCGATGGTGATTGGCTCCATCTGCCCCGAGTCGTCGACTTCATCGGCGCGGATCACCGCATAGGGGCCGACGAATACGTTTTCTCCGATCACCACTTTGCCGCAAATGATCGCGGTTTTATCGACATAGGCCGACTCGGCAATCCACGGCAAGTCGCCGGAGGGGTTCTTGCGAATCATGCGGTCTCTCCGTTCCAGTGACTCTCTGCCACCGCATCGTGAGCGTGAAGACTTTCAGCGTGCACGACCCGTAGACGGAACGACTTGATGCCAGGAGAGCGTTTTAACGCCCGATTCAGACGGCGTGCGGCGTCTTCGCAGAACATCAGGTTTTGGCCATTGGCCAGGGCAAACGCCTGTTCGTCTGCGCGCTTTACCGCCGTTTGAACGGCGGTTCCCAGTGCCGCTTCGGCGTCGTTGATCGCCGCTATCAGTGGCAGGTCATCCAGGTAGTCATCCAGGCACAATTGCAACTGTGCGCTGCTGCGTTGGCTGTGGGGGGTTGCAAGGATGCCGCTGGAAGAGCCGAGCCAGGCCAGAACGTCGGTGTGCTGCAACGGCTTATTGGCAAAGTCATCGACAAACTGCTGCTGAATCAGTTGCCGTGAAAGCGCTGCCGAACAGGGGCAGGTGGACGAATAGGTCACCTCAATATTCAGTTCCACGTGGAACACTTGGTTTTCCAACCGCGCTTCAATGCTGATCGGATAGCTTTTCCAGCCGGCCAACGGGCTGATCAAGGCGGGACGTTTGAGCAGCAGATCGGCGTGAATGCGCAGGTAAGCCGAAGTGGATAAGCCCGCATGGCTGTCGAGAAAACGTTGCAGCACGCCGCGCATTAGCGCCGGAGTGAGGCGCTCTTGCTCAAGCATGTCCAGCGCCAGATACAGGCGCGACATATGAATGCCACGGGCTTCGTCGTCATCAAGACTGACACCCGCATCGGCTTTTGCGCTCACGCGCTGGCCATCGAGCACCACGGGAAGAGCAATACCGCACATGCCCACCCAGTCGAGTGGCAAGGCTTGGCGTGAGGCCTGCGCGGCGATATCCGGCAGAGTCAGCGCATTCATGGGCAGGTCCATCGTTGGAAATGATTTGTCATGTTATATAATAACATTTGAATCGACGATAGTTTTTTCGAGCTCGCAAGCAGCCCGATCTAGCAGCCCGTGAGCCGGTTACAGGTAAATTTGCCGCTGGATCCGCCGGAGCTGGAAAACCGATTAAGGGTGGTCCAGCCGACACGGCGGCTGTAGCCGACCCAGGCTTCGCCGTCGGACGCCAGCCCGGTGAAGAAGGTCAGTTGCCCGTAGCGGCTGCTGGTCTGCACCCAATGGCGTTTACCGCTGACTTCAAACCCCCGCATATAGGTCGTGTTGCCCGCCGTGGCGACGCTGTAGGCATTACCGTCCCGGTCCATACAGGCCAGCAGATTGGCACTGCGTGTGCAGGTGGCCAGGTCAGGGGCCTGGGCGAAGGCGTTGGTCGTGAGCATGAGGGCAAGGCTCAGCAGTGTGCACTTGAACGCGATGTACATCGGGTTTCTCCAGGTAGGAACAGGGCCAGGATTGCGCCCTTCATCGCTGGGGGGCAAGGGGAGGATTGGCGTATTTGCATTGTTATACTATAACATGACTCGCTAGACTGGCCGCTCCTGATGAGGAACACCTGATGCCCAATCGTCTCCCCGTTACCGTGCTCTCCGGCTTTCTCGGTGCCGGAAAAAGTACCCTGCTGAACTACGTTTTGCGTAACCGCGACAACCTTCGGGTGGCGGTGATCGTCAATGACATGAGTGAAATCAACATCGACGGCAGTGAGGTTCAGCGGGATGTCAGCCTGAATCGTGCCGAAGAAAAACTGGTCGAGATGAGTAATGGCTGCATCTGCTGCACGCTGCGCGAAGACCTGCTCGAAGAGGTTGGCAAGCTGGCCCGGGATGGTCGCTTTGATTACTTGCTGATCGAGTCCACCGGCATTTCCGAGCCGTTGCCGGTGGCGGAAACCTTCACCTTTCGTGATGACCAGGGGCAAAGCCTGGCCGACATCGCACGGCTCGACACCATGGTCACTGTGGTCGATGGCATGAACTTCCTGGTCGACTACCAGGCGGCCGAAAGCCTGGCCTCGCGCGGGGAAACCCTGGGTGACGAGGATGAGCGTTCGATCACCGACTTGCTGATCGAGCAGATCGAATTCGCCGACGTGCTGCTGATCAGCAGCGCCGACCGGGAGGAGTTGATGGCGATCCTCGAACGCCTCAACTCACAGGCGCAGATTATCCCGATGGTGATGGGCGAGGTGCCACTGAACAAGATCCTCAACACGGGCCGCTTCGACTTTGAGCGGGCCGCTCAGGCCCCAGGCTGGTTGACGGAACTGCGCGGCGAACATGTGCCGGAAACCACCGAATACGGCATCGCCTCAACGGCATACCGGGCACGCCGGCCTTTTCACCCCCAGCGTTTTTTCAGCTTCATCAACCGCCCTTGGGTGAACGGAAAACTGCTGCGCTCCAAGGGTTTTTTCTGGCTGGCCAGCAAACACCAGGACGCCGGTAGCTGGTCCCAGGCCGGTGGTTTGATGCGTCACGGGTTCGCCGGCCGCTGGTGGCGGTTTGTGCCGAAAACCCAGTGGCCACAGGATCAGGAGAGCACCGCAGCGATCATGGAGAACTGGACGGCCGCAACCGGAGATTGTCGTCAGGAACTGGTGTTCATCGGTCAGAATGTCGATTTTCCCCGGCTTACGGCGGACCTTGATGAGTGCCTGCTCAGCGATGACGAAATGGCGCTGGGCGTTGAGGGGTGGCGGCTGATGGCCGATCCGTTTGGTCCCTGGTTCGACGAGGAGGCCGCGTGATGCTGGCGTCGGTGTTCAAGGCTGGCCCGATGATCCGTCAGGTAGCGGGCAGCTCCCCTGAAATCCTCACGCACATACTCGAAGACGATACCAACCTTGCCCTCTGGCAGCGCCGGTTGCCGGTCCATATCGCTGATTTCGGCGCACTGGTGTTATCTCGGAACCCACCGCTGGCCGAGTCGCCGGTGGTGGAGTTGGCGACGGACGAGGAGGAGCCTGACCTGCGCAGTCTGGCGGCCTGCTTCAGTGATCTTGAGGGCTACACAGGCTTTATCGCCGATGTCTCATGGCTGGTCAGCGCGTTTGCCTGTTTGCTCGGGGCCCGGCGCATCGGAGTGCGTGTGCGGGTGCTGGATAAAGCCATGTGCCCGCGCTTCCACGTCGATCACGTGCCGGTTCGGCTGATCACCACATACGCCGGCGTCGGCAGCCAGTGGCTCAAGGAGGGCGTGATGAGTCGCAAGCAACTGGGTAACGCCCAGGCCGAGCCCGAGGATTACCAGCAAATGCTGTGTGGCGAAGTGGCGTTGCTCAAGGGCGAGAAGTGGCAGGGAAATGAAGGTTTTGGGCTGATCCACCGGTCGCCGCAACCGGCTCCCGGTGAGCGCCGCTTGATCCTGACGCTCGACTGGCTCGCCTGAGCCAGGGTGTGAGCGAGGTCTTGATAGTGAATCGCCAGGGGCTCAGGCATATTGGTGTCATTCTCTTGTGACGCTCCCTCTGTTGTGAAAACGCCAACCATGCTGCAGAACATTCCCACTCATGTCATTGCCGGTCCCTTGGGGGCTGGCAAGACCAGCCTGATCAAGCACCTGCTGGCACAGCGTCCGGAAACAGAGCGCTGGGCGGTGTTGATCAACGAGTTCGGCCAGATTGGACTCGATGCCGCGCTGTTGAGCACGGGCGCCGACGGTATCGCCCTGGGTGAAGTGGCCGGCGGTTGCTTGTGTTGTGTCAACGGTGCGCCGTTCCAGGTCGGCCTTGGGCGGTTGCTGCGTCAGTCACGGCCGGATCGCTTGTTTATCGAACCCTCCGGGCTGGGGCATCCGGCGCAGTTGCTCAGGCAGTTGAGCCAAGCGCCGTGGCAGGGTGTACTGGCGGTCCAGCCATGCATCCTGGTGCTCGATGCCCAGGCGCTGGCCGCTGGCAAGCCATTGCCACCCGCGCAGCAGGACGCACTGCCGAGCGTTGGATTATTGCTGTTGAACAAGGCGGAGTCGCTCAGCCAGGGCGATCGCCAACGGATCGTCGGCCAGTTGCCCCAGCGCCCGATGCTGTGGACGCAGCAGGGGCAGTTGGCGTTGAGTGAGCTGCCGGGTGTGGGGAGCCGGGCGACTACCGGTGTGGATAACGTCCCTGTACCCAACGGCCTAGGGCAGATGCCGGCGGTCTGGACGGATCCGGCACAGCCGATTTGCCTGAGTCAGCAGCAGGACGGTGGCTGGAGCATCGGCTGGCGCTGGCATCCGGGCCAGAGGTTCGATCTCGAACGGGTCCAGGCATGCCTGCAGGCATTGAATTGGCGTCGGGCCAAGCTGGTTATCCACAGCGACGAGGGCTGGGTTTCAGCCAATGCACTGGATAACGCAGCGCTGCTGTGGAAGCCCAGTGAATGGCGCCAGGATTCGCGCCTTGAATTGATTTTCGAGGCACCGCAGGACGTCAACGGCCTGCAGGAGAGCTTGGCCAGCTGTCGGGTGAGCTCCGAGTAATGCAGTGCAGGCGTCAGTTACGCCACTTGTTGTGGTCCTGGCGCCACTGGCTCAGCTCGATGACCTCGGCACTGATGGGCGGCTCCGGTTTTTCTTCGAACGGAACCGGGTAGGGTGCCAGTTCGATTTGCGCGCTATGGGCACCGAACTGGGTGATGGTGCCGCAATGGCGGGTTTCACCCGTCACGGTGAACTCAAAGTTGTACACCCGGGCCAGGCGTCGTCGCCCATTGGCATCCTTGACCAAACCAATCTTTTTCAACGCAACATTGCCATCGAGCAATTCGATGTCGAGTTTGCTGCAATGCCGCTTGACCCGTTCCAGGGCCCGCTCGCGCAAGCCGTGGTTGTGCCACAGCCACGCGGCACCGGTCGCCAGCAGCATCAGCACGAAGATATTTCCCAGGGTCAGCATCAACAGAACTCCACTAATTAGCGTCAGCTTAACTGCGACATTGGTCTGTCGTACAGGCTGCGTTTAGTCGCATACTGCGCGGCTCGAATTTCAATCGGTTTACGGAAATCCCGCATGAAACGTACACCTCATCTGCTCGCCATCCAGTCCCATGTGGTTTTTGGCCACGCCGGCAATAGCGCCGCGGTATTCCCGATGCAGCGGGTCGGGGTGAATGTCTGGCCGCTCAACACGGTGCAGTTCTCCAACCACACCCAGTATGGCCAGTGGACCGGTGAAATACTGGCGCCACAGCAGATTCCGGAACTGGTGGAGGGGATTGCCGCCATTGGCGAGCTGGGCAACTGCGATGGGGTATTGTCGGGTTACCTGGGCAGCGCGGCACAAGGGCGGGCGATCCTCAGCGGTGTGGCGCGGATCAAGGCCATCAACCCCCATGCGTTGTACCTGTGCGATCCGGTGATGGGGCATGCGGAGAAGGGCTGCATCGTGCTTGCAGAGGTCAGCGACTTCCTGTTGGATGAAGCGGCCGCCGTGGCGGATTTCATGTGCCCGAACCAGCTTGAGCTGGACAGCTTTTCCGGGCGCAAACCACAGTCGTTGTTCGATTGCCTGGCGATGGCGCGTGCGCTGCTGGCCCGTGGCCCGAAGGCGGTACTGGTCAAGCATCTGGACTACCCCGGTAAATTGTCGGACAGCTTCGAGATGTTGTTGGTGTCGGCCGAAGGCAGTTGGCACCTGCGTCGCCCGTTGTTGGCGTTTCCGAGGCAGCCGGTGGGTGTGGGTGACCTGACGTCGGGTCTGTTCCTGGCCCGTGTGCTGCTGGGCGATAGCCTGGTCGCCGCGTTTGAGTTCGCGGCGTCCGCGGTGCATGAAGTGCTGCTGGAGACCCAGGCCTGCGCCAGCTACGAGCTGGAACTGGTGCGGGCCCAGGACCGCATTGCCCACCCTCGAGTGAAGTTCGAGGCGACGGCGATCAGCTTTTAAGGACAATCCTGGGAAAATCCGCTTCCCTAGGGTTTCTGTGATGCACACATGTGTCGCGCAACACAGAAATCCACAGTTGGAACGGGTTTTCCCGCGAAGACTGCCTGAAGAGCGACGTTATTCTGAAGATGCGGCTAAAGCGTCGGCTTTTATTTCTCGATAACGCAGTTCCATCTCTTGTCGTATCTGGCGGCGCTGCCTGCCCTGGACAAACCGGCGTTTGTCTTCACTGTTTTGCGGTTGCAGGGGGGGGACTTGCGCGGGTTTGCGCTGATCGTCGACCGCCACCATGGTGAAGAAACAGCTGTTGGTGTGGCGCACCGAGCGTTCGCGGATGTTTTCGGTCACCACTTTGATGCCCACCTCCATCGAGGTATTGCCGGTGTAGTTGACCGATGCCAGAAAGGTCACTAACTCTCCGACATGGATAGGCTCGCGGAAGATCACCTGATCCACCGACAGGGTCACCACATAACGGCCGGCGTAACGGCTGGCGCAGGCATAGGCGACTTCATCGAGGTATTTGAGCAGGGTGCCACCGTGGACATTGCCAGAGAAGTTGGCCATGTCGGGGGTCATCAATACCGTCATCGACAGTTGGGCGGTTCCGGGTTCCATAGCACACTCACGGTTCTAGGCAGGGATTACGGGAGCGCCTCTACGGGCACTTGAACAGTTTTCAAACCATCCTTAACGGGACGCCGCGCCAGTGCTGGCCGTCACGCCCAAATCCATCTGTTTCCATATATTGCACCGCCTTTCTGCCAGAAGTCGCGGTGTTACGCTGCAAAAGCCCGCTCAAAGGGCCTTTTCTCGCGATCCGGTCATCACGAAACGGCTTTAGTCGCCCGTCATCAAGGAGCCTTCGCCATGCATGCCGTCAGTTTCATTCAGGATTTGGCAGTGATCATGTTGGTGGCGGGCGTGGTGACCGTACTGTTTCATCGGCTCAAACAACCGGTGGTCCTGGGCTATATCGTCGCGGGTTTCATCATCGGTCCGCACACTCCGCCGTTCGGGTTCATTCACGACGAAGACACCATCAAGACCCTGGCCGAGCTCGGGGTGATTTTCCTGATGTTCTGCCTTGGCCTGGAGTTCAGCCTGCGCAAGCTGTTCAAGGTCGGCGCGACCGCGTTCATTGCCGCCTTTCTGGAAATCGTGCTGATGATCTGGATCGGTTACGAAATTGGCCGCTGGTTCGACTGGAACACCATGGATTCGCTGTTCCTCGGCGCGATTCTGGCGATTTCCTCGACCACCATCATCGTCAAGGCGCTGAATGACCTGAAGATGAAAAACCAGCGCTTTGCCCAACTGATTTTTGGTGTGCTGATCGTCGAGGACATACTCGGCATCGGCATCATTGCCTTGTTATCGAGCATCGCGGTCAGTGGCACCGTGAGTTCGGGCGAGGTGTTTTCCACCGTTGGTAAACTCTCATTGTTCATGGTCGTGGCCTTGGTGATCGGGATTCTGCTGGTGCCGCGCCTGCTGGCTTACGTGGACAGCTTCGACAGCAACGAAATGCTGTTGATCACTGTACTGGGCCTGTGCTTTGGTTTTTGCCTGCTGGTGGTCAAGCTCGAATACAGCATGGTGCTCGGTGCGTTCCTGATTGGCGCGATCATGGCCGAGTCCCGGCAACTGCTGAAAATCGAACGTCTGATCGAGCCGGTTCGCGACCTGTTCAGTGCGATCTTCTTTGTTGCCATCGGCCTCATGCTCGACCCGGCCATCCTCCTGCAGTATGCCTGGCCGATTGTGGTGATCACCGTGGCGGTTGTGCTCGGCAAGATACTGTCCTGTGGCCTTGGGGCCTTTATCGCCGGTAATGACGGACGTACTTCACTGCGGGTCGGCATGGGCCTGTCACAAATTGGCGAGTTCTCGTTCATCATCGCGGCGCTGGGCATGACCCTGCAGGTGACCAGTCACTTTCTCTACCCGGTTGCCGTTGCCGTCTCGGTGATCACCACCTTGATGACGCCCTACCTGATTAGGGCAGCCGACCCGTTGTCGATCAGGCTCGCAGCTGTCATACCGCAACGTCTGGGCCGTGTGCTGGGGATGTATGGCGAATGGTTGCGCAGTATCCAGCCCCAGGGCGAGGGTGCGCTGCTGGCATCGATGATCCGGCGGATTCTGTTGCAGGTGGGGGTCAATTTGGCGCTGGTGGTGGCGATCTTTTTGTCAGGGGCCTTTTTCGCCGAGCGCATGTCCGCTTACCTGCAAGACTGGATCAGCGACCCGAGCTGGCAGAAAGCGTTGGTCTGGGGGGGCGCGTTGCTGTTGTCGCTGCCGTTCCTGATTGCGGCATACCGCAAGCTCAAGGCGCTCTCGATGATGCTGGCGGAAATGGGGGTGAAGCCGGAGATGGCCGGCCGCCACACTCAGCGAGTGCGTCGGGTGATCGCCGAAGTGATCCCGATTCTCTCGCTGCTGGTGATCTTCCTGCTGCTGGCAGCCTTGTCGGCCAGTATTTTGCCGACCAACAAGTTGCTGGTGCTGGTTGCTGTCGTGGCCGCTGCGGTGGCCGCGTTGCTGTGGCGTTGGTTCATCCGTGTGCACACGCGGATGCAGATCGCCCTGCTGGAAACCCTGGACAACCACAAGGATTCGTCCGGGCATTGATCAAGCAGGGCGTCCGGCCAATCAGCTCTCCAGCCAGACGTCCCGCGCCCAGTGCCACACCGATTCCCAGGTTTCTTCGGCGAGCAGTTCTTCTTCGGCCAGCCACAGCACTACGGTGCCGTCTTCTTCGACGCAGTAGTAGTTGTCGCCATCCTGGCAGATCGGGATCAGGCTGCGCTCCACGCCCGCGTCCCAGGCGTTGGCGGCAACGTCCGGCAGGTAGGTGTGGGATTGCGGGTCGGTGACGGTCACCGGCTCCAGGCTGCCGTAAACCACGTCACTGACCGTCAGCAGGAATTCTCTGAAGACAAACGGGATGTCGATGAACAGCTGTTCTTCGATTTCCACCAGCAGGTCTTCGTCAGGCAATTCCAAGGGCACCGGTACCGGTTCGTTGGCTTCACGCAGTTGTTCGATGATTTCTTCCACGTCCGGGATCCTCTTGCTCATTGGCGCGGTTTGGTTGGGCCGGTTTATACAGTAGCTTGCTATAGATGCAACCGCGAAATAGAAAACCCCAGCCGAGGCTGGGGTTTTATGTGCTGCAGGCAACCGCGGGAGGGTATTAGCCGTTCTGGCGGATACCGGCCACCAGCCAAGGCTGGTTCTCGCCTTGCGGACGTTCCATGTTCCAGCTTTCGCTGAACACTTCGCCCTGGTCGAAACGCGAGGTTTTCGACACGCCGCTGAATGTCAGGGTGGCGATGGTCTTGTCGGCACGATCATCCACGCCGTCCAGCTGAACGGTGAGGTTGTCGATGTAGGTCGACTGGAAGCCGTCACCCAGGTCAGCACGCTCGCGCTTGAGGAACTCCAGCAATTGCGGGGTCACGAACTCGCTGATCTTGTCCATTTCGTTGGCGTCCCAGTGCTGCTGCAGGGACTGGAAGTGGTTGCGCGCCGCTTCAATGAAGCGCTCTTCGTTGAACCAGGCAGGAGCGTTGATCACCGGACGAGCGGCAGCAGGTGCAGCCGAACCACCGAAGATCGACCCCATGGATGGCTTCTGTTCGAAAGCTTCACGCTGCATTGGCGCGTGGCCGGCAGGGGCCATGTGCGCTTGTTGCTTGCGGCGACGAGCGGCGATGAAACGGAAGATAACGAAGGCCAGGACGGCCATGATCAGGATGTCGAGGATCTGCATGCCCTCGAAGCCACCACCCATGAACATGGAGGCCAGCAGGCCACCTGCCGCGATACCGGCCAGAGGGCCGAGCCAGCGCGAAGCACCGCCGGCCTTGGCGGCAGCGCCAGCGGCACCGGCCGCGCCGGCAGTCGCGGCTGCGCCGCCCACGCCAGGAGAAGAAGGAGCCATTTGGCTGGTCTGGTGCGTCGGCGCAGCGCCGGAGCTTTTGCCGCCACCAAAGCGCTTGGCGTTGGCGTCCAGGCTCATCGTCAGGCCGATGCACAACGCCATGGCGATGCTAAGAAAACGTTTCATAAAGGGAATTCCCATTTGTGGATGGCACGCGCGCCATGTTGCACAGGTGAAGTGTTACTGGCTAGCGGCAGAGTGTTTCGGGCTTTTGCCTGACAGGCTACATTCAGCCCCGTCGGCATGAGACGGTGTATGTACTTTTGTCCGTAGGACAATTGGTTTGGTTCAGCAGGAAAGTCGCTCAGCGTCTTAACACCAACAGGACCACGCCTGTAGTAATCAGGCCGATTGCACCCCATTGGCGCAGGTCGAGCTTCTCGCCCAGCAGGATCACGCCCAGTACCGCCACCAGCACGACGCTGAGCTTGTCCACCGGGGCTACCAGCGCGGCGGGTCCGAGTTTCAGCGCCCGGAAGTAGCATATCCACGAAGCACCGGTTGCCAGCCCGGACAGCAGGAGAAACAGGTAGCTTTTGGCGGATATCGATCCCAGGGACTGATATTGGCCCGTGGCGTACAAAATCAAGGCCAGGCTGACCAGGACCACCACGGTGCGCAGTAGTGTCGCGAAGTCGGAGTTGACGTTCTCGATGCCTACTTTGGCGAAAATCGCGGTCAGGGCGGCAAACACCGCCGATAACAGGGCCCAGAATGTCCAGGAAGAAAAGAAGCCCGAGCCCATGTCTTGTGCCTTCTACTGGGGTTGATCGTTCCCGGCCAGAGCGCGGGAACGATCAGTCATGCAGGACTAGACCGCTTCCAGCTTGGCGTAGCCGAGCATCAGCCATTTGCTGCCTTCGCTGAAGTTCACTTGCACCCGGGCCTGCGCGCCGGCGCCTTCAAAGTTGAGAATAACCCCTTCGCCGAAGACCGCATGCTGGACTTGCTGGCCGAGGCTGAACGCGGTTTCCGGAATTTCCGTACCCGCGAACAGACTGCTCGAGCTCTGCTTCTGGCCACCGCCAAACGGACGGCTGACGCTGTTGGACAGCCGCACTTCCTGGATCAGGCCCTTCGGCACTTCGCGGACGAAGCGCGACACCTTGTTGTAGGTCTCGCTGCCATACAAGCGTCGGGTTTCAGCGTAGGTCATCACCAGGTTTTGCATGGCGCGAGTGATGCCCACATAGGCCAGGCGACGCTCCTCTTCAAGGCGGCCGGGCTCTTCCAGGCTCATCTTGTGCGGGAACAGGCCTTCTTCCATGCCCACCAGGAACACGTAAGGGAATTCCAGGCCCTTGGCGCTGTGCAAGGTCATCAGTTGGATGCTGTCTTCATGCTCGTCGGCCTGGGTGTCGCCGGCTTCCAGTGAGGCATGGCCGAGGAAGGCGGCCAATGGCGTCAGGTCTTCGTCTTCTTCGGCGCTTTCAAAGTTGCGCGCCGCGCTGACCAGTTCCTCAAGGTTTTCTACCCGTGCCTGGCCTTTCTCGCCTTTTTCCGCTTCGTGGTAGGCAATCAGGCCGGACTGCTCGATGACCGTTTGGGTCATCAGGTGCAGGGGCATTTCGCTGGTCTTGGCCGCCAGGTTCTCGATCAACTCGATGAACGCGCCCAAGGCACCGGCCGCGCGACCGGTGAGGCCCTTGTTGGCGATCAACTGGCGCATGGCTTCCCACATCGACACATCGCTGTGGCGGGCGTGGTCACGGATGGCCTCGACGGTTTTTTCGCCAATGCCACGGGCCGGAACGTTGATCACCCGCTCCAGTGCCGCATCATTGCCGCGCCCTTCGAGCAAGCGCAGGTACGCCATGGCGTTCTTGATCTCCGCCCGCTCGAAGAAGCGTTGGCCACCATAGATGCGGTACGGAATGCGCTCGCGCAGCAGCGCTTCTTCCAAAACCCGTGATTGGGCGTTGGAGCGGTACAAAATCGCGATATCGCTGCGGGCCATGCCGGTTTTCAACGCGCTTTCGATGGTTTCCACCACGTAGCGTGCTTCGTCATGTTCGTTGAACGCAGCGTAGAGATTGATGGCTTCGCCTTCGCCACCGTCGGTCCACAGCTCTTTGCCCAGGCGCCCGGTGTTATTGGCGATCAAGGCGTTGGCGGCCTTGAGAATCCCGGCGGTGGAGCGGTAGTTCTGTTCCAGGCGGATGACTTCCGCGTCCGGGAAGTCGGCCGAATACTGATGAATGTTCTCGATTTTCGCGCCGCGCCAGCCGTAGATCGACTGGTCGTCGTCACCCACCACCATCAGGCTGTCGCCGCCTTTGGCCAGCAATCGCAACCAGGCGTACTGCACGGCGTTGGTGTCCTGGAACTCGTCGACCAGTACGTGGCGGAAGCGCTTTTGATAATGCGCCAACAGGCCCGGGTGGTCGCGCCACAGGTCGAGGGCGCGCAGCAGCAGTTCGGAGAAGTCGATGACGCCCGCGCGCAGGCACGCGGCCTCGTAGGCCTCATAGATGCTGCGCATGGTGGCCAGGTACAGATCGCCGCTGGCTTGAATGTGTTGTGGGCGCAGACCTTCGTCTTTCTGCCCGTTGATGAACCACTGGGCCTGACGGGCCGGCCAGCGTTGCTCGTCCAGTCCCAGTTCGCGGATCACCCGTTTGACCAAGCGTTGCTGGTCGTCGCTGTCGAGGATCTGGAAGGTCTGGCTCAGGCCGGCTTCCTGCCAGTGTGCCCGCAACAGGCGGTGCGCCAGGCCGTGGAAGGTGCCGACCCACATGCCGGCCGGGTTGATACCCATCAACTGCTCGATGCGGTGGCGCATCTCGGCAGCGGCCTTGTTGGTGAAAGTCACCGACAGGATTGAGTGTGGCGAGGCGTTTTCGACCTGGATCAACCAGGCGATACGGTGCACCAGCACACGGGTTTTACCGGAACCAGCACCGGCCAGGACCAACTGACGACCCACGGAGGCAGCTACGGCCTGGCGTTGGGCATCGTTGAGGGAGTTCAGCAGAAGGGAGAGATCATCGCGCATCAGCGCATTCTAGGGTGCTGCGCCACACCGGGCAAACCGAGCGTTGCATTAACCGATGAAAGATACGCCCAGGGCGACCGGCCGGTCACTCGCCAGCAGCCCTGACAGGCCGTGGCTCTGGGGTTTCGAGCGGTTTCCCAAGCCCATTGGTTTCGTCGATTTTGTGTGCAGGATCAGTTTGGTCCGGGGCGTTGCTTGTGTATGCTCCGTCGACGTTTCGGGCCTGCACGGCCAGCCTTATAAAAACAAGAATATTGCCTATGACCCTCAGCTCCAGTCTGCCGGGGCCCATTGTGGAACCGCAGGTTATCCGCAAGCAGTACGCCATGGAGATGGCGGTCGAGCGCACGCGTCTGCTGTATCAGGGCTCGTTGCTGCCTACGCTGTTCATGTTGATCAATGGGCTGGTCTGCGCCGGATTGCTCTGGAGTCCGCAGCGCTATTTATTGGTGAGCGTCTGGCTGGTGTGGTTGCTGGCACTGGTGGCGTTGCGGGTGATTCAGGTCGCCGCATTCGATTCGGCGATACCCGGTCGCCAGGCGCAACCCATCTGGCACCGCATGTTTTTGCTGGGCTCGGCCATGAGCGGCCTGACCCTGGCTGCCGCCGGCATCGCGTTGGTGCCCACCGACAGTTTTCTGCATCAAGCCTGGGTATTCGGCCTGATTGGCGCCGCGACACTGTCGGCCAGCGTCGCCTATGCGGTAAGCCTGCCGGCCTTCCTGTCCTTTACCTTGCCATGTCTGTTACCCGCCATTGGCTATCTGTTCTGGGGCGGTGATGAGCGGCAGCAGGGCTGGGGCTGGCTCGGGCTGATTCTGTTGGGCTCCCTGAGCGTGGTGGCCTGGCAGGTCAATCGGTTGATCCAGCGTGGCATGATGCGGCGCTTCCAGAATCAGGCGCTGATCGAGCATCTGCAGCAGTCGCAAAGTCGCAGTGAACGGCTTAATCAGGCGCTGGCGCGGGAGGTTGAGCAGCGCCGCCAGGCCGAAGAAGAGCTGCGGGAGGCCCAGGTCGGGCTTGAAAGTCGCGTGGCTCAACGCAGCCTCGATCTGGATGCCGCCAATCAGGCCTTGAGCAAGAGCGAGGCGCGGCTGGCGCTGGCGTTGAAGGCCAGTGAGCTGGGGCTCTGGGACTGGAACCTGCAGACCGACGAAGTGCATCACACCCAACTCAAGGAGCTGTTCGGGTTGGAGCCGGAATTCATCACGGCCATGCTCCGGCACCTGAAACCGCGCCTGCACCCCAAGGACCTGCCCGCGCTACGACGGGCGCTGGTGGAGCATTTGAAGGGCCGCACCGAGGATTATCAGATCGAATACCGTGTGCGTCATGGTGATGGCCACTGGGTGTGGATCGAAGACCGTGGGCGAGCTGTGGAGCGCAGCGCCAGCGGGCGGGTCCTGCGAATGGTCGGCACTCGGCGCGACATCAGCGCCAGCAAGGACCTGGAAGAGCAACGGCAATTGGCGGCGACGGTGTTTGAGGCGGCCAGTGAAGGGATCGTGATTTTTGACCCCGATTACGCGCTGATTGCAGTCAATCAGGCGTTCACCCGGGTGACCGGTTATCAGCTCGAGGACCTGCTGGGGCGCAATGTGGTCGAGTTGCCGTGTAGCCGCGACGCGCGCCGGCACTACCCGGTCATTCATCAGGCACTGGAAACCCAGGGTACCTGGCAGGGCGAACTGGTGGAGGCGCGCAAGAACGGCGAGCTCTATCCGCAATGGCTACAGCTGAACGTGGTGCGCGATTCTCGAGGAAACGTCAGTCATATTGTGGGTTTCTTCGCTGACCTGTCCGCGCGTCGCGAAGCCGAAGAGCGCATGCGTTACTTGACGCATTACGACGATCTTACCGGCCTGGCCAATCGCTCCTTGTTTCGCGAACGCCTGCATGACGCCCACCAACGAGTGCAGCAGGGCGGTCGCAGCCTAGCGTTGCTGCATATCAATATCGACCGCTTCAAATTACTCAACGACAGCCTGGGCCATGATGTAGCCGACCAACTGTTGCAGAAAATGGCGCGGCGACTGGTCAACGCACTCCCGGAAGCGGACACCATCGCCCGCTTGTCCGGCGATGAGTTCGCGGTGCTGTTCGATGCCTATGGCAATTTGTCGAGCCTGGCACGGGTGGCTACCCGGCTGTCGACCAAGCTGCGCGTGCCGCTGACCATCGAGGGCCATGAGTTGGTGGTGAGTGCCTCGATGGGCATCAGCATGCTGCCGGACAATGCACGGCAAATTTCGACGCTGATCAGCCAGTCGAATATGGCCATGCAGCATGCCAAGCACTTGGGCGGCAACAATTTCCAGTTCTACACAGACAGTCTTCAGGCCAGCACCCTTGAGCGTTTACAGCTGGAAAACCAGCTGCGAAAGGCCATCGAGGAAAAGCAACTGAAGGTGTATTACCAGCCCAAGCTGTGCCTGGCCAGCGGTCGACTGAACGCTGCGGAAGCGCTGGTGCGTTGGGATCATCCAACGATGGGCCGTGTGCCACCGGTGGATTTTATTGGCTTGGCGGAGGAAACCGGGCTGATCGGATCGATTGGTGAGTTCGTGCTGCGCCAAGCCTGCTGGCAAGCCTGCGAGTGGCAGCGCCAGGGGCTGGAGCCGATTCGGGTTTCGGTCAATCTGTCAGTTCACCAGTTGCGCCAGGGCAAGTTGGTCAGCCTGGTGCGTCAGGTCCTTGAGGAAACCGGCCTGGCGCCGCACTACCTGGAATTGGAGCTGACCGAAAGCCAGTTGCTCGACAGCGTCGAACACATCATTGCTACCTTTCAGCAACTGCGAGACCTGGGGGTGAAGTTGGCCATCGATGATTTTGGCACCGGTTACTCGTCGTTGAGTTACCTCAAGCGCATTCCCGTGGACTACGTGAAGATTGATCAGGCATTTATCCGCGGGCTGGGCGAGGGCAGCGCCGACACGGCGATCACCCGGGCAATCATTGCCATGGCTCATGGGTTGTCGCTCAAGGTGGTGGCCGAAGGTGTCGAGCGCCAGGAGCAGCTGGAGTTTCTCAAGGCCGAGCGGTGTGATGAGGTGCAGGGCTACCTGATCAGTCGACCGGTGGAGGCCGGTGGACTGGCTGGCCTGTTGCGCAGGCAGGATGTTGAATGAGAGGGCGATAAACCGATGGGATTCCTGCCGGATCAGTTCACTGTCCGGCAGGAAGTAACGCTGCGCCCGAGCAAGAGACTGTGGGCGCTTAATGGGTGGTCAGAATTTCATCAATCTGCTGCAGCAGCTGGCCTTTGTAGAAAATGCCGACTTTTGTGACATCCAAGTCGCTCGATGTCTCGAACCTGACGGCTTTGTCTGTTACGACCTGCAAAAAATTTCCGTCGGCGCTTTCAAGTGTCAGGTCCAGCGTCACCTCGCATGCCCTGATGCCGCCGGCCATTTCACGATGTTGAACGGCTGACTGGGTCAATTTCGGCGTGATGCCAGGGTGTGCGACGGTGACGGTGCCGGTGACGCGGAAAGATGGAGCACCCGGCATCAGATCTCTTTGGGCTTTCCAGTCGCGTGTTGTAATGCTCATGGTTGTTAACTCCTGTAATAAGTAGTGTGCGTCCTGCCCGGCCACTATCCTTCCGGCAATGGGTGGGGGTGCGATACACATGTAGTGCATCTGTACGTTCCTGAGTTTTTTCGGGCCTGATGGGGCGACGAATGAGGCAGGCCATTTCGGATAGAGGTGGCCGACGGATCATTGTCCTGGCGAATTTCCCACAGGGCTGCGCTTGGGGGGCGGTTACGGAGGGCTACATGAAGCGCGCATGGCGCAGGGCGGGGACATGGAGTTACGCATTGAGCAGGCAAAAAGCGGATTCTTGTAGTATAACTACAAGCTTGCTACATCCCCGGCGCCTGCCCATAACAATGAGTCCTGCCCTTTGAACCTGTTGCAACATATCGCCCAGTCTCGCCACCTGTTACGCAAATCGGAACTCAAGGTTGCCGACCACGTGCTGCTTGACCCTGCGGCAGTGATGCACAGCTCCATGGCTGATCTTGCCCACAGCGTTGGCATCAGCGAACCGACCATCGTGCGCTTTTGTCGTGCCATCGGCTGTTCGGGGTTCCAGGACTTGAAGCTGAAGCTGGCGCAAAGCCTGGCGGCGGGTGCGAGTTTCGGCCAGTTCGCGATCCATGAAGACGACTCGGTCGCCGACTACAGCCTGAAGATCTTCGACACCACCCTGCACACCCTGATGGAGGTTCGCGAGAAGCTCGATCCGGTGGAGTTGCAGAGGGCGGTGACGCTCATGTCACAGGCTCAGCGCGTCGAGTTCTATGGCTTTGGCGCCTCCGGTGCCGTGGCCGCGGATGCCCAGCATAAATTCTTTCGGTTGCTGCTGACGGCGGCGGCCTATTCTGACCCGCACATGCAGGCGATGTCGGCGGTCACGCTGAAACCCTCTGACGTGGCGATCTGCATCTCCCAGTCCGGGCGTTCCAAGGACCTGTTGATCACCGCCAACCTGGTGCGTGAAAGCGGCGCGTCGTTGATTACCTTGTGCCCGAGCCAGACCCCCCTGGCCGAGCTGTCGACCGTCAACCTGGCGATCGATGTGCATGAAGACACCGAAATCTATACGCCGTTGACCTCGCGTATCGCGCACCTGGTGGTGATCGATGTCTTGGCCATGGGCGTGGCCATGGCGCGCGGCCCGAGCCTGGTGAACCACCTCAAGAGCGTCAAGCGCAGCCTTCGCAGCCTGCGCCTGTCGCCCAAGTCGGTGAAAGCGCTGGACGATTGATGTGGCGATGGGCTCTTTGTGGTGAGGGCGCTTGCTTCCGTCGGCCGGTTCGCGCTCGGGTACAGCAGTCGCAAACCCTGCTGACACGATCCTCCTGAATCACCGCGTCGCATGATTTTGGGGCCGCTTCGCTGCCCAGCGGGAGCAAGCTCCCTCGCCACAGGTGCGGTGTCACCCTGTGGATTTCATCAGTCTGTAACCCGCCCGCCGCCAAACCGTCATCCCCCGCGCCTATCTTGAAACTCCCGTACTCGCCTTGGGAGACTCGAAATGGCCCAGCCCTACGAAGAACGCAACAGCGCCGTCAAAACCCGTCGTCAGCAGGAAGACCAGCGCCGCATGGAGTTCCGCCGTGCGATCGAAGATCGCTGCGAACGCCGGCAACTTCTGGCCGAGATCGGCGATTTTCCTGACTGTGGTGAGCTCAATTACTGGCAGGCAACACCGGCAGCTTCGCGTCGAAGCGCTCAACCAGCGCGCTGATCTGCACGCGTTCGCTGCGGATAAATCCCAGGAACGCATGCGCAACCGGTGACAGGCGCTTGGCTTTGGCCTGCACCAGGCACCAGCTGCGAAACAGCGGCAGCTCTTCGACCGGCAGCTCCTTGAGTCCGCCGGTCGCCAACTCAAGGTTCAGGGCGTGGCGCGTCAACAGGGCCACGCCCAGACCCGCCACCACGCATTCGCGCTGGGCTTCGGCTGACGAGACTTCCTGGGTCTGGTTGAAGTGCACGCGCTTCTCTTTGAAGTACTCCTCGCATGCCAGGCGCGTCCCGGAGCCGGGTTCGCGCAGCAGCAGGGTGTAAGGCTCAAGGTCCTGCAGGCGCAGTGGGCCCATGTGGCACAGTGGATGGTCCGGTGGCGCCACGGCGACGATCGGATTGTTGAGGAACGGCAAAAATTCCAGCCCCATGTCCTGCGGCACCATGGACATGATCACCAGATCGTCACGGTTATCGGACAGGCGCCGGATCACTTGCCCACGGTTGACCACCGTCAATTGCAGGTTCACTTCCGGGTGTTGGCGCTTGAACGCGGCAAACAAGTGCGGTACGAAATACTTGGCGCTGGATTCCACCGCCAGTTTCAGTTGGCCTTGCAAGGAACCTTGCATGTCCGAGAGTTGCATATCGAGGTTTTCGAGGCGCCCGAAAATGTCTCGACTGGCACGCTGTAACGCTTCAGCAGCCTCGGTCATGTAGAGCTTTTTGCCGACGTAATCGAACAAAGGTTGACCAATCAGCTCTTCCAGCTGACGCATCTGTAGGCTAACAGCCGGTTGTGTGAGCGACATTTCGTCGGCTGCGCGGCTGTAAGAACGCAAATCACAGACTTCATTGAAGATCTGTAGCTGACGTAATGTCATACGCATCAAGGACTTACGCATTTTATGCTGACTCTGGTCGCAGGCTGGTGGCTCAACTATAAGTCTTTGCTTATGCCTGACCCAATAATTATTGATTTTTGTTAATCCCTTGAGCGGGATAGTGTGACTGTGCGACTGGCTTGAAGCATTTAGTCACGCGCCGACCCAGTCTAGGGGTCGTGGGTAGCAACCGGCTCAAGGGAAACTCCAAGTGATAACAAAGATCCTGATCGCCAACCGTGGTGAAATTGCCGTACGAATCGTACGTGCCTGCGCCGAGATGGGCATTCGTTCGGTCGCGATCTATTCCGACGCCGATCGCCATGCGTTGCACGTCAAGCGCGCCGATGAAGCCCACAGCATTGGTGCCGAGCCACTGGCCGGCTACCTGAACCCGCGCAAGCTGGTGAACCTGGCCGTGGAAACCGGTTGCGATGCGTTGCACCCAGGCTATGGCTTTCTGTCGGAAAACGCCGAACTGGCCGATATCTGCGCCGAGCGCGGTATCAAGTTCATCGGCCCATCGGCCGAAGTCATCCGCCGCATGGGCGACAAGACCGAAGCACGTCGCAGCATGATCAAGGCTGGCGTGCCGGTCACGCCGGGTACCGAAGGCAACGTCGCGGGCATCGAAGAGGCCCTGGTCGAAGGCGATCGCATCGGCTATCCGGTGATGCTCAAGGCCACCTCCGGTGGCGGCGGCCGTGGCATTCGTCGCTGCAACAGCCGTGAAGAACTGGAGCAGGCATTCCCGCGGGTGATTTCCGAAGCGACCAAGGCCTTTGGTTCGGCGGAAGTCTTCCTGGAAAAATGCATCGTCAATCCCAAGCACATTGAAGCGCAGATCCTCGGCGACAGCTTCGGCAACGTGGTGCACCTGTTCGAGCGTGACTGCTCGATCCAGCGTCGCAACCAGAAACTGATCGAGATCGCGCCAAGCCCGCAACTCACCCCTGAACAGCGCGCCTACATCGGCGACCTGTCGGTGCGTGCGGCCAAGGCTGTGGGTTACGAGAACGCCGGTACCGTGGAGTTCCTGCTCGCCGAGGGCGAGGTGTACTTCATGGAGATGAACACCCGGGTGCAGGTGGAACACACCATCACCGAAGAAATCACCGGCATCGACATCGTCCGTGAGCAGATCCGCATCGCATCCGGCCTGCCCCTGTCGGTCAAGCAGGAAGACATCCAGCATCGCGGTTTCGCGCTGCAGTTCCGGATCAACGCCGAAGACCCGAAAAACAACTTCCTGCCCAGCTTCGGCAAGATTACCCGTTACTACGCGCCCGGCGGTCCCGGCGTGCGCACCGACACGGCGATCTATACCGGCTACACCATTCCGCCGTTCTACGACTCCATGTGCCTTAAGCTTGTGGTGTGGGCGCTGACGTGGGAAGAGGCGATGGACCGTGGCTTGCGAGCCCTGGACGACATGCGTCTGCAAGGGGTCAAGACCACGGCCGCGTACTACCAGGAAATCCTGCGTAACCCTGAATTCCGTAGCGGCCAGTTCAATACCAGCTTCGTTGAAAGCCACCCTGAGCTGACCAACTACTCGATCAAGCGCAAACCCGAAGAGCTGGCCCTGGCCATCGCCGCCGCCATCGCCGCCCACGCAGGCCTGTGAGGAATATTCCAATGTCCAAGAAAATTCATGTAACTGACACGATCCTGCGCGACGCTCATCAATCGCTGCTCGCGACCCGCATGCGCACTGACGACATGCTGCCGATCTGCGACAAACTCGACAAAGTCGGCTACTGGTCGCTGGAGTGCTGGGGTGGCGCGACGTTCGACGCCTGCGTGCGCTTCCTCAAGGAAGACCCGTGGGAGCGCCTGCGCAAACTGCGCGCGGCGCTGCCTAACACGCGCCTGCAAATGCTTCTGCGCGGCCAGAACCTGCTGGGCTACCGCCACTACAGCGACGACGTGGTCAAAGCCTTCGTCGCCAAGGCTGCGGTGAATGGCATCGACGTGTTCCGCATCTTCGACGCCATGAACGACGTGCGTAACCTGCGGGTGGCCATCGAAGCGGTAAAAGCCGCCGGCAAGCACGCCCAGGGCACCATCGCCTACACCACCAGCCCGGTGCACACCATCGATGCGTTTGTGGCCCAGGCCAAGCAAATGGAAGCCATGGGTTGCGACTCGGTGGCGATCAAGGACATGGCCGGCCTGCTGACGCCGTACGCCACGGGCGAGCTGGTCAAGGCATTGAAAGCCGAGCAATCGCTGCCGGTCTTCATCCACAGCCACGACACCGCCGGCCTGGCTGCGATGTGCCAGCTCAAGGCCATCGAAAACGGTGCCGACCACATCGACACCGCGATCTCCAGCTTTGCCTGGGGCACCAGCCACCCAGGTACCGAATCGATGGTTGCCGCCCTCAAGGGCAGCGAGTTCGATACCGGTCTGAACCTGGAACTGCTGCAAGAGATCGGCCTGTACTTCTACGCCGTACGCAAGAAGTACCACCAGTTCGAAAGCGAATTCACGGCGGTCGACACCCGTGTCCAAGTCAACCAGGTGCCGGGCGGGATGATTTCCAACCTGGCCAACCAGTTGAAAGAGCAGGGCGCCCTGAACCGCATGAGTGAAGTACTCGCGGAAATCCCGCGGGTTCGCGAAGACCTTGGCTACCCACCGCTGGTGACCCCGACCTCGCAGATCGTCGGCACCCAGGCGTTCTTCAACGTACTGGCCGGCGAGCGCTACAAGACCATCACCAACGAAGTGAAGCTGTACCTGCAGGGCGGCTACGGCAAGGCGCCGGGTACCGTCGACGAAAAACTGCGCCGCCAGGCCATCGGCAGCGAAGAAGTCATCGACGTGCGTCCTGCTGACCTGCTCAAGCCGGAAATGACCAAGCTGCGCGGTGAAATCGGCGCGTTGGCCAAATCCGAAGAAGACGTGCTGACCTATGCGATGTTCCCGGACATCGGGCGCAAGTTCCTCGAAGAGCGCGAGGCAGGCACCCTGACTCCCGAAGTGCTGCTGCCGATTCCTGAAGCCGGCGGCGTGGCCTCGGCCGGTGGCGAAGGTGTACCGACCGAGTTCGTCATCGACGTGCACGGCGAAACCTACCGGGTCGACATCACGGGTGTCGGCGTCAAGGCTGAAGGCAAGCGTCACTTCTACCTGTCCATCGACGGCATGCCGGAAGAAGTGGTGTTCGAACCGCTCAACGAATTTGTCGGCGGTGGCAGCAGCAAACGCAAGCAGGCCAGTGCGCCAGGCCATGTCAGCACCACCATGCCGGGCAACATCGTCGATGTGCTGGTCAAGGAGGGCGACACCGTGAAAGCCGGCCAGGCCGTGCTGATCACCGAAGCGATGAAGATGGAAACCGAAGTCCAATCGGCCATCGCCGGCAAGGTCACCGCCATTCACGTGGCCAAGGGCGACCGGGTCAACCCGGGCGAGATCCTGATCGAGATCGAAGACTGATACAACGCCTTCATCTGCAACGTTTTACCTCGGGGGGGCATGTGCTCCCCTTTTTTTGTCTGTCGTTTTACCCGATAGGTATCGCGTTATCGTCGATCGCGAGCAAGCCTTGCCCTTGCAGGTGCAAGGCTTGCCCGTGGTGACTACCGCTCAGACTTGGCAGATTAGCCGCGGCAGTCCACCAAGGACTTTAACTGTCCCGAAGCGGTCTGGTTCTCATCCGCCAGCCACTTCTCAAACCCCGCGCCAATCACCGACCACTCCGAATCCAGGATCGAATACCACGCTGTATCGCGGTTCTGGCCCTTGACCACCATGTGCTGGCGGAACACGCCCTCGAAGCTGAAACCCAGGCGTTCGGCGGCGTATTTGGAGCGGGCGTTGGCGTTGTTGCACTTCCATTCCAGTCGACGATAGCCCAGGGCGAACGACTCCTTGGCCAGCAGGTAAACCGCTTCGGTGCTTTTCGGCGAGCGTTGCATGGGTGCGCCGAAGGTGACGTGGCCGATTTCGATGCGGCCCTGGGCCGGGACGATCGACATCAGGCTGAGCATGCCCTGGACGTCGCCGCTGGCGCGGTCGATGACGCAGAAGAAATACGGGTCGCTGTTGGCCGCATGGTTGTTCAGCCAGTCACTGAAGGCGCTACGCTGCGGGAATGGACCGTAAGGCAGGTAGTCCCAGAGTTTCGGGTCGGCGCCAGGGCCTTGCAGGGCATTGAACAAACCCTCGGCGTGACGCGCCGGGTCGAGCTTTTCAAGGCGGATGAAGCGGCCTTCGAGCGATTGGGCCGAGGGTGGCGGGACGCCTTTCCAGTCGGCGAGTGAAATCGACATGCTGTTCTCCTTGAACGTTAGAGACCTTTGCGAAACTGGATGAAACCCGGGCGCTCGGCAATGCGCTCGTAGAGCTGGATTGCTGTCACGTTGGTCTCGTGGGTCAGCCAATGCACCTTGCAGCAGCCGTCGGCCTTGGCGGTACTGTAGACGTACTCGATCAGCTTGCGGCCGATACCGGTGCCACGGGTTTCGGGCGTCACCAGCAAGTCTTGCAGGTAGCAGGAGTTTTCGATGCTCCAGTTCGAGCGATGGTAGATGAAATGCACCATGCCCACCGCTTTACCGTCAGCCCAGGCGAGGGCGGCGTGGGTTGGTTCACTGGGGTCGAGAAAGCGTTGCCAGGTGCTGTGGGTGACCGCCTCTGGCAGTTCTGTGTTGTAGAAGCGCAGATAGGCTTGCCATAACGGCAGCCAGGCGGCCTGGTCGTCGGCGGTGACGCGGCGTATCTCGATCTGGCTCATGTTCATTCCTTGGGCATCAAGTGGGCGAGCGCCTGGTCATGCGGGTCGTGGCTGGCGACCAATCCTTCGCGCACGCCGGCGATGTCTGCGGTACTGCGGTTCTGGCTGAGCTTGCGTTTGCCTTCCAGGCGCTGGATGGGCAATGCGAAACCGACGATGGCCTTGAGCATGCTGTCGATGTAATGAGCGGGTGCGTCGTCGACTTTCCAGGGTTGGGCACGACCATTTTCGTGGCGATCGGTCAGGGCACTGACCAGGTCGCGCAAGCGCTGGGCGTCGCTGAACACTTCGGCGCGGCCATAGGCGTGCACGGCGATGTAGTTCCAGGTCGGTACGACTTTGCCGTGTTCGGCTTTGGCGGGGTAGAAAGACGGGCTGACGTAAGCCTCGGCACCGGGGAATATCACCAGCGCCTCGGCACCGCCTTCCAGTTCCCGCCATTGTGGGTTGGCGCGGGCCAGGTGGCCGTAGAGCGTGCCGTTGGGGCCTTGCTCGGGGCTCAGCAACAGGGGCAGATGACTCGCTTGCAAGCCGTTGTCGCCATGGGTAACGAGCATGGCCAGGCGCGTGTCGAGGATCTGCCGATGCAGGGTGGTGAGGTCGTCGATGGCAAAAGCGCTGGGGGTATACATGGAAATTTTCCTTGGCGAATGCCTGCATCCTAGGCAGGCTATTGGTCTGTTGTAAGAGCCATTAATGGTTAATTTCATAGATCCATTGCCAGGGTGTCGCGCCATGAGCAACCCGTCACTGTCGCTGTCGTTCAATCCCGCCGGCATCGAGCTTGATCGCCGTCAGGGCCTGAGTCGCCAGCTTTATCAGGCATTGCGCCTGCGCGTGCTCGACGGTCGACTGGTCAGTGGCACCCGTTTACCGGCCAGCCGCGATCTGGCGGCAGCGTTATCGATTTCGCGCAACAGTGTGGTGCGTGCCTACGACCAACTCTACGCCGAAGGCTTTATCGAGGGGCGGGTGGGCGATGGCACCTATGTGGCGCAATTACCGGCAAACTCTTGGTCCGCGGAAAAACTATCCACAAAAGTATCCACAGGGTTTTCAACAGGCTTACCCACAGGGTTATCCACAAAATGCCTGGATTTAGCTGTGGTTTCATCCAGTAAAGTTATCCACAGTGATGCGCTTCAACGAGTCGAGAAGCACCATTTGCCCAAGCCGCCGAGTGGGCCGCCGAGGGCGTTTCGGGTGGGGGTGCCGGCGTTTGACCTGTTCCCGTTCGAGGTCTGGGCCAAGCTGAATGCGGCTTTCTGGCGCAAGCCGGATTTACAGCAATTGTGTTATGGCGCGCCGGAGGGAGATGCGCGGTTGCGCGGGATGATCGCGGCCTATTTGCGCAGTTCCCGAGGCATGCAGTGCAGCGCTGAGCAAATTGTGATCACCAGTGGCGCGCAGCAGGGGATTAGCCTTTGTGCACAGCTGCTGGTGGCGCCCGGTGACGGGGTGGCTGTGGAAAACCCCGGTTACCGTGCGGCGGGTCATGCGTTCGCGCTGGCAGGCGCTAAGTTGCACGGTGTTTCGGTGGACAGCGATGGTATCGATTGCGCCGAACTGGCCGGTCTAAGCGACTGCCGACTGGCCTATGTCACACCGTCCCATCAGTACCCGACCGGCGTAATCATGAGCTTGGCCCGGCGTCTGGAGTTGCTGGCGTGGGCCGAGCGGACAGACGGCTGGATCATCGAGGACGACTACGACGGCGAGTACCGCTACAGCGGTGCCCCGTTGGCCCCCTTGGCGGCGTTGGACCGGCAAGGGCGGGTGCTCTATGTCGGCACGTTCGGCAAGGTGGCGTTTCCAGCATTGCGTCTGGGCTACTTGGTGCTGCCCGTCGACCTGGTGGAAGCATTCGCCCAGCGTCGTGCCGTGGATGTGCGTCATTCCGAGGTGAGCACCCAGGCGGTAATGGCCGAGTTCATGGCGGCCGGGCATTTCCAGCGGCATATACGGCGCATGCGCCGCGCCGCCCTGAGTCGACGCAATAGGTTACTGGCAGGCTGGCCTGCAGATATCCCCGGGGTGGGCAGCCTGCCGAACGTCATGGCCGGACTGCATATGACGGTGCCGGTGCAAAGCCTGGTCCGTGAGCGTGAGCTGGTGGCAATGGCGGCCAGCGTGGGGGTGGAGATCAACGGGCTGAGCAGCTACTGGCTACCGGACTCAACGACCCCCGAAGACCAGCGTGCAGGCCTGGTACTGGGGTTTGCGGCGGTGCCTGAAGCGGCCATCGAGGCCGCCCTCGCGCGGCTGGATGAGGTCTGGCGCAAGGGCTGAGGCGGGCAGGCCAGTCGGCCTGCCCGCTATCCGGGTGACGGGGTAAACGAGGCCGTCATCAGGTCCCGGACTTGATCTTGGTCCAGGCCCGGGTCCGCGCACGCTCGGCATCCCGCGGCAATGGTTGCAGGGTGTACAGCGTGCTCATCGCGGTCTCGGTCGGGTACAGGTTGGGATTGTTGCGAATGGCCGGATCGACCAGCTCGGTGGCATCCTTGTTCGGGTTCGGGTAACCGACAAAGTCACTGACGGGTGCGATGACCTGCGGTTGCAGCAGGTAGTTGATGAAGGTGTAGGCGTCTTCCGTATTCTTCGCCCCTTTCGGGATCGCGAGCATGTCGAACCAGATCGGCGCGCCTTCCTTGGGCAGGCGCATGTCGACGATCACACCGTTCTTGGCTTCCTTGGCGCGGTTGGCGGCCTGGGAGAAGCTGCCGGAGTAACCGACCGCGACGCAGATGTCACCGTTGGCAATGTCGGCCATGTACTTGGACGAGTGGAAGTAGGTGACAGACGGGCGGATCTTCATCAGCAGTGCTTCAGCCTTGGCATAGTCCGCCGGCTGCTTGCTGTTGGGGTCAAGGCCCAGGTGTTGCAAGGCCAGCGGCAGGATCTCCGATGGCGAGTCGAGCAGGGCGACGCCGCACTGCTTGAGCTTGCTGATGTTCTCTTCCTTGAAGATCAGGTCCCAGCTGTCCACCGGCGCGTTGTCACCCAGCACCGCCTTGACCTTGTCCGGGTTGAATCCGATCAGGATGGTGCCGTACATGTACGGCACGGCAAATTTGTTGCCCGGGTCATTGGCCTCGATCAGCTTCATCAGCTTGGGATCGAGGTGGTTCCAGTTCGGCAGTTTGCTGCGATCCAGGGGTTGGAACACGCCCGCTTCGATCTGCTTGGCGAGAAACACGTTGGACGGCACCACCACGTCATAACCGGAGTTGCCGGTCAGCAGCTTGGCTTCCAGTGCTTCGTTGGTGTCGAAGATGTCATAGACCAGCTTGGTCTGGGCGTTCTGTGCCTTGAAATCTTCCAGGGCCTTGGGGGTGATGTAGTCGAACCAGTTGTACACCCGCAAGGTGCGCTCTTCGGCCTGCACGGCACTGCCGAGCGCCATGGCGCACAGGGTTGGAACGATGAAACGCTTGATTCTGTTCATGGTGCCAATTCCTCATTGGGCGCGTTCAAAACCTTCCAGAACGTTCACGGCATTGATGCCGATTTCTTCCACCGCGTAACCCCCTTCCATCACGAACAGGGTCGGTTTGCCCAAGGCCGCGATGCGCTCGCCCATGGCCAGGTAGTCCGGGCTGTCGAGCTTGAACTGGGAGATCGGGTCGTCCTTGAAGGTGTCCACGCCCAGGGATACGACGATGATGTCGGCGCCGTATTTCTCGATCTCTGAGCAGGCCTGTTCCAGGGCCGCACTCCAGCGGTCCCAGCCTGAGCCTGCTGGCAGTGGGTAGTTGAAGTTGAATCCTTCACCTGCGCCTTCACCGTGCTCGTCTGCGTAGCCCAGGAAGAACGGGAATTCGGCTTCCGGGTCGCCGTGGATCGAGGTGAACAGCACGTCGCTGCGCCCATAGAAAATCGATTGAGTGCCATTGCCGTGATGGTAGTCGACGTCGAGGATCGCGACTTTTTTGTGGCCTTGATCGAGGAATGCCTGGGCGGCGATGGCGGCGTTGTTGAGGTAGCAGTAACCGCCCATCAAGTCGCTGGCGGCATGGTGTCCCGGTGGGCGGCACAGGGCGAATGCACTGTGGGCGCCGTTCTGGATCGCGGCTTGTGCGGTGAGTGCCACTTGCGCTGCGCTGTACGCCGCTTGCCAGGTGCCGGCGGTGATCGGTGCGCCGCCGTCGAAGCTGTAGTAACCGAGCTGGCCGTGCAGGCTGGTGGGTAGCACGCGGCGCAGGGTGCGCGCCGGCCAGGTGTAGGGCAGCAGATCGCCGTCGGTGCCGAACTCGGTCCAACGCGCCCAGGCGCCTTTGAAGAAGTCGAGGTAGTCGCGGCTGTGAATGCGCTCCACTGGCCCCAGGCCGAAATCCTGCGGCGCTTGCACCGGGCCCAGGTCGCGGGATTGAACGCGCGCCAGAACGTGGTCGGCCCGCGAGGGCATTTCGAAGCAAGGCTTGAGCTGCCCGTCTATCAATTCGCAGCGGCCATGGTGCAGATGGTGATCGTCCGAGTAAATCGTCAGCATGTTCTTGTTCTCCGCAGGGCTGGTTCGGTTGAACACAGTCTTGCGGCGGACGCTGATTCAGAGAACGGCAGGAAAGGCCAGAAGGGGATCAATACGGCCAAAATATTTGACCGTAATTCGCCCATTGTTGACGCAACATACCCCCGGTTCAGAGCACGGAATGCTCAACCTGTGGAAGCGGGCTTGCCCGCGAAGGCATCTTCGAAGGCGCTAAAAGTATCGCCGGCAAGCCCGCTTCCACAGGGTTATCCGTGTGGCCTGAACTGGCTCGGCGCCACACCGCTCCAGCGTACAAAGGCATGGCGAAAGCTTGCGGTCTCGCTGAAGCCCAGTGCTTCGGCAATGCGGTAGATCGGTAGTTGGTCCTCGCAGAGCATTTGCTTGGCTTGTTCGAAGCGTAGTTCGTCGAGCAACTCCTGATAGCTGCAACCCAGGTCTTTGAGGTGCCGGCGCAGGGTGCGCGGCGAACAGTTCATCTGCTGCGCCAGTCCGTCCAGCCCCGGGGCCGCATTCAGCTGTGCACTGAGCAATTGACGAATCCGTCCCAGCCACGCCTGACGTCCGGTGAACTCGATGTTCTGCTTGCGGCAGCGTTCGGCCATGGCCTGATGGGTGATGACATCGGCCAATGGCAGCGGTTGATCGAGCCAGCGTCGGTCAAAGGCGAAGGCGTTGTCCTTGGCCTCGAAGTGCAGTGGGCAAGCGAAGTGTTCGGCGTACCGGTCGCGGTAATCCGGCGCCACATGCTCAAGCCGGGCGGCGAGCAGGGGCAGGGAATGGCCGAGCAAGTCATCGCAGATAACCCTCAGCGACACCAGGCAGAACTCGGCATTGAACACGGCCAGTGCCGGGTTCTCCCGGTAATCGGCGGCCACAAACCAGACTTGCTCGCCGTCCTCTTCCAGGCGGAGTTCGTAAAGTGTTCCCAACAGCGCCGGATACCGCATCGCCAGACGCAAAGCGTCACCGAAGGTGGCACTGGTGAGCAGGGCATAGCCGAGCATGCCGTAGGACGATACGTGCATCCGTCTGCCCAATTCCAGGCCGATATCGTGCTTGAGGGCGACGGCATTGGCGCAAACCTGCATTTCCTGGTGGGTGGTGATGCGTGTGTCCGCCCGGCTCAAGTCCGCGGTATTGATACCGCTGCCGGCCAGCAGTGCGTCACTCGACAAGCCTTCGGCCTTGAAGACATTGAGCACCAGCGAGACAGCGTTGAGGGTGGTGAGGTGGGAGTGGAGCATGGGCGGTTCCAGCCTTGGGGTGTTGGAACAAGAGCAAGTTGTGTGCCTAACGACGATCTTGTGGGGGGAGCTGTTTTGATCACAGGGCGGATGCCTGACACATACCCTGTGGCGAGCGAGCTTGCTCGCGCTGGACTGCGCAGCAGTCGCAAAACCGGTCACCGGGTTTTATCTGAAAACCTGCAATAGTCATGTTGGGGGCGCTTCGCACCCCAGCGCGAGCAAGCTCGCTCGCCACGGGCCGGGTTCACGCTTGATTGAACGGCATGAGTGCAAGCGCGGCCGGGTCTTGGCGGGCAAGCCTGTTCCCTCCGGTTTTTGTCTCAGGTTTGAACGTCAGCCCAGTTCGCCGCAGAGGTCGAGTTCCACCAACCGCCGCACTTCAGCCGTTTCAAGGCCCGCACCCAGCAGCGCGTGCAGCTTGCCGAACGCGGCCTCACGGGTCATGCCGCCGCCCGAAAGCACTCCGACGCCCCGCAGCCGACTGCCTGCTTCGTACACGTCCAGCTCGACGCCCCCTTCATGGCATTGCGTAACCGCCACCACCACAATGCCCCTGTCCCGTGCCCGTGCCAGGCTCGCCAGGAAGGCGGGGTTGTCGCTGGGACCGGTGCCACTGCCGTAGCACTCCAGCACCAGGCCTTGAATGCCGCTGTCGATCAGGCCATCGAGTATCTCGGCGCCGATTCCGGGAAAAAGCGGCAGTACCGCGACGTTCGCCAGTTGCCTGGGTTGGTTGTGATTCAGTTGCGCGGGTATTGAAGATGCTTTCACACCACCACCCTGACGCTCCAGGTGTTTGAACGGATGCCGGCCGAAACTGCGCACTTTCGCGCAACGGGTCGGCGCCAGCAGCTCGCCGTGGAAATACAGATGCACGCCTGGTGCCAGGCCCTGGCCCAACGCAACCAGCGCACCACTGAGGTTTTCCCAGGCATCGCTGTCGGTCACGCCGGCCGGCAGCATCGAGCCGGTAAACACCACGCGGGCGTGCAGGCCCAGGAGCTGGAAACTCATGGCCGCCGAGCTGTAGGCCAAGGTATCGGTGCCATGCAGGATCAGCACGCTGTCACAGCCCTGGACATCCACCGCCTCCACCACCGCCTCGCGCAGTTGCTGCCAATAGGCCGGGGTCATGTTGGCGCTGTCGATCAGCGGCGACATCTCGCGAAAGCGCCACTGTGGCACCACCAGTTCAGGTTGGCTGTGCAGGTAGTCGCGCATCCGCGCTTCGAAACCGGATGCCGGGGCCAGGCCATGGGCGCTGGATTGCATGCCGATGGTGCCGCCGGTGTAGAGCACCATGACGTGCTGGGCGGCAGGGTAGGTCGAGGAATTCATGGAGGTTCTCCGAAACGATGACGGCTTGCAGTCGAGCATGACGCTGACTGCAAGCCGTGTCACGTCGGGCGCAGGGGATGCGCCCGGTTTTATACCGATCAGCGTTGCGCTGCGGTGTCGCCTTGCGGTTCAGCTTGAGCCTTGGCCTGAGTATTAGCGGCGGCTGGCGGGTTGGCCGGCCAGGCTTTGCGGTCCAGGTCCAGGTCCGGGAATTTGCTGGAATCGAACACCGGGGTCTTGATGCCGGCTGCACGCTGGTCATCGTAGTCACGCAGGATGCGCATGCCGATGTTGAACAGCAGGAACAGCGCGATCAGGTTGACGAACGCCAGCATCGTCATGGTGATGTCGGCGAAGGCAAACACCGTGCCGAGGTTCTCGATGGCACCCCAGAAGATCAGCACCAGTACCAGGGCGCGGTAGCCAATCAGCGCCTTGCGGTTGTCGCCGATCAGGAAGCGCAGGTTGCTCTCGCCCAGGTAGTAGTTGTAGAGGATCGAGGTGAATACGAACAACGCCAGTGCCACCGAGATGAACATCCGGCCCCACTCGCCGACCACGGCAGCCAGGGAGTTCTGGGTCAGGGCAATGCCGTCACCTTCGAAGCCCGGGGTGTAGAAGCCCGAGAGCAGAATCAGCAACGCGGTGCAGGTGCAGATCACGAAGGTGTCGAGGAACACGCTGAACGCCTGGACCACGCCCTGTGCAACCGGGTGCTCGACCTGTGCCACGGCGGCCACGTTCGGCGCACTGCCAAGGCCGGCTTCGTTGGCGAACACGCCGCGTTTCACGCCCATGATGATGGCACTGCCGATCAGGCCACCGAAGGCCTGGTCCAGGCCGAAGGCGCTTTTGACGATGGTCATCAGCATGCCCGGCACCTGGTCGAATTGCAGCACGATCACGTAGATGGTCACGGCGATGTAGGCCAGGGTCTTGACCGGGACCAGCAGGTCAGCGATGCCCGCGATGCGCTTGATGCCGCCGATGAATACCAGCCCCAGCAACACCGCTAGGCCGATACCGGTGTAGGTGGTGTCCAGGCCGAAGGCATTGTTCAGTGAGTGGGTCACGGCGTGGGCTTGCAGGCCGTTGAAGGCGAAGCCGAAGGTGATCAGCAGCAGGAACGCCATGATCATGCCCAGCCAGCGTTTCTGCAGGCCGTGCTGGATGTAATAGGACGGGCCGCCACGGTACAGGCCTTCGGAATCGCAGCGCTTGTAGAGCTGGCCGAGGGAGCACTCGAAGAAGCTGCTGGACATGCCGACCAGCGCGGTCACCCACATCCAGAATACGGCGCCCGGGCCACCGAGGGTCACGGCGATGCCGACCCCGGCAATGTTGCCCGCACCCACTCGCCCGGCGAGGCTGAGCATCAGGGCCTGGAAGGAGCTGAGTTGATCGGTGCTGCTCTTGAGGCTGTCGCGGAACACCGTGAACATGTGGAAGAAGTGGCGAAATTGAACGAAGCGCGAGCGGATCGTGAAGTAGCTACCGAGCCCGACAATGAGCACAATCAGTACTTTCCCTGAGAGGAAGTCGTTAATGACTTCAAGCATGGAGTATTCCTCGCTGTTTTTTGTGTAGGCGAATACCGGCCAGTCAGACACATCGCGTTACACCTATTTGCGCGCAGCACAATAGGCGAGGCGGAGGTCGTCCCGGTTTCCTTTCGCGGGTTTGTTATTAGTTCGGGTTTCGCATGGGTTGGGGTCTCGCTACCGACGACCGCTCATGCGAAGAGGGGCGGCACTATACCTATCGGGACGCCGCTCGTCTGCACTGTTGTGGTGCGGGTGCCGAAACGAGTCCTTTGAAGCACCTGACCTTTTCGGGGCCAGGCTCTTGTCGGAGCGGGCGAACTCGCTCCCACAGCGCCTGTGTCGTTGCAAAAAACCCAAAAAAAAGGGCCTGGAGAATGATCTCCAGGCCCTCAAAAGGTGAGAGGTGTCTAGTCCCTCGACCTGGTGAGCGGTGGCTCTTCGTTGAAAGAGCGGGCGTCAGGCCTTCAAAGGCACCAGACGCGGGGCAATCATGTTTTCCGGACGCAGGATGTCGGCGAGCATTTCTTCGTCGAGCAAGCCTTCTTCGCGTACCAGTTCCAGCACGCCGCGGCCGCTTTCAAGGGCGATACGGGCGATGCGGGTGGCGTTTTCATAGCCGATGTACGGGTTCAGCGCAGTGACCAGGCCGATCGAGTGCTCGACCAGTTCGCGGCAGCGGGCTTCGTTGGCGGTGATGCCGACGATGCAGTGCTCGCGCAGCATGTCCATGGCGCGTTGCAGCAGGCGGATCGAGTCGAAGATCTTGAAGGCGATCAACGGTTCCATCACGTTCAGTTGCAGCTGGCCGCCTTCGGCCGCGATGGTCAGGGCCAGGTCGTTACCGATGATCTGGAAGGCCACCTGGTTAACGGCTTCCGGAATAACCGGGTTGACCTTGCCTGGCATGATCGAGCTGCCTGGCTGACGCGCTGGCAGGTTGATTTCATTGATGCCGGTACGTGGGCCGCTGGACAGCAGGCGCAAGTCGTTGCAGATCTTCGACAGCTTGACCGCAGTGCGCTTGAGCATGCCGGAGAACAGTACGAAGGCGCCCATGTCGGAAGTGGCTTCGATCAGGTCGGCAGCCGGAACCAGCGGTTGACCGCTGATCAGTGCCAGGCGCTCAACGGCCAGGTGCTGGTAACGCGGGTCGGCGTTGATGCCGGTGCCGATCGCGGTGCCGCCCAGGTTGACTTCGGTCAGCAGCTCCGGAGCCAGGGTCTTCAGGCGTGCCAGGTCTTCGCCCAGAGTAGTGGCGAAGGCGCGGAATTCCTGGCCAAGGGTCATCGGTACGGCGTCTTGCAGCTGGGTACGGCCCATCTTCAGGACGTGGTTGAACTCTTCACCTTTGGCCGCGAACGACTGGATCAGGCTGTCGAGGCTGGCGAGCAGGGCGTCGTGACCCAACAGCAGACCCAGGCGGATGGCCGTCGGGTAGGCGTCGTTGGTCGACTGCGCCATGTTTACGTCGTTGTTCGGGTGCAGGTACTGGTATTCGCCTTTCTGGTGACCCATGGCCTCCAGCGCGATGTTGGCGATAACTTCGTTGGCATTCATGTTGGTTGAAGTGCCAGCGCCGCCTTGAATCATGTCCACCACGAACTCTTCGTGGAAATCGCCGCGGATCAGACGGGCACAAGCTTCGCTGATGGCTGCGTGCTTGGCTTCGCTGAGGTGACCCAGCTCACGGTTGGCGTCGGCAGCAGCCTGCTTGACCATCGCCAGGCCCACTACCAGCTTCGGGTAATGCGAAATCGGAACGCCGGAGAGACGGAAGTTATTCACCGCTCGCAGGGTCTGGATGCCGTAATACGCTTGAGCTGGTACGTCGAGTACGCCAAGCAGGTCTTTTTCTGTGCGGAAAGATGCAGCGGAGGACATGATAGAAATCATCTCGATATGGACCCGGTCTGTGCCGGAACGCTGTGAATGCTAGGCTTGTGGAGAATTTTGGGCCAATGCTGTTAAGCACTGGCCTATGCATATTCGGCATAATGCCCATGTGACGCCGTGTGCGCGACGAACGTGTGACCTAAATTGGTGCGTGTCCGGGAGGACGTGATGAATCTGGAAAGCAAATGGCTTGAGGACTTTAGTGCCCTGGCCGCCACCCGTAGTTTCTCGCAGGCCGCCGAACGGCGCTTCGTGACCCAGCCGGCCTTCAGCCGGCGGATCCGTAGCCTCGAGGCTGCGTTGGGGCTGACGCTGGTCAACCGTTCACGCACGCCCATCGAACTCACGGCCGCCGGGCAACTGTTCCTGGTAACGGCACGCACGGTGGTCGAACAGCTGGGCGAAGTGTTGCGCCACCTGCATCACCTGGAAGGCGGGCAAGGGGAGGTGATGCAAGTTGCGGCCGCCCACTCGCTGGCCTTGGGCTTTTTTCCACGCTGGATCGCGCAACTGCGCAACGAAGGCCTGAACATCGCCACGCGATTGGTCGCCACCAACGTGGGCGACGCCGTGCATGCGCTGCGCGAAGGCGGATGCGACCTGATGCTGGCGTTCTATGACCCGGATGCCGCCCTGCAAATGGACCCGGAGATTTTCCCGTCGCTGCACCTGGGCCATACCGAAATGCTCCCGGTGTGCGCAGCCGATGCCGACGGCAAGCCGCTGTTTGACCTCGAAGGCGAGGCCAGCGTGCCCTTGCTGGCCTACAGCGCCGGCGCCTTTCTGGGGCGCTCGGTGAACATGCTGCTGCGCCAGCGCGCCCTGCGCTTCACCACTGTCTATGAGACGGCGATGGCCGACAGCCTGAAGAGCATGGCGCTGGAAGGGCTGGGGATCGCATGGGTGCCACAACTGAGTGCGCGGGCTGAACTGGCGCGCGGTGAGCTGGTGGTCTGTGGCGGACCGCAGTGGCATGTGCCGCTGGAGATCCGCCTGTATCGCTGTGCACTGGTGCGCAAGGCCAATGTGCGGTTGTTGTGGCGCAAGTTGGAAGGTGGCGCCGCGCAGGGCACCCCAAGTACATGAGTATTACGCGACCCTTTGTGGCGAGGGAGCTTGCTCCCGCTGGACGGTGTAGCCGTCCCGAAACCGGCGAATCAATTCCACCTGACACACCGCCTGTATTGAATTGACGACCGCTGCGCGGCCGAGCGGGAGCAAGCTCCCTCGCCACGGAGATCTGCTGCGCAATTGGAGAGTATTTCTACTGACCTTGAAGTCAATAAAACCGGCACTTGGAGCCGTATGACAGATGGTCGCGCAGGGGGCTGTTTATCTGCGGTATTACGGTATACTGCGCGGCCTTCGGCCGGCTTGTCTGGCCATAATTCGTACAATCAAGCCACGCATTCTGCGTGGCTTGTTGTTTTTTGACGCGCCTGCGGGCGCCCAGAGAGAAGAGGCGCGACGATGAGTGCACTGGTTGGCGTGATCATGGGCTCCAAGTCCGATTGGTCCACCCTTAGCCACACCGCCGATATGCTGGAAAAGCTCGGCATCCCTTACGAGGTGAAAGTGGTCTCGGCCCACCGCACCCCGGACCTGCTGTTCCAGTACGCCGAAGAGGCCGAGTCGCGTGGCATCGAGGTGATCATCGCCGGTGCCGGTGGCGCGGCCCACCTGCCAGGCATGTGTGCGGCCAAGACCCACCTGCCGGTACTGGGCGTTCCGGTGCAGTCGTCGATGCTCTCGGGTGTCGATTCGCTGCTCTCTATCGTGCAGATGCCTGCGGGCATTCCGGTTGCCACCCTGGCCATCGGCAAGGCCGGCGCGATCAACGCCGCCCTGCTGTCGGCGAGTATCCTGGGTGCCAAGCATCCGCAGTTCCACGCGGTGCTCAAGACCTTCCGTGCTGAACAGACAGACAGCGTTCTGGACAATCCAGACCCACGCATCGCCTGAGGTTGTTGACGATGAAGATCGGTGTAATCGGTGGCGGCCAGTTAGGTCGCATGCTGGCTTTGGCGGGGACTCCGCTGGGCATGAACTTCGCTTTCCTGGACCCCGCGCCGGATGCCTGCGCAGCGGCGCTGGGTGAACACCTGCGGGCCGATTACGGCGATCAGGATCACCTGCGTCAACTGGCGGACGAAGTCGACCTGGTGACCTTCGAATTCGAAAGCGTCCCGGCTGAAACCGTGGCCTTTCTGTCGCAGTTCGTCCCGGTGTACCCGAGCGCCGAAGCGCTGCGCATCGCTCGCGATCGCTGGTTCGAGAAGAGCATGTTCAAGGACCTGGGCATTCCGACCCCGGCCTTCGCCGACATCCAGTCGCAAGCCGACCTGGACGAAGCCGTTGCCTCCATCGGTCTGCCGGCCGTGCTGAAAACCCGTACCCTGGGTTACGACGGCAAGGGCCAGAAGGTTCTACGCAGCGCAGAAGACGTTGTGGGCACCTTCGCCGAGCTGGGCAGTGTCGCCTGCTTGCTGGAAGGCTTCGTGCCCTTCACCGGTGAAGTGTCGCTGATTGCCGTGCGCGCTCGCGATGGCGAGACGAAGTTCTACCCTCTGGTGCACAACACCCACGACAGCGGCATTCTCAAGCTGTCCGTGGCCAGCACTGACCACCCGTTGCAAGCCCTGGCCGAAGATTACTCCAGCCGCGTGCTCAAGCAGCTGGAGTACGTGGGCGTGATGGCGTTCGAGTTCTTTGAAGTCGACGGTGGCCTCAAGGCCAACGAAATCGCCCCGCGTGTCCACAACTCCGGACACTGGACCACCGAAGGCGCCGAGTGCAGCCAGTTCGAAAACCACCTGCGCGCCGTTGCCGGCCTGCCGTTGGGTTCGACTGCCAAGGTGGGCGAGAGCGCCATGCTCAACTTCATCGGTGTGGTGCCGCCGGTTGAGCAGGTCGTCGCCATCAGCGATTGCCATCTGCACCACTATGGCAAGGCGTTCAAGGTCGGCCGCAAGGTCGGTCACGCCAACTTGCGCTGTGCCGACAAGGCCACGCTGGAGCGGCAGATCCTCAAGGTCGAAGCGCTCATCGCCGAGCAATAATCCACAGGCCCGGTGGGAACCTTCGGTGACCACCACCCTCTGATGGCAGGATGCCAAAGTCTGGCTAGGCTTTGAGCAATCCATTTCATTCAGAGGGAAGCGCCATGGGAATTATCGGAACCATCTTCATCGGATTGATCGTGGGCCTGCTGGCTCGTTTCCTGAAACCGGGTGACGACAACATGGGCTGGATCATGACCATCCTGCTCGGTATCGGTGGCTCTCTGGCGGCTACCTATGGCGGTCAGGCGCTCGGCATCTACCAGGCGGGTCAAGGCGCAGGCTTTATCGGTGCCCTGGTGGGCGCGGTGGTGTTGCTGGTGATCTACGGCCTGGTGAAAAAGAACTGATTCAAGCGACAAAGCCCTCTCTGCCGCGCAGGCGGAGCGGGCTAGAATGCTCGGCGATTGACCGTCCCTTCTTACCGAGCACCTTCATGCGCCGTCTTCTGCTGACTCTTGTATTGCTGGGCACAGGCCTTGCCCACGCTGGCGAACTGCCAGAAACCGACTGGCTTGAGCTGATGCCCAAGTCGGACCAGAAGGCTCTCGAAGCCATGCCCGAGATCGACCACGACTCCCCTGAAGCCACTGGCACCTTTACCGACAAGGGAGGCCTGAAGCAAAGCAACGGCCTGCCGGCGGTGATGTATTCAAGCAAAACCGTGGCCTCGATGAACGACAAGCACATTCGTCTCGGCGGTTATCCCGTGCCGCTGGAAACCGATGGCAAGGGCCGCAGCACGCTGTTCTTCCTGGTGCCGTACCCGGGCGCCTGCATCCATGTACCGCCACCACCCCCCAATCAGCTGGTGCTGGTGCGCTATCCCAAGGGGTTGAAGCTGGACGACATCTACACGCCGTTGTGGGTGACAGGGACGCTGAAGATCGAGACGGTCAGCAACGACCTGGCCGATGCGGCCTATGCGCTGGATGCGGCGCAGGTGCGGGTGGTGCAGGAAGCGGATCTGTAGGCATGCAGATGTGGGGATGCCGAACACGTGCCCTGTGGCGAGCGAGCTTGCTCGCGCTGGGCTGCACAGCAGCCCAAAAACCGGTCCAGGGGTTTAGCTGAAAGCTTGAAATAGTCGTGTTGGGGGCTCTTCGCACCCCAGCGCGAGCAAGCTCGCTCACCACGGGACAGCGTTCACGCCTGATTCAGCGACATGAGTGTATGCGCACGCAGTGTGGGAGATACCGTCTTGATCACATGGCGTGCTCCCACATGGCTGTTGCGCTGTCAGAGCGGCTGGCTGCCGATGCTCACGCCCAGGGTATGACTCGCTCCCGGTGCCAGGGTCACGATGTCATCCATCACATTGGCGGTCTCGATGCACAGCATGCGCTGCCAGCCATCATCCGCCATGTCGCTGAATGCCGCCGCGCGCTCGGTCCACGGGTTCCAGATCACCGCCGAGCGCGAACCGTTGCTGGTCAGCTCGATGCGCCGCTCCCAAGCGGGGTCGACGATGCTCAGCGTCGGCGGGGTATCGAGGTAGATACGGTCAGTCTCGCCGGTAAAATGCAGGTCGCCGGATTGAGTGACAGTGTTCCAGTTATCCAGGGTTTCGATGTAGCTCAGCCCGTCCAGCCCTTCGACGTGCACGTTGCGCACATCGCTGACCGCGAAGTAGCTGTGCAGCGCCTGGCTGATGCTCACTTGGTCGGCGCCGCGATTGAGACTGGTCAGGTTGATGTGCAACTGTTCATCCAGACGAATGCTCAGCGTCAAATCAACCTGGTGGGGCCAGCCCGGCAAGCCGCCTTCGGGGCAGGGCAGGAGGAATTCGACGTTCAGGGCTTCGCCTTCGGCTTCTATGGCGCCCAGCTCCCAGTCCATCGCCCGCACCAGCCCGTGGGCCGTAGCAGGTTGCTCGCTCACGCGCATCGCCTGCACGCTGGGCGGGTTGCGGTCCAGATTGCCAAACCACGGCCAGCACACCGGCACGCCGGCCCGGATGCTTTTGCCAGTCTTGAACACGGCCTCGTCATTGAGCCAGATCAGTGGCGGTTGCCCGGCCAGTTGATAGCTAAGGATGTGCGCGCCTTGCTGTGCCACCAGTAATTCGGCCTGACCGTGGCGAATGCGCCAGCAATTCAGATCGTCCAGTTTCACCGTTTCAACATTGGGCGTAGGCATGATGCACATCTCGTTCAGGATCAATGACGGCAATGGACCGCAAAACGGCTGCCGGGTTTAACGCTTCCCAGGTTCAACGAGCCCTGGGCGGAACCGAACGGGTACGGCCGCTGCCATCAATGGCGACGAACACAAACACCGCTTCCGTTACTTTGCGCCACTCGCTGGACAACGGATCGTCGCTCCAGACCTCGACCATCATCTGAATCGAGCTGCGACCGATGTCCAGTGCCTGAGTATAAAAGGATAGCTGAGCGCCCACGGCGACAGGGACCAGGAAGGCCATGCGATCAATCGCGACCGTGGCCACGCGACCACCGGCCACTTTGCTGGCCATTGCCGTGCCGGCCAGGTCCATCTGTGATACCAGCCAGCCGCCGAAAATATCGCCAAAGCCGTTGGTTTCACGAGGAAGTGCGGTGATTTGCAGGGCCAGGTCGCCTTGCGGAATCGGATCTTCTTGTTCGAGTTCTATCATGCCGGGGGTGCCTCTGACCCGTGACTCTTCGTTGGTACTTCAGGTGAATAGCCGTCTCCAGGAAAAACGATTCAGCCCCGAACATACTACGTTCGTCACGTTTTCCATAAGGCGAACTAGGGGGAAACTCTGCGAAATCGGCTGGTAGAGCCAGCAGCGTCTTCGCACAGCAACCCCTTCCGAGGTATTACAGACTGCGAGTATATCGAGCGGTAGACCGCGCGACGACCGTCCGGTTCTCATTTTGACTGTCAAATACGCGCTTCCATGTGCTTTTTCGAACAATTTGCTATCGTGCCAAACCTGCCCAAGCCCCTACCAGCGTTGTTGGGGTTGCAGATCTGACTATAAGAAGAGAAGCCCTTGCCATGACCACAGCGCCATCGAGCATAGCGACACCCGCGCAACCCGCACGTCCCTTGACCCGCAACGATTACAAGACTCTGTCGCTCTCCGCCCTGGGCGGTGCGCTGGAGTTTTACGACTTTATTATCTTCGTGTTCTTCGCCACGGTCGTCGGGAAGCTGTTCTTTCCGGCGGATATGCCTGAGTGGCTGCGCTTGATGCAGACCTTCGGCATTTTTGCCGCCGGTTACCTGGCGCGCCCATTGGGCGGCATCGTCATGGCGCACTTCGGCGACCTGCTGGGGCGCAAGAAAATGTTCACGCTGAGCATTTTCATGATGGCCGTTCCGACCTTGATCATGGGCCTGCTGCCCACGTACGCGCAGATTGGCATGTGGGCTCCCATCCTGCTGTTGCTGATGCGGGTGATTCAGGGCGCGGCCATTGGCGGTGAAGTGCCGGGTGCCTGGGTATTCGTTTCCGAACACGTGCCCGGGCGGCACATCGGTTACGCCTGCGGCACGCTGACGTCGGGCCTCACGGCGGGCATCCTGCTGGGCTCGCTGGTCGCCACGGCGATCAACAGCATTTATACCCCGGAGCAGGTGTCCGATTACGCCTGGCGGATCCCGTTCCTGTTGGGCGGTGTATTTGGCCTGTTTTCGGTCTACCTGCGCCGCTGGCTGCACGAAACCCCGGTGTTCGCCGAGCTGCAACTGCGCAAGGCGCTGGCCGAAGAGGTGCCGCTGCGGGCGGTGCTGCGCGACCATCGCGGTGCTATCGCCATCTCGATGCTGCTGACCTGGCTGCTGTCGGCGGGGATCATCGTGGTCATTCTGATGACGCCCACGGTGCTGCAGACGGTCTACCATTTCCCGGCGACCACGGCGCTGCAGGCCAACAGCCTGGCGATCGTGTTCCTGAGCCTGGGTTGCGTGGCGTCTGGTGCCTTGGCCGACCGTTTCGGTGCCGGTCGGGTATTCGTGTTCGGTAGCGGCTTGCTGCTGTTGAGCTCGTGGACCTTTTACCACAGCCTGTTCAATCACCCTGACTGGCTGTTCCCGATGTACTCCCTGACCGGCCTGCTGGTCGGCACCATCGGTGCCGTGCCCTATGTCATGGTCAAGGCGTTCCCGGCGGTGGTGCGTTTCAGCGGCCTGTCGTTCTCCTACAACCTGGCCTATGCGATCTTCGGTGGCCTGACCCCGATGGTCGTCACCTTGCTACTCAAGGAGAGCCCGATGGGGCCTGCCTACTATGTCGCGATCATCTGCGGCGTGGGGATCGTGGTGGGTGGCTATCTCTGGAAGAAGGGTCGCTGACTTTCCAAAGATTGCAGTGACGGTATGTCCCTCTCTGAAGGCCAGCATTCTTGTCGAGTGCTGGCCTTTCATCTAATTGTCATATTCAAGTCATAGAGTGTTCACACGGCCTGCCGATACTTGGCCCCGACTTAACACACCCTATTACCAGGAGTAAGGCATGAAACTGAAGCGTTTGATGGCGGCAATGACCTTTGTCGCTGCTGGCGTTGCGACTGCCAACGCAGTTGCCGCTGTTGATCCTGCGATCCCGAGCTACACCAAGACCACTGGTGTGTCGGGCAACCTGTCCAGCGTCGGCTCCGATACCCTGGCCAACCTCATGACCCTGTGGGCTGAGCACTACAAAAAAGAATACCCGAACGTAAACATCCAGATTCAGGCGGCCGGTTCCTCCACCGCGCCACCCGCGCTGACTGAAGGCACCGCTAACCTGGGCCCGATGAGCCGTAAAATGAAGGACAACGAGCTGCAGGCCTTCGAAACCAAGTACGGCTACAAGCCGACCGCCATTCCGGTTGCCGTGGATGCCCTGGCCGTGTTCGTGCACAAGGACAACCCGATCAAGCACATGACCATGGAACAGGTCGACGCGATCTTCTCCTCGACCCGCCTGTGCGGCAGCAAAGCCGACGTCAAGACCTGGGGTGACCTGGGTGTGACCGGCGACCTGGCCAACAAGCCGGTCCAGCTGTTCGGTCGTAACTCGGTATCCGGCACCTACGGCTACTTCAAGGAAGAAGCCCTGTGCAAAGGCGACTTCAAGCCAAACGTCAACGAACAACCAGGCTCGGCCTCGGTGGTGCAGTCGATCAGCTCTTCGCTGAACGGCGTTGGCTACTCGGGCATCGGTTACAAGACCGCTAGCGTCAAGACCGTCGCCCTGGCCAAGAAAGGCAGCACCGAGTTCGTCGAAGACACCGAAGAAAACGCACTGAACGGCAAGTACCCGCTGTCGCGTTTCCTCTACGTGTACGTCAACAAGGCCCCGAACAAGCCTTTGGCCCCGCTGGAAGCCGAGTTCGTGAAGCTGGTTCTGTCCAAGCAAGGCCAGGAAGTTGTAGTAAAAGACGGCTACATCCCACTGCCAGCCAAAGTCGCCGCCAAGGCACTGGCTGACCTGGGTCTGCAAGAAGGTGGTACTGAAGTCGCAAAAAAGTAAAACCCTGAGTCCGGTTTGATATCTCCGGACTCACGTGAGGGGTGGCAGGCGCCGCCCCTCACACACCTCTAATTCTCTATCCACCGCCAGTACCCGCTGGAGGCGGATTTGTCGCGTCACTGCATTGTCATCTTTCTGTCATACAGGATCGCTAGGGTGTGCGCATGAATGATCTGGCCAATTCCAACATGACTACTAATCCCCCCAAGCGAATTGATTTCAATACGCCTGAGCTGCAACGCAAGCGTCGCATTCGCGCGCTCAAGGATCGCCTGACCCGCTGGTATGTCCTCATCGGCGGTCTTGCCGTACTCGGCGCCATCACCCTGATCTTTTTCTTCCTTGCCTACGTCGTCGCGCCCCTGTTCCAAGGCGCCGAGCTGACCAGCAAGGACGCGATCACCCCGGCCTGGATGCAAGACGCCGGCAAGCCGCTGATGATCTCCCTCGAAGAGCAGAACCAGGTCGCCCTGCGGGTTTCCGACAAGGGCCAGGCGTTGTTCTTCGATATCGACAGTGGCGCCGAACTGCGCCGTGTTGACCTGGCGATCCCGGCCGGTGTCAGCGTGACGTCCATTGGCAAGGATCAGCCAGGTCATCCGCTGGTTGCCGTGGGCCTGTCCAACGGTCAGGCGCTGGTGTTCCGCCATACCTATAAAGTCAGCTATCCGGATGGCAAGAAAACCATTTCGCCGGCCATCGAGTATCCGTACGGCGAAACGCCGATCGTGTTGAACGAGCAGGGCGGTGCGCTGGAGCACGTCAGCCTCAACGCCACGGATTCGACCCTGTTGCTTGCCGGCTCTACCGGCGCCCAGTTGCATGTGCTGTCGCTGACCAGCGAAGAGAACATGATGACCGGCGAGGTCACCAACGAGCAGAAGCGCATCGAGCTGCCGCAGATGACCGAGCCGGTGAAGAACATCTTCGTCGACCCGCGTCAGCAGTGGCTGTACGTGGTTAACGGGCGTGCCCAGGCCGACGTATTCAACCTGCGCGACAATAGCCTCAACGGCCGCTACAAACTGCTCGAAAACGGCGAGACTGAAATCACGGCCAGCACCCAGTTGGTGGGCGGCATCTCGCTGATCTTCGGTGACTCCAAAGGTGGTCTGGCCCAGTGGTTCATGGCCCGCGACCCTGATGGCGAACAACGCCTGAAGCAGATCCGCACCTTCCAGATGGGTTCTGCGCCGATCGTTGAAATCACCGCCGAAGAGCGCCGCAAAGGTTTTGTTGCCCTCGATGCGTCCGGCAAGTTCGGCGTGTTCCACAGTACCGCCCACCGCACCTTGCTGGTGGACCAGGTAGTCGACGGCCAGGGTCTGTTCGGTCTGTCGCCACGGGCCAACCGTGTGATCGTGGAACAGGGTGGCAAGCTGCAACCGCTGCTGCTGGACAACCCGCACCCGGAAGTTTCGTGGAGCGCGTTGTGGAGCAAGGTCTGGTACGAAAACTACGACGAGCCTAAATACGTCTGGCAATCGACCGCTGCCAACACGGACTTCGAACCCAAGCTGAGCTTGTCTCCGCTGACCTTCGGTACCTTGAAGGCTGCGTTCTACGCCATGCTGCTGGCCGCGCCGCTGGCCGTTGCCGCCGCGATCTACACCGCTTACTTCATGGCGCCGGGCATGCGCCGCAAGGTCAAGCCGGTGATCGAGCTGATGGAAGCGATGCCGACGGTGATCCTCGGTTTCTTCGCCGGCCTGTTCCTGGCTCCGTATGTCGAAGGGCACCTGCCGGGGATCTTCAGCCTGCTGTTGCTGATGCCGGTGGGCATCCTGGTGGCCGGGTTCACCTTCAGTCGCCTGCCTGAGTCCCTGCGCCTGAAAGTGCCGGACGGCTGGGAGAGCGCGATCCTGATCCCGGTGATCCTGTTTGTGGGCTGGTTGTCGCTGTACATGAGCCCGTACATGGAAACCTGGTTCTTCGGCGGCGACATGCGCATGTGGATCTCCCATGACCTGGGTATCACCTACGACCAGCGCAACGCCCTGGTGGTTGGCCTGGCCATGGGCTTCGCGGTTATCCCGAACATCTACTCGATCGCTGAAGATGCCGTGTTCAGTGTGCCCCGCGGCCTCACCCTGGGCTCCCTGGCCCTTGGCGCCACCCCGTGGCAAACCATGACTCGCGTGGTGATCCTCACCGCCAGCCCGGGCATCTTCTCGGCACTGATGATCGGCATGGGCCGTGCGGTCGGGGAAACCATGATCGTGTTGATGGCCACCGGTAACACCCCGGTCATGGAAATGAACCTGTTCGAAGGCCTGCGTACCCTGGCTGCCAACGTTGCGGTGGAAATGCCGGAGTCGGAAGTCGGCGGCAGTCACTACCGAGTGCTGTTCCTCTCGGCGCTGGTACTGCTGTTGTTCACCTTCGTCATGAACACCCTCGCGGAGCTGATTCGTCAGCGTCTGCGCAAGAAATACTCGTCGCTTTAAGAAAGGTAGAAGTCTGTGAAACAGAACTCCCTGAAAGGATGGTTCAAGAGCGGCGCCCCGGGCGTCTGGATCAGCGGTGGCGCGGTGGCCATCGCGGTCATCATGACCATTGGCTTGCTGGCAGTGATTGCCGTGCGCGGTCTGGGCCATTTCTGGCCGGCAGACCTGATACATGCCCAGTACCAGGTGCCGGGCCAGGCCAACCACGTGGTGGTTGGCGAAGTGGTGCAGAAAGAAGAAGTGCCACGCGAGCGCCTGAAAAGCGCTGGCCTGCCGGTACCCGACGAGGGTCCGGAGTTCATGACGCGCGAGCTGATCAAGGTTGGCAACCGTGACTTGAATGGCAGTGACTTCACCTGGATCGTCGGCGAGTGGCTGACCAACCAGACCACGCCGCGGGAACTGATGGTTATCGAGCGCCGTGAGTGGGGCAATTTCTACGGTTATCTGGTCAACATCAAACAGGACGGCAAGGTCATCGCCGAAGGCGAGGCGGCATGGCCTGAGTTGCAAGCGCGGATCACGCGGGTCAGCCAGCTGGCGGCCCAACTCAAGACCCTGGAAAAAGTCGACATCGGCGCGATCAACGCCGGTCTGGAGCGCGTTCGTCTGCACGGTCGCAAACTGGAACTCGACGGCAACCTCGATGCTGCCGCCCAGGCAGACATGGAGTCTGAGCGCGCTGAACTGAATGCCCGCTATCAGGACATCGAAAAACGCCTTGGCGAACTGCATGCGCAGGTCAATCGCGACAGCCTCACGGCCCGTGATGCCAATGGTAAGGAACTCGAAATCGAGCTGGGCAAGGTGGTGCATGCCTTCCAGCCGAACGCGATGGGGACCTTCACCAAGATCGGCTTCTACTTCAGCAAGATCTGGGAGTTCCTGAGCGACGATCCGCGTGAAGCCAACACCGAAGGCGGGATCTTCCCGGCGATTTTCGGTACGGTGATGATGACCCTGATCATGGCGATGATCGTCACGCCGTTTGGCGTGCTGGCAGCGGTCTACCTGCGTGAGTACGCCAAGCAGAACACTCTGACCCGGGTGATCCGCATCGCGGTGAACAACCTGGCGGGTGTTCCGGCCATCGTTTACGGGGTCTTCGGCCTGGGCTTCTTCGTCTATGTACTGGGCGGTTCGGTTGACCGCCTGTTCTTCCCGGAAGCCTTGCCGGCGCCGACCTTCGGCACCCCGGGCCTGCTCTGGGCCTCGTTGACCCTGGCACTGCTGGCGGTGCCGGTGGTGATCGTGGCCACCGAAGAAGGCCTGGCGCGGATCCCTCGCACCGTGCGTGAAGGTTCCCTGGCCTTGGGCGCGACCAAGGCTGAGACCCTGTGGAAAATTGTCCTGCCGATGGCCAGCCCGGCAATGATGACCGGCATGATCCTCGCCGTGGCCCGCGCCGCGGGTGAAGTGGCGCCGCTGATGCTGGTGGGGGTGGTGAAACTGGCACCGTCGCTGCCGCTGGACGGCAACTACCCGTACCTGCACCTGGATCAGAAGATCATGCACCTGGGCTTCCACATTTATGACGTCGGTTTCCAGAGCCCGAACGTCGAAGCCGCGCGACCGCTGGTGTACGCCACGGCGCTGCTGCTGGTGCTGGTGATTGCCACCCTGAACCTGTCGGCAGTGTGGATTCGTAACCACCTGCGCGAAAAGTACAAAGCGCTGGATAGCTGACTACTGGTGTGGGAGTGGGTTTGTTCGCGAAAGCGATGGGTCAGGCAACATTGGCCTCTTCGCGAGCAAGCCCGCTCCCACACTAGACCGCGTCCACCGAACATTTATTGGGCATGCCGCGATGCGGCTGGTCCGAACCGAATTTGTTAGCACAGGGAGCCTCCCATGCAGCACGAAGCACATACCCACGGCATCAACATGTCGGCCCTGGGTCGCGACAAGCAGAGCCTGAGCCTCGAGCAGGAAACCGTAGCCATCGAAGTGCCGGGCCTGAGCCTGTACTACGGCGACAAACAAGCGCTGTTCGATGTCAGCATGAATATTCCCAAGCAGCGCGTGACCGCTTTCATCGGTCCGTCCGGCTGCGGTAAATCTACGCTGCTGCGTACCTTCAACCGCATGAACGACCTGGTGGACGGTTGCCGCGTAGAAGGCGAGATCAACCTCTACGGCAACAACATCTACCGCAAGGGCGAAGACGTGGCTGAGCTGCGTCGTCGTGTCGGCATGGTGTTCCAGAAGCCGAACCCGTTCCCGAAAACCATCTACGAAAACGTGGTGTACGGCCTGCGTATCCAGGGCATCAACAAAAAGCGTGTGCTCGACGAAGCGGTCGAGTGGGCGTTGAAAGGTGCGGCCCTGTGGGATGAGGTCAAGGACCGTCTGCATGAGTCGGCACTGGGCCTGTCCGGTGGCCAGCAGCAACGTCTGGTGATTGCCCGCACCATTGCCGTAGAGCCGGAAGTGCTGTTGCTCGACGAACCGTGCTCGGCACTCGATCCGATCTCGACGCTGAAAGTCGAAGAGCTGATCTACGAACTCAAATCCAAGTTCACCATCGTCATCGTGACCCATAACATGCAACAAGCCGCCCGGGTTTCCGACTACACGGCGTTCATGTACATGGGCAAGCTGGTGGAGTTCGGCGACACCGACACCCTGTTTACCAATCCGTCGAAGAAGCAGACTGAAGACTACATCACCGGTCGGTATGGCTAGTTGAGGCAGCTACAAGCCGCAAGCTTCAAGTCAGAAGCCATGCGGTTTCGAGTTCAGCACAACACAGCTTGCAGCTTGTAGCTTGCAGCTCTTGGTTAAACGCTTTTGCGGAGCGAACACAATGATTTCTAAGGAAGGCCTTACCCACCACATCTCCCAGCAGTTCAACGCCGAGCTCGAAGAGGTGCGCAGCCACCTGTTGGCCATGGGCGGGCTGGTCGAGAAGCAGGTCAACGACGCGGTGACCGCGCTGATCGAGGCCGACTCGGGCCTGGCCCAGCAAGTGCGCGAGATCGACGACCAGATCAACCAGATGGAACGCAACATCGACGAAGAATGCCTGCGCATTCTGGCCCGTCGTCAGCCGGCGGCGTCCGACTTGCGCTTGATCATCAGCATCTCCAAGTCGGTGATCGACCTGGAACGCATCGGTGACGAAGCCACCAAGATCGCCCGCCGCGCCATTCAGTTGTGTGAAGAAGGCGAGGCACCGCGGGGTTACGTCGAGGTGCGCCACATCGGTGACCAGGTGCGCAACATGGTGCGTGATGCACTGGATGCCTTCGCTCGATTCGACGCCGACCTGGCGTTGTCCGTGGCCCAGTACGACAAGATCATCGACCGCGAATACAAGACGGCGCTGCGTGAACTGGCGACCTACATGATGGAAGATCCTCGCTCTATCTCGCGGGTGTTGAACATCATCTGGGTCCTGCGTTCGCTGGAGCGTATCGGCGACCACGCACGCAACATCTCTGAGCTGGTGATTTACCTGGTGCGCGGCACGGATGTGCGCCACATGGGCCTCAAGCGCATGAAGGAAGAAGTTGAAGGCACCAGCGGTGAAACCGCTAATGTTCCGGGCAAAGCTGACGATAAGTAAGATTGCCCACGTAAAGCGCCCGGCCTTTTGGCCGGGCGTTTTTGTTTGGGCCTTTGGATTTCAAAGCACCCGCGAACGAAAAAGTCCCGGCGTGACTGAAGAGTTTTGGCAAAGTGCCATCAGCCAGGCGTTATGCTGGTCGGGATTATAAAAGGGGTGTTCGATGAGTAAGGTCAGTGTATTGGTCGTGGACGATGCTGCGTTCATTCGTGACCTGATGAAAAAGTGCCTGCGTAACTACTTCCCGGGCATACGCATCGAAGACGCGGTCAACGGCAAGAAGGCCCAGGCCTTGCTGGCACGAGAAGCCTTTGACCTGGTGCTGTGCGACTGGGAAATGCCGGAAATGTCCGGCCTTGAGTTGCTGACCTGGTGCCGTGAGCAGGACACCCTCAAGGCCATGCCGTTCGTGATGGTCACCAGCCGCGGCGACAAGGAGAACGTGGTCCAGGCGATCCAGGCGGGCGTCTCGGGTTATGTGAGCAAACCGTTCACCAACGAACAATTGCTGACCAAGGTCAAGCAGGCCCTGAACAAGGTCGGCAAGCTTGACGCCTTGATGAACGGTGCTCCGCCCAAGATGACGTCGGCGTTCGGCAACGATTCCCTCAATGCCTTGACCGGCGGCAAGGCACCCGTGTCTACCACGGCGGCTCCGGCACCCAATGCCTACCTGCAAAACACGGCCGCGCCAGTCACGGCTGCAGCGCCGGCCAAGGGTTTGCTCAACAGCCCTGCGGTCAAGGCCGCGCCATCGGTAATCGGTGGCCGTGGCCAGGGCCAGTTGCGCCTGCCAAGCGGCATACAGCAATGCGTGATCAAGGCCTTGAGCATCAAGGAAGCACTGCTGGTGGTGAAGCGTACCGACACCTTGCCGCAAGTGCTCGACAGTGCCGTGCTTGACCTGGAGCAGGGCGACAACGCCGAAGTCGCGCGCTTGAACGGTTACCTGCACGCTATCGTCGCTCACGAGCCGAAACCTGACAGCGAGTGGCTGCAATTGACCTTTCGCTTCGTCGACCAGGACGCACAAAAACTCGACTACATCTCCCGCTTGATTGCCCGGGGCACAGCGCAGAAGCATTTCGTACCGGGTGCGTAATGTTTTAATGCCGATCGCTCCCATGCTCCCGCGTGGGAATGCCTCTCTGGACGCCTCGCATCCGTTTCGAGCGGGGCGCAGAGCGTTCCTGGCCGCATGCCCGCACAGAGCGTGCTAACGATCATTTGAAACATCTGCCCACTACGCGGGTCAGTTCTGGCTGCTAGGCTCCTTTCCAGGCCTTCCTCGACAGAACTTTGCCCATGCTCGCGCGATTGCTGGTTCTTTGTGCCCTGTTCATTGCCTCCACCTCGGCCGTGGCGGTGACTATTTACAAGTCCAAGGATGCCTATGGCGTGGTGTCCTACAGCGATCGACCCTCCCGTGGCGCCAAGGTGTTTGTGTTCCGCGACCGGATGGACGAACGCCTCGAGCGTCAGGTCCATCTCTCGGTAAAGAAACACAAGGGCACCCACAGTCTGTTTGTGCGCAACGACCTGTATGCGCCGGTAGAGGTCGAACTGAGTGTGCGCGGGCTGAACAATGTCAGGGGCGCGCCAGCGCAGCCGATCCGCCGGGTAGTGCCAGCGCGCAGCAATACGCGCCTGGTGCAGCTCACGGCGATCCGTGCCGGCAAGCCGCTGACCTATACCCCCAAGCTCAAATACTCCCTGGGCGACCCCGCAGGCGCCACGCTGGCCTATCGGTACCCACTGCCGTGGCGTGGAGGGCCGTTTCGCCTGAGTCAGGGTGCCAATGGCCGATACAGTCACTATGGGCCCAAGAATCGCTATGCCATGGACATCGCCATGCCCGAAGGCACACTGATCATTGCTGCGCGCAGTGGCATCGTGGTGAAAACCGAGAACCGTCAGAGTGGGCGCGGTACCAACCCCTCGGGCAACTTTGTGCGGGTGTTGCACGACGACGGAACCATGGGGGTGTACCTGCACCTCAAGCGCGGCTCGGTCAGGGTACGGGAGGGGCAGCGGGTCATGGTGGGCAGCGCATTGGCGCTGTCGGGCAATACCGGCAACAGCAGCGGGCCCCATCTGCATTTTGTGGTGCAGCGCAATACCGGGCTGGGGCTGGTGTCGATTCCGTATCAATTCAGCCAGCCGGTGGGCAGCCTGCCGAACTTTGCGCTCGGCAGGCAGTAGTCCCATTCACCGCGATGACCGGTGGCGAGGGAGCTTGCTCCCGCTGGACGGCGAAGCCGTCCCAAAACAGATCAGCGTGGTGTATCAGGATAAATTCAGCGGGTGGGGGATTGGGGCCACTTCGCGGCCCAGCGGGAGCAAGCTCCCTCGCCACAAGAGCCTGATTGTCATTGATCCCGGGCTCAGTCGAGCATCAGTACCTTGGCCAGGACAATTTTCGGACCTTTCATCTTTTTGATGATGATCCGCAGGCCTTCGACTTCCAGCACTTCTTCCTCTTCCGGCACGCGCTTGAGGCTTTCGTAGACCAGCCCGGCAAGGGTTTCGGCCTCGACGTGATCCAGATCGATGCCCAGCAACCGTTCGACCTTGAACAGCGGGGTGTCACCGCGTACCAGCAGCTTGCCCGGCTGGTAAGCCAGGATGCCGCGCTCGGCCTTGCGATGTTCGTCCTGGATGTCGCCTACCAGCACTTCCAGCACGTCCTCCATGGTCAGGTAGCCGATGATATTGCCGTCGGCTTCCTCCACCACGGCGAAGTGCGAGCCGCCCTTGCGGAATTGTTCCAGCAGTTGCGACAGCGGCATGTGCCGCGATACGCGCTCCAGGGGGCGGGTCAGTTCCGCCAGGTTGAACGATTCGGGAATGTGGTCCAGGGCCGCCAATTCCAGCAGCAGGTCCTTGATGTGCAGCAGGCCGACGAACTCCTGGCGTTCGCTGTCGTACACCGGGTAGCGGCTGAACTTATGACGGCGGAACAGCGCCAGGATTTCCTTCAGCGGTGCGTTGAACTCCAGTGTGACCAGGTCTTCCCGGGAGTTGGCCCAGTCGACCACTTCCAGTTCGCCCATTTCCACGGCCGAGGCCAGTACGCGCATACCTTGGTCGCTCGGGTCCTGGCCACGGCTGGAGTGCAGGATCAGTTTCAGTTCTTCACGGCTGTAATGGTGCTCGTGGTGCGGGCCGGGTTCACCCTGGCCGGCGATGCGCAAGATGGTGTTGGCGCTGGCGTTGAGCAAGTAGATGGCCGGGTACATGGCCCAGTAGAACAGGTACAGCGGCACCGCTGTCCACAACGACAGCAGCTCGGGTTTGCGGATGGCCCAGGATTTCGGGGCCAGCTCACCCACCACGATGTGCAGATACGAAATGATGAAGAAGGCGGTAAAGAACGACACGCCCTTGACCACTTCCGGCGAGTCGACGCCGACGGCGCTCAGGACGGGCTCGAGAATGTGGGCAAACGCCGGTTCACCGACCCAGCCCAGTCCCAGGGATGCGAGGGTGATGCCCAGTTGGCAGGCCGAGAGGTAAGCGTCGAGCTGACTGTGTACCGTGCGCAGGATGTGCCCGCGCCAGCCGTTCTTGTCAGCGATGGCCTCGACCCGGGTCGAGCGCAATTTGACCATGGCAAATTCAGCGGCAACGAAGAAGCCGTTGAGCAGAACCAGGATCAGTGCAAAAAGAATCATGCCGAAGTCGGCGAAGAGTGTTGCGAGGGACAAGCCAGGGGAAGGGTCCATGATGGGGTTTTGCGGGTTCCGTATTGTCGAAAAAAAGGGGGATCTACGAGCCTGAAAGGCAGGCCCAAGTCAACCAATGTAGCGGCTGACAGGGGGCTTGCCTAGGGGTAAGTGGGCTGTGCGGCTAGTCGGTCAGGCTGCCGGCGCGCAATTTTGTGACCTGCGCGGGCACGAAATGGCAGGTGAACGTGCTGCCATGGCCCGGAACGCTGCTGATCTCCATGCGTGCACGGTGGCGCAGCAGAACGTGTTTCACGATCGCCAGGCCAAGCCCGGTGCCGCCCGTGTTGGAGTTACGGCTGGAATCCACGCGGTAGAAGCGTTCGGTCAGGCGCGGCAGGTGTTTGTTGTCGATGCCGATCCCGGAGTCTTGCACGCTCAGGTGCGCGCCATGCTCATCACCCCACCAGCGGATGCGGATGTTGCCTTCGGCGGGGGTGTACTTCACGGCGTTGAACACCAGGTTGGAAAACGCGCTGCGCAATTCGGCTTCACTGCCCTTGAGCTGGATGGACGGGTCGGCTTCCAGGGTGATCTTCTGATTGCGCTGCGCGGACAACGCCACCGCATCGCTCTTGATCGACTGCAACAGGCCGTCGATGGCGACAGGCTGGTTGTCCGACGGGTAATCGGTGGCTTCCAGCTTGGCCAGCAACAGCAAGTCATTGAGCAAGGTTTGCATGCGCCCGCCTTGCTGCTGCATCTGCTGCAGTGCGCGGGTCCAGCGCGGGTTCACGTCTTCGACGTTGTCGAGCAGGGTCTCCAGGTAACCACTGATCACCGTCAAGGGCGTGCGCAGTTCATGGGAAACGTTGGCGATGAAGTCTTTGCGCATTTGCTCCAGCTGATGGATGCGCGTCACGTCGCGCACCAGCATCAGGTGCTCGTTGTTGCCGTAGCGGGTGATATACAGCTGAATGCGCACCCGGTCATTGGTCGGTGACGGAATTTCCAGCGGCTCGGCGTAGCTGTCCTGCTCGAAATATTCCTTGAAGCGTGGGTGGCGCACCAGGTTGGTCACGGGTTGTCCGCTGTCCTGGGGTGTCTTGAGGCCCAGCAAGGTTTCGGCGGCGCGGTTCCACCACTCCAGGTTGCCGTCGCTGTCGAGCATCACTACCGCATCTTTCAGTGCCGCGGTGGACTCCTGGACCCGGTCGATCACTGCTTGCAGGCGTCCGCGCACACGTTGATCGCGGCGCTGCAGGTGGTAGATGCTGTCGAATACTTCGCCCCACAGGCCGTAGCCATCGGGCGGTGCCTCGTCAGGTTTATGCAGTCGCAGCCACTCGTGCAGGCGCAGCAGTTGCTTGAGGGTCCAGGCCAGGTAGATGCCCAGGCCCGCGGCCAGGCTCCAGCCGTAGTAGCCTGTGATCAGGCCGATTACCAGGCAGCCGGTGACCAGCAACAGCATGTGGCGGATCAGGGTGCCATGCCAGTTTTGGTTCACGGAAAATATGCGTCCTTGAATATGGGGCAACGACCAGTCTCAAGCGGCAAGCTACAAGCGGCATCCAACTTGCCGCTTGTAGCTTAACGCTTGCAGCTACCGTAATCAGGCCTTAGTCGAAAAACGATAGCCGGTGCCGCGCACGGTTTGTACCAGATTCTCGTAGGCATCACCCAGGGCTTTGCGCAGGCGACGGATATGCACGTCGACAGTGCGCTCTTCGACATACACATTGCCGCCCCAGACCTGATCCAGCAGTTGGCCACGGGTGTAGGCGCGCTCCTGGTGGGTCATGAAAAACTGCAGCAGGCGATATTCGGTCGGGCCCATCTCGGCCGGGGTGCCGTCGATGGTCACGCGGTGGCTGATCGGGTCCAGCAGCAGGCCACCGACTTCAATCGGCGCTTCGCCATCGCTGGGGCCGGTGCGACGCAACACGGCCTTCAGGCGCGCGACCAGCTCGCGTGGTGAAAAGGGTTTGGTGATGTAGTCATCGGCGCCCACTTCCAGGCCCTGGATCTTGTTGTCCTCTTCGCCCTTGGCCGTGAGCATGATGATCGGGATGTCCCCGGTCAGCTCATCGCGCTTGAGGCGGCGGGCCAGTTCGATGCCGGAGGTCCCGGGGAGCATCCAGTCGAGCAGGATCAGGTCGGGCTTGCGGTCGATGATGATGGCATGGGCCTGTTGCGAATTCTCGGCCTCCAGGCAGTCATAACCAGCCATTTCCAACGCAACGGCGATCATTTCGCGAATGGGCGCTTCGTCGTCGACGATCAGAATGCTCCTGCCAACCATGCCTTTCTCCTCTTGTCATTTAACTGTCTTGCGCCGCATTAGATAACGGAATTATTGCAGTCGTGTGACAGTATTTTAGTGCCTCTGCGATTGCTGCGATCCTGAACTACGCTTTAAGTCCGAATCCTGACAACCACAAAGGAAGGTTCCATGACTCATTACGCTCAATCCTTTAAAGCCTTGGCACTGGCTGCCGCATTGGCATTGCCCTCCATGGCCTTCGCCGCCGATCCGGCAATGATGAAAGGCGGCATGATGGTCGATCACAAGGGTATGACGGTGTACACGTTCGACCAGGACGCGGGTGGCAAGTCGATGTGCAGTGGTGAGTGTGCCAAAAACTGGCCACCCATGATGGCCCCGGCAGACGCCAAGGCGGACGGCAAATGGTCGGTCATCAAGCGTGACGACGGCATGATGCAGTGGGCGTACGACGGCAAGCCGCTGTACACCTTTGTCAAAGACGAAAAACCTGGAGAAATGAAAGGCGACGGCATGAAGAGCGTCTGGCACGTCGTTCACGAGTCGCAGAAGTAACGGCTGCCGGGCTTGTAGCAGCTGGCTGTGCCAGCTGCTACCCACGGCGCACCCGTCAGCGTAGCGCGTAGTCCAGCACGATCCCGACGAAAATCGCCAACCCGGCCCAGTGGTTGTGCAGGAACGCCTGGAAGCACTTGAGACGATCCCTGTCGCGGGTGTACCAGAACTCCCAGGCAAAACACCCGGCCGCCGCCAGCAAGCCGAGGTGGAACCAGCCGCCCAGCTCGAATGTCGAGCCGGCCAGCAGCAAGCAGGCCAGCGCCAGCGATTGCAGGGTGAGAATGATCACCCGATCGGCATCGCCAAACAGAATCGCCGTGGATTTCACGCCGATTTTCAGATCGTCATCGCGGTCGGTCATGGCGTAGTAGGTGTCGTAGCCCACCGTCCACAGCAGATTGGCAATCCACAGCAGCCAGGCACTGGCCGGCAGCTCACCGGTTTCGGCGGTGAACGCCATCGGCATGCCCCAGGAAAACGCCGCGCCCAGTACCACTTGCGGGTAATAGGTGTAGCGCTTCATGAACGGGTAGGTGGCGGCCAGGGCCAGGCCACCGAACGACAACCAGACCGTGGGCGCGTTGGTGCACAGCACCAGCAGGAAACTCAGGCCCATCAGCAGGGCGAAGAACACCAGCGCTTCCCTGGAGCTGATCCTGCCGGCGGCCAGCGGCCGTTGTGCGGTGCGCTTCACATGGCCGTCGACCTTGCGGTCGGCCCAGTCGTTGATCACGCAGCCGCCGGCACGGGTCAACACCACGCCGAGGACGAAAATCGCAATGTTGGCCAGTGACGGCGAGCCTTTGCCAGCAATCCACAGCGCCCACAGGGTTGGCCAGAGCAGCAGGTAAATGCCGATCGGCTTGTCCATGCGCGTCAACTGAATGAAGTCCCAGGCGCGCGGGTTCAGGCGATTGAGTGATTTGAGCAGACTCTGGTACATCAGCGATTATCCCCATCCAGATTGACGGCCTGCCACAGCGCCGGCAGGAATACCTCGGCGACCAACACGCTCAAGCCACCCCGATCAAAACGCGAGCGCCGGCCCCACAGCTCGGGGGTCCGGGCTGCTTTCGGCAGCCATTGCAGCGGGTAGTGACACACCTCGATGGCGCGGCGCTGGAACGCCTGGTCGCAAAACAGCAGTTCACCCAATGAGCGGCTGCCCAACTCATCCATATTCAACCCGCCATCGCGCAACGAACTGCGTGCCGCGACGCTGCGAGCAAATACCCAGGCCTGGCCGTGTCCGCGTAGATAAACCTCGCGCACCCAGCCATCACTGCCCTCCGGCAGTTCCAGTGCCGCGCATTCATCGGCGCGCAGTGGCTGCCAGCCTTCGAACAGCGGCGTTACGCTGAAGCCGTCATCCGACAAACGGGTCAGGCGGCGAGTGAGCGAGCCTTCATCGAAGAGCCAGTCGAGGGTTGGGGTATCGGGAAGGGGCGTCAACTGGCTGTGTGTCAGCCACAACGGAGCAGGGGGCAGGGGGTTTGAGTGCGGCACAGTGAGTCATTATTGGCAGCAAATGAGGCGGTGAGCTTACCATGTTGGTGGCCGGGATTGGCTGGTCTGGCGGGGTTGCGGCGTCGAACGGGCTTGCATCTGCCGGTCCCGATCAGTACAAGACGCCCTGAGCCGGATAGCGGACCTTTACCAGGCGACCGTCCGGCCTGCAAAAAGCTTGAGAACCTGAGGAAGCAAGTAATGAAGAAGTGGCAATGCGTGGTCTGTGGGCTGATTTACAACGAAGCCGACGGCTGGCCGGATGACGGCATCGCACCGGGTACCCTGTGGCAGGACGTGCCGGCAGACTGGCTATGCCCGGACTGCGGCGTAGGCAAGATGGATTTCGAAATGATTGAAATCAACTAAGACTCAAGAGGAGTAAGGAATGAACGCACCTGTCGTGATCGTTGGCACTGGGCTGGCTGGCTACAACCTGGCCCGGGAGTTTCGCAAACTGGATGGCGAAACCCCGCTGTTGCTGATTACCGCAGATGACGGCCGCTCCTACTCCAAGCCGATGCTCTCCACCGGCTTTGGCAAGAACAAGGACGCCGATGGCCTGAGCATGGCTGAGCCCGGCGCGATGGCCGAGCAACTCAAGGCCGAGGTGCGGACCCACACGCGCATCAGCGGCATCGATCCGGGCCACAAGCGCCTGTGGATCGGTGAAGAAGCCGTGGCCTATCGCGACCTGATCCTGGCCTGGGGCGCCGAAACCGTGCGAGTGCCGGTGGAAGGGGATGCGCCAGAAGCGATCTTCCCGATCAACGACCTCGAAGACTACGCACGCTTTCGTGCGGCAGCGGCGGGCAAGCGTCGGGTGCTGCTCTTGGGCGCCGGCCTGATCGGTTGTGAGTTTGCCAATGACCTGATCCTCGGCGGCTACGAGGTGCAACTGGTGGCGCCGTGCGAACAAGTCATGCCAACGCTGCTGCACCCGGCCGCTGCCGCCGCCGTACAGGCCGGGCTGGAGGGGCTGGGGGCGAAATTCCATCTGGGACCGGTCCTCAATCGATTGCAGCGCACCGCTGCGGGACTCGAAGGGCACTTGTCCGATGGCCAGGTGATCCCGTGTGATGTGGTGGTGTCGGCCATTGGCCTGCGTCCGCGTGTCGACCTGGCGGCGGCGGCTGGTTTGCAGATCAATCGGGGCGTGGTGGTTGATCGCCTCCTGAAAACGTCTCACGCCAACATCTACGCCCTGGGCGATTGTGCCGAGGTCGATGGCCTGAATTTACTGTATGTCATGCCCCTGATGAGCTGCGCCCGTGCGCTGGCGCAAACCCTGGCCGGTAACCCGACCGCGGTCAGCTACGGTGCCATGCCGATCACGGTGAAAACCCCGGTCTGCCCGCTGGTGGTTTCCCCGCCACCACGGGGTTGCGAGGGTGTCTGGACGGTCGAAGGGCAGGGCACTGACATCAAGGCGTTGTGCCGGGATGCCCACGGGAAACTGCTGGGTTACGCCCTGACAGGGGCGGCGGTGATGGACAAGTTGGCTCTAAACAAGGAGCTTCCGGCCCTTCTGGCATAAATACTGGTCGTTCTGTCGGAATCACCGCGCTTTTGCCCTTACAAAGGTGGCGCCGAGACTGGCGCCGCCCGTAACCGCGTGCCATCCTCACTCCCGTCTGCCGCAGAGTAGAGCCTGCGGCGCCTTGGGCGCTGTTCCATTCGGGCAGCACGGACATAACAACAAAAAACCGTCTAAAGGGGCTTCACTAATGCGTAAACCAGAACTCGCCGCTGCAATTGCTGAAAAAGCAGACCTCACCAAAGAGCAGGCCAACCGCGTTCTTAACGCCGTTCTCGAAGAAATCACCGGCGCTCTGCACCGTAAAGACAGCGTCACCCTGGTGGGCTTCGGTACGTTCCTGCAACGCCACCGCGGTGCCCGCACCGGCAAAAACCCGCAAACCGGTGAGCCAGTCAAAATCAAAGCCAGCAACACCGTTGCCTTCAAGCCAGGCAAATCGCTGAAAGACAGCGTCAATCCGTAAGACACCGGCAACCCGCCTGGCGGGTGAGCGGGATTGAAAAATGGGCACGCCAACCAGGTTGGGTGCCCATTTTTTGTGGGTGGATAACCTGTGGTGACGGTTGCCCTGCCAGAAAAACCAGGGTGACTTGGTAGTCATTGTCCGTAAAAAGCCCTTCATCTTCTTCTAACGCTGCACAACAGTGGTGTTCTTGTTTGGAATCGCTACACTGCGCCAGCGTTCATTTTTTCCTTTGGGGCTCGAGCATGAAATTTCGTTTTCTTCTGTGGATGCTGGGTTTGCTGATGGGCAAGGCCAGTCGGACCAATCCGGCGTTTCAGCAGCAGTTGGGTGACAAGGACCTGGTGTTCCAGCTGCAGACACTCGACGGCAAGGTGGCACGGCACTTCGTGGTCAAGGATCAGCGTATCACCAGCAAGTCCGGGGTGTATGCCGAGCCTGCGTTTGCCATTGCCTTCAAGGACGCCACCTACGGCTTCGCCACCATGCAGGCGAAGAACAAGCAGTTGGCGTTCATGACCGGCATTCAGGACAAGTCGATCCAGATCAAGGGCAACCCGGCGCTGGTGATGTGGTTCCAGGGGCTGACCAAGTACTTGAAGCCACGCAAGGCCAAGCCCAAGGCGTGAGGTCCTTCGGTTAGACCGCAGTGGATTCCTCGCGGGCAAGCGGAGCGCCGCCCGGCCCGCTCCCACGGGAGTGCAATGCTGTTCAGTTAAGGGGATGAAACTGCTGTTGTAGGAGCGAGCGCGCTCGCTCCTACCTAAGGTCGGCGTTTGCTTAATTGAACAGCATTGCCCACAGGATTGGTTTTTTCCCTGTGAGCGCGTGCCGTGCGCCGCCCCGCTTTCTCGCGAATGCTTTCAGTGCTGGGAGAACTGCGACGCCAGCTCGCGCAGCAGTACTTCGGCTTCCAGCACTTTGCTGACCACGTCTTCGGCTTTGTCGCGGGTCAGGCCCAGGCGCTCGAGCAGGTCGTCGGGGATGGCGGCGTCCGGGCCGGAGCCAATGCCACGGCTGCGTAGCAGGCGTATGGCCAGGCACACCAGGTTCGGGTACTCGGCATAGTCACCGTCGTAGGCAGGGTCGTGCTGGAAGCGCAGGGCGGTGGAGAGCTCTTCAGGCATGTCCCAGTAACGCATCAGCCAGGCGCCGATCTGTTCACGACTGATGCCCAGCAGATGCTGTTCGACGTAGCTGTGGCACAGGTGCGGGTTGACCTCCAGGTGCCGGCAGATCAGCGAGAAGTGCGGCGGGAAGACGTGGGCCAGCAGCAAGTAGCCAAAGTTGTGCAGCAGGCCGGCCAGGTAGGTCAGGCCGGCTTCCGGGCGCTGGGCGCGCGGCATGGCACGGGTCAGGCCTTCGATGACCGCTGCGGTGTAGATCGACTGCTGCCAGTACGGAGTGGTCTGTTGCGGGTGATCCTTGGGCAGGCTCAGGGTCTTGCCCAGGGCCAGGCCGAGGGCCAGGTTGATCACCAGGTCAAAGCCCAGTACGCGGACGATCGCGTCTTCCACTGAGCGAATCTTGCCCGGCGAAGCATAGTAGGGTGACGCTGCCCAGCTCACCACTTGTGCGGCCAGCGCCGGGTCGGTTTCCACTACGTCGGTGATGTCGTCGATGGTGGCGTTGGGGTCGACCCGCAGCTTGATGATCTTCTGTGCGGTTTCGGCCAGCGGTGGAATCTCGATGGTCGCTTCCAGGCGCTGCTGGATGCGCCGTGCGGTGAAGGCCTGCACGGCCTGGGTGATTTCCTCGCGGTCATCGTCAGGGCGGTCGAGGTTCGGGCGGATGCGGCTCAGGGTCTCGCCGAAGTTAGCGGCGCTGGCCTTGGTCAGCATGGTCTTGAAGTCTTCGCTGGTGATCTCCAGCAGCACGCCAGGCTCGCCCGAGTTGATCAGCAGCAAGGGCTGGCGCAGCAGGCTTTCTTCGTACAGGCACGGTGAGCTGGTCAGTGCTGGCAAGCCTGGCAGAACGCTCAGGTTATGTTTGCCGAGCATGCGCTCCAGGCGTTCGACCGGTACCGCTGTGAGCCGGCGTCCGGTGAGTTCGGCCAGGCGATTGAGGTCCAGCAGTTGGCTTTGAGGGAACAGCACCATGAGGGCGCCGATGGCGTCGTCGAGCAACACCGCTTGAATCTTGCGCTCGACGTTGAGGCCCGGGCGATCGAGGATTTCGGTAAAACTGATGCCCAGTTTGCCAAGCAGCAGCCGGATAACAGACGGGGCGTGCGGGGCTTCCGTAGCGAGAGCGACTTCTGTCATGGTCTGTATCCGTTTTTCCTACAATTTCAAGAGTATAACCAGCCTGGTCAGGCCATTGGTTCTTTAACTGAGCGGTGCGTCACACTTGGCCGTATTGCTGGCCATGACGCAACCAGCGGTCGAGCAGGGGGCTGACATGGTGCGGCCAGCGCTCCAGAAGCGCTTGTGCGGCATCACGCACGGCCGGCAGCAGGTCGGCGTCGCGCATCAGGTCGGCGACCTTGAATTGCAGCAGGCCGGTTTGCCGAGTGCCGAGCATTTCACCGGGGCCGCGCAGTTCGAGGTCTTTCTCGGCGATGACGAAGCCGTCGTTGGTTTCACGCATGATCCCCAGGCGTTGCCGGCCGATCTGTGACAGCGGCGGATGGTAGAGCAGCACACAGTGGCTGGCGGCACTGCCCCGGCCAACCCGGCCGCGCAGTTGGTGCAACTGGGCAAGCCCCAGGCGTTCGGGGTTTTCGATGATCATCAAGCTGGCGTTGGGCACGTCGACACCGACTTCGATCACGGTGGTCGCCACCAGCAGTTGCAAGGCGCCAGCCTTGAATTCGGCCATGACGGCTGCCTTCTCGGCGGGTTTCATGCGGCCATGGATCAGGCCGACCTTCAGCCCTTCGAGGGCGCTGGTGAGGTCCTCGAAGGTGGTCTCGGCGGCCTGGCAGGTCAACTCTTCAGACTCTTCAATCAGCGTACACACCCAATAGGTCTGGCGGCCCTCGGCGCAGGCACTGCGAACCCGCTCGATGACCTCGACACGACGAGTGTCGGTGACCAGCACGGTGTTGACCGGGGTACGGCCGGGCGGCAGTTCGTCGAGGATCGAGGTGTCGAGGTCGGCGTAGGCACTCATCGCCAGGGTCCGCGGAATCGGCGTGGCGGTCATGATCAGTTGGTGGGGGCACATCCGTCCGCCAACGCCTTTCTGCCGCAGGGCCAGGCGTTGCTGAACACCGAAGCGGTGCTGTTCATCGATGATGACCAGGGCGAGGTTCTTGAACTGTACTTCGTCCTGGAACAGCGCGTGGGTGCCGACCACCATTGGCGTGCCATTGGCGATTTGCTCCAGCGCGGCGACACGATTCTTGCCCTTGAGTTTGCCGGCCAGCCAGGCGACCTCCAGGCCCAGCGGTTCGAGCCAGCGCTTGAAGGTGATGAAGTGTTGTTCGGCGAGGATCTCGGTGGGCGCCATCAAGGCCACCTGGTAACCGGCTTCCAGCGCCTGCAGGGCTGCAAGGGCGGCAACCACGGTCTTGCCGGCGCCGACGTCGCCCTGGATCAGCCGCAGCATGGGCTCGTGCTGGCTCAGGTCGTAGGCAATTTCATTGCCCACCCGTTGCTGCGCGCCAGTCGGCGCAAAGCCCAGGTTGGCCAGGTACGAAGCCGGCAGCCGAGTGGCTTTTGGCATGGCCGGTGCCCGCAACGTGCGCATGCTTTCGCGCAGGCGTTGTTGCGACAGTTGATGGGTCAGCAATTCTTCGAAGGCCAGGCGATGCTGCGCCCAGTGATGGCCGAGGGCGAGCTCATCGACGTCGGCATCGGCCGGGGGATGATGCAGGTAGTGGATCGCGTCGGCCAGCGGCGCCAGTTGGTAGTCCCGCGCCAGTTCGGCGGGCAACCAGTCAGGCAGGCTGCTGGGGCCGAGCAGAGTCAGGGTTTGCTGGCACAATTGGCGCAAGCGTTGTTGGGTCAGGCCTTCGGTGAGCGGGTAGACCGGGGTCAAGGTTTCGTCGACGGGCGGTGGTTCGTCGCCGGTGATGGCACGGTACTCCGGGTGGTAGATCTCAAGCCCCGAAGCGCCGGGCCGCGCTTCGCCATAGCAGCGCACGCGGGTGCCACGTTTCAGGCCTTCCTTTTGAGCGTTGCTGAAGTGATAGAAGCGCAGGCTCAGGCCCCCGGTGCCGTCCTGCAAGCGCACTACCAGGCTGCGTCGCCGGCCCATGACCACGTCGGCACCGCTGACCGTGCCTTCGATCACGGCGTCCTGGCCCGGGCGCAAGTGGCCGATAGGCACCACGCGGGTGCGGTCCTGGTAGCGCAGCGGCAGATGGAACAGGACGTCCTGCAGGTTCTCCAGGCCGACCTTGGCCAGTTTTTCGGCCATGGCCTCGCCGACACCCTTGAGTGCCGTGACCGACACGTGCGACAACTCAGTCATGGCTGAAGCTTAACCCGCGACCGCTGTCGGCTTGGCCACCGAACAGAGGCGGATCGAGTCGGCGAGGATTTCAATCGCTTTCGGGCGTGGGAAGCTGGCGCGCCAGGCGATGGCCACGGTGCGGAACGGTACCGGTGGCGTCAATGGGCGCACTTCAATCACGCCAGGGGCGTAGTGGTGGCTGTCGACTGCCGAGAGTGGCAGGATCGAGATGCCCAGGCCCGAGGCGACCATGTGCCGAATGGTTTCCAGCGAGCTGGACTCGACCGTGGTGTGCTTGGCGCCGTCGTTGCCCTTGGCCAGGGTCGGGCACGCTTCGAGTACCTGATCGCGGAAGCAGTGGCCTTCGCCCAGCAACAACAGGCTCTTGTCGTTAAGCAGGCTGGCGTCGATGGTGTCTTTCTGGGTCCACGGGTGCTGGGCCGGCATCAGGACGTAGAACGGCTCGTCGTAGAGTTGCAGGGTCAGCACGTCGGCTTCGTTGAACGGCAGGGCAATGATGATTGCATCCAGCTCGCCGTTACGCAGTTTGTCGCGCAGCACGTGGGTGAAGTTTTCTTCGATGTACAACGGCATCTGCGGGGCGACCCGGTGCAGTTGGGGGATCAGGTGCGGGAACAGGTACGGGCCGACGGTATAGATGGCGCCGACTTTCAGCGGTGCGGTCAGCTGGTTTTTACCGGCCTGGGCCAGTTCACGGATGCCTTGGGCCTGCTCCAGCACCTTTTGCGCCTGGGCGACGATGCCTTCACCGACGGGGGTCAGGCGCACCGCGCTTTTGCTGCGCTCGAAAATCAGCACACCGAGTTCGTCTTCAAGCTTTTTCACGCCCACCGACAGGGTCGGCTGGCTGACGTGGCAACGCTCGGCCGCATGACCGAAATGCTGCTCTTGGGCGAGGGTAACGATGTAGCGTAATTCTGTGAGGGTCATAGCGGGCGTCCATGAAGTTGCGAGCCAAGCATACCGGCTGCAATCGATAGACGCACGTTATCAGACAGAGTGTGTCGAGTGACACTGGGCAATGCATGTTTGCCGTTGCCAGATATGCCAAAGGCACCTTTCGGTGTGCGTGGCGAGGGAGCTTGCTCCCGCCGGCCGGTCCGCGCTCGGGCGAAGCAGTCGTAAATCAGCCAACGCGTTATTGCTGGTGAACCGCGGTTGCCGATTTTGGGGCCGCTTCGCGACCCAGCGGGAGCAAGCTCCCTCGCCACTGGTGTGCTACCTACTGTCTTAGCGTTTACGTTTTTCCAGCGAATATACGAACGGTGCAACAATTTCGATCGAGCCGTTTTTCAGCATCTCGGCTGGCGGCTTGGGCAGTGGCTGGGCCCGGCGGATCATTTCCAGGGTGGCCCGGTCCAGATCGGCATTGCCGGAACGTCCTACCAGTTCGAAGGACAGTACCTTGCCTTCAGCGTCGACCACGAAGCGCAGGCGGTTCAGGCCTTCCTTGCCCCGCGCCTGTGCGCCTGCCGGGTACTTCTTGTACTTCTGCAGGTGCGCTAGCAGCGTGCCTTCCCAACTGGCCTTGGCCGCAGTCTGCGCCGCCGACGGGCCGGGTGCCGGTTGTGCGGATTTTGTCGCGGGGGTGTTGGTTGGCGGTGCGTCGGAAGGTTTCTCCTCGGCGGGCTTTTCCTTCGGCGGCTCCGGTTTTTTCTCCACAGGCTTGGGCGGCAGAGGCTTGGGCTTGGGTTTGACCGGCTTGGGCACCGAGATCGTCGGTTTGGGCGCCTCGGCGAGTTTGGGCAGCGGCAACTCTTCCTCCGGTGTCGGAGGTTGTGGCGGCGTTACGACCTTGGGGGGCGCGGGAGGCGGTGGTGCCGGAACCGGTGCCAACTCGACCAGCATCGCCATCGGCGGCAGCGCGACAGGGGGGGAGGACGTCCAGTTGAGCGCGAGAATAACCGCGACCGCATGGACGCCCAGCACCACCGCCAGGCTACCGCTGTAACGCGTCAGCTTTTGGCGCGTCGTGATCATTTCTTGGCTGCCGTCTCAAGACCGACCAGACCGACTTTCAGGTAACCGGCAGCGCGCAGGGTGTCCATCACGTGCATCAGGTCGCCATAGTCCACGCCTTTATCGGCCTGGAAGAAGATGGTCGTGTCTTTCTTGCCCTGGGTGCGCGCATCGAGGATCGCACCAAGGGTTTCGGTTTTGACTTCGTCTTCACCCAGGTACAGGCGCTGATCGGCCTTGACGCTGAGGAACACCGGCTTCTCCGGTCGCGGCGCCGGTTTGGCGGTCGAGGCAGGCAGGTCAACCTTGATGTCCACAGTGGCCAGGGGGGCCGCCACCATGAAGATGATCAGCAGCACCAGCATCACGTCGATGAATGGTGTGACGTTGATTTCGTGGTTCTCGACGAGGTCGTCGTCCGCACCTTCCTTTAAATGCAAGCCCATGGCCGATTACCCTACTTTGACCATGTGCGGTTGCGTGGAGCGCTCGCCTGGCTGGTGATCAAGGTCGCGGCTGACCAGCAGCAGTACTTCAGCCGACGCGTCGGAGACCTGGGCCTTGTAGCCGGCAATGGAGCGGGCGAAGACGTTGTAGATGACCACTGCAGGAATCGCGGCCACCAGGCCCAATGCCGTTGCCAGCAGGGCTTCGGCGATGCCGGGTGCTACCACGGCGAGGTTGGTGGTCTGGGTCTTGGCGATGCCGATGAAGCTGTTCATGATGCCCCACACGGTGCCGAACAGGCCGACGAAGGGAGCGGTGGAGCCAATGGTGGCCAGCACGCCGGTGCCACTGCTCATGTTGCGACCACACGCGGCCACCAGGCGCTCAAGACGGAAGCTGACGCGCTCCTTGATGCCTTCTTTTTCGCGGCTGTTGACCGACAGGCGCATCTCTTCGAGGGCGTCGTGGACCAGCAGGTTGGCAAGCGTGCCTTCCTTGCCGGCTGTCGTGCTGGCTTCTTTAAGGGTGGTGGCTTTTTTCAGCTGGGCGATTTCACCGCGCAGACGACGCTTGGCGCCCATCAGCTCAAAGCCTTTGGCAATCCAGATGGTCCAGGTGATGATCGAGGCGATGGCCAGGCCAATCATCACGAGTTTCACGATGATATCGGCGTTCTGGTACATGCCCCACGGCGACAGGTCATGGGCCATGCCCAGGGTGTTGTCGGATTCCAGCACTTCAGGGCCGTCAATCTCGGTGCCTTCGGCTGCCAGGGACGGGGCTGCCGCGACAGGTGTCACGGCTGTGGCGCCGTGGGCGGCGTCAACGGCTGGCGCAGGTGCTGCAGCGGCAGCGACTGGTGCAGGGATGGTCGGCTCATCGGCGAAAGCCGCGGACGGGGCCAGCAGCAGGCTGAACACCAGTGCAGCTACGGTGCTGAAGGCGCGCGCTGGACGAGTGGGCTTGGTTGGCGAAGCGGATTGTGGATTGCGTGTCATGCTGGCCGGACCTGAGAGAGAAAGAGGATTGATGTCCTTCCAGGCCTCGTGGGCCGAGAACAAAAGTGGCGGGCATTATTGCAAGTAATTCTTGTTAACAGAAGTAATAGAGTCTCTTTTTTTCCTCCATTGCTAGCCGCTCGTCCATTCCCGGGGCTAGTCTGTACCTTTCTGATGAGGGATTTTTAATGTCTGGGCCTTCTGTGTTGATCGCCGGTTGCGGTGATGTCGGTGGCCGTCTGGCCACTCAATTGCTGTCCTTGGGCTGGGAGGTTCATGGCTTGCGACGTGACATCTCGCGCCTGCCCGAGGGCGTTATTGGCGTTGCCGGTGACCTGTTCAATGAAGACTGCCCGGCGACCTGGCCTGTCGGTGCGGTGGATTACCTGGTGTATTGCGCGGCGGCCACCGATCACGATGAGGCGGGTTACCGCGCGGCTTATGTTCAGGGCTTGCAGCACGTACTGGGTTGGCTGAATGACTACGGTCAGGTGCCCGAACGCTTGCTGTTTGTCTCCAGCAGCAGCGTCTACGAGCAGCAGGATGGCGAATGGGTGGATGAAACCTCGCCAGCGCAAGCGACCAGCTACTCGGGGCGAGTGATGCTGGAGGCCGAGCAGGTTGCACTCGCCAGCGGTTTTCCGACGAGCCTTGTGCGGCTGACCGGCATCTATGGCCCGGGCCGCGAGTGGCTATTGACCCAGGTACGTCGGGGTTATCGGGTGGTCGTCGACCCACCGCTGTATGGCAACCGCATTCACGTCGATGACGCGGCCGGTTTGCTGGCGTTTCTGCTCAATGCCGATCATCAAGGCGTTGCGCTGGATGACTGCTACATCGGTGTCGACGATGCACCGGCACCGTTGGCTGAGGTCGTGGACTGGTTGCGCGAGTACCTTGGGGTCACTGAGTGGGCCGAGGATGCCAGCGTGCGCCGTACCGGCAGCAAGCGCTGCAGCAACGCCCGCGCCAAGGCGCTGGGCTGGACGCCCCGCTATCCAGGTTTTCGTGAAGGTTATGCGGCGATTCTGGAAGGCGGCGCCTGATCCTTTTTGGCGGACAAAGAAAAAGGAGCCTTCAGGCTAATGCCGGTCAGTTAAGAGAAATAAAGCCGAACACGAAACCTGTGGCGAGGGAGCTTGCTCCCGCTGGGCTGCGTAGCAGCCCCAAAACAGGGCCGCTTTGCGCCCCAGCGGGAGCAAGCTCCCTCGCCACGGGTTCTATGTTCGGCTGGTCTTTGGCTTAACTGATCGGCATTAGCCATCAGGCTCCTTTTTGCTGGATCACTGCTTTTCCAGTGTCCATTGGCGTTTGCCCGGGGAGAATGACGGTACTTCATCGGCTTGCGCACCGTTAACCGTCTGGAAAATCTCCATGTCGTCACCCTGGCGGGTGAAGATCCACGGGTTGCCCTGGCCGTTGAGTTGCAGCCAGATCGTGTCATTGCCACCGCTCATGGAGGCGCAGTCGCCCGCCAGGCACAGGGCGTAGCGGTCAGCACCGGGAAGGCCCTGGACAGCGCCATCGGCCTGGAACTGAACGGTGTTGCCTTCACCCGGGCCATTGACGATCTTCCAGCCACCGCCCAAGTAGGCTGAGTAGAGTGCGCGCTCGAAGCTTGCACCCAGCGGTGCACCTTCAGGAACGGCATCTTTCGGGTGGTCGAACACTTGCTCTGGCTCGTTGTCGCTGGCCACTTGCTGCAGTTGTTTGCCGTCACGCTTCAATTCGGTGCCGGAACTGCCATAGATCTCGATTTTCCAGGCGCCTGATTGTTCGCCCAGTACCTTGCCTTCGACGTTTTCGAAGCCATTGGTGTAGCGTGATTGACCTGCCTTGGTGTTGACGTCCCATTCCAGGTTCGGGCCGTTGGCTTGCAGTGCTTCACGCAGCGGAACGCCCTTCGAGGCTGCATCGATTGCCGCCTGGTTGATCCAGGTGCCGCTGATATCACGGTCGGCGGGGTCACTGGCACAGCCGCCCAGAAACGCCGCGAGCAATGAGAGAGCTAGCGCTTTGCGCATGAGGAGAATCCTTAGGAAGCGGAGCTGGCGCAACCCGTGAGGTTGCGCCGCGCGTGTTACTCGATGACCAGAATGGCGTCCATTTCAACCTGCGAACCCTTTGGCAGGGCAGCCACGCCAATGGCGGCGCGAGCAGGGTACGGCTGGTCAAAGTACTTGCCCATGATCTCGTTGACCTTGGCGAAGTGGCTCAGGTCGGTGAGGAAGATGTTCAGCTTGACGATGTCCTTGAATGAACCACCGGCCGCTTCTGCCACGGCCTTGAGGTTTTCAAACACCTGAACGGTCTGGGCTTCGAAACCTTCGACCAGTTCCATGGTTTTTGGGTCGAGCGGGATCTGGCCGGACATGTAGACGGTGTTGCCAGCCTTGATCGCCTGGGAGTAGGTGCCGATGGCCGCCGGGGCCTTGTCGCTGGTGATAACGGTCTTGGTCATGAATGACTCCTTGTAATGACTGGGCTATGTGGGCGGGCTATGCACGCATGCGGGTGATGCGGATCACCCCGGTCAGGGCGCGCAGTTTCTTGATCACGCGGGCCAGGTGCACACGGTCGTGTACGCTGACCACCAGTTGAACCACGCTGATGCGACCATCGCGCTCGTCCATGCTGATCTTTTCGATGTTGCCGTCGGCGGCGTTGACGCTGCTGGCGAGCAACGCGATCAGGCCGCGCTGATGTTCCAGCTCGACGCGCAGCTCGACATTGAATTCGCCGGTGACATCCTTGGCCCACGACAGCTGGATGCATTTTTCCGGGTTGTGGCGGACTTCACTGATGTTGCGGCAGTTGTCCAGGTGCACGACCATGCCCTTGCCCGCAGACAGGTGACCGACAATCGGGTCGCCGGGGATAGGGGTGCAGCACTTGGCGTAACTGAGCACCAGGCCTTCGGTGCCGCGGATGGCCAGCGGACCTTCGGCGCTTGGTAGCTGTTCGCCTTCGCCCAGCAGGCGGCGCGCTACGACATAGGCCATGCGGTTGCCCAGGCCGATGTCTTCGAGCAGGTCCTCGATCAGTTCGAGGCGGTATTCGGTGAGCATCGCCTTGACGCGTTCGGCGGCAATTTTTTCCAGCGAGCTGTCGAAACCGTTGAGCACCTTGTTCAGCAGGCGTTCGCCGAGGCTGATGGACTCGGAGCGGCGTTGTAGCTTCAGCGCATGGCGGATGTGGGTCCGTGCCTTGCCGGTGACCACGAAGTTGAGCCAGGCAGGGTTCGGCCGCGCGCCGGGGGCACTGACGATCTCGACCGTGGAGCCGCTTTGCAGCGGTTCGGACAGCGGCGCGAGACGACGGTTGATCCGGCAGGCGATGCAGCTGTTGCCGACGTCGGTATGCACGGCATAGGCAAAGTCGACGGCCGTGGAGCCTTTGGGCAGCTCCATGATCCGGCCTTTGGGCGTGAACACGTAGACCTCGTCCGGGAACAGGTCGATCTTCACGCTTTCAATGAATTCCAGCGAGTTGCCGGCGCGTTGCTGCATTTCCAGCACACCCTTGACCCACTGGCGGGCGCGGGCGTGAGTGCCTTTGGGCTGCTCGTCGCCACTGGATTTGTACAGCCAGTGCGCGGCGATGCCGTTGTTAGCCATCTCTTCCATTTCACGGGTACGGATCTGGATCTCGATCGGAACACCGTGCATGCCGAACAGCGTGGTGTGCAGCGACTGATAGCCGTTGGCCTTGGGAATCGCGATGTAGTCCTTGAAGCGTCCCGGCAACGGTTTGTACAGGTTATGTACGGCGCCCAGCACGCGGTAGCACGTATCGACCTTGTCGACGATGATCCGGAACGCATAGACGTCCATGATCTCGTTGAAGGCCCGACGCTTGCCGCGCATTTTCGTGTAGATGCCGTAGAGGTGTTTCTGGCGACCGCTGACTTCGCCCTGAATGCCGTCGATGGCCAGGCAGTGGCTCAAGGACTCTTCGATCTTGTTGACGATTTCCTTGCGGTTGCCCCGGGCGCGCTTCACGGCCTGGCCGATCCGCGCGGAACGCATCGGGTGCATGGCCTTGAAGCCCAGGTCTTCGAATTCTATGCGGATGGCGTGCATGCCCAGCCGGTTGGCAATGGGCGCATAGATTTCCAGGGTTTCCTTGGCGATGCGCCGGCGTTTTTCACCGGACAGCACTTCCAGCGTGCGCATGTTGTGCAGGCGGTCGGCTAGCTTGACCAGGATCACGCGAATATCGCGCGCCATGGCCATGGCCATTTTCTGGAAGTTTTCAGCCTGGGCTTCGGCCTTGGTCTCGAAGTTCATCTGGGTCAGTTTGCTGACCCCATCGACCAATTCAGCCACGGTTTCACCGAACTGCGCTTGCAGCGCTTCCTTGGCGATACCGGTGTCTTCGATCACGTCATGCAGCATCGCCGCCATCAGGCTCTGATGGTCCATGTGCATGTCGGCAAGAATGTTCGCAACCGCGAGCGGGTGCGTGACATACGCCTCGCCGCTGCGGCGGCGTTGGCCGTCGTGGGCTTGTTCGGCGTAGAAGTACGCTCGGCGGACCAGGTTGACCTGGTCATTGCCGAGGTAGGTCGATAAGCGATCGGCGAGGGCGTCTATGCTCGGCATGATGACTCCTGCCGATGGTTGTGATCCCGCGCCGTGCTACGTCGACCAGGCATAGGCTTAGACGGCCTCGTTGGACTCGTCCTCGAACGCTGCGAACAGCGGTTCGTCTTCGACGATTTCAGCATTGGCGATGAACTCGTAGCTCATCAGGCCTTCAGCGATCTCGCGCAGGGCGACAACGGTAGGCTTGTCGTTTTCCCACTGAACCAACGGCTCTTTGCCACCGGTGGCCAGTTGACGGGCACGCTTGGTAGAGAGCATGACCAGCTCAAAGCGGTTTTCCACGTGTTCTAGGCAGTCTTCAACGGTTACGCGGGCCATGGTATTCCTCGGAGCGAATGCAATATGCGCGCTGCCCGGTTGGGCGAGCGGACTCAACAGTTTAAAAAATCACCAGCGTTTAGGGAAGCGCTGATTTTTTGACCAAGCTCTTCAACGCGCTGCAAGTACCAATGTAAAGCCCCTGCAGCGGTTTTGGGAAGTGCTCTTTAGCCCAGCAATTCAGCCAGCAATTTGCCGTGACGCTGTTGCTGGCGCTTCTGGTGCAGCTGGTTGGCGCGGAAAATCGCCTTCAGATCGTCCAGAGCGTGGGCAAAATCGTCGTTGATGATCAGGTAGTCGTAGTCGACGTAGTGGCTCATCTCGCTCACGGCTTCACGCATCCGGCCTTCGATGATCTCGTCGCTGTCCTGGCCGCGGTTGGTCAGGCGCTGACGCAGTGCTTGCTGGCTTGGCGGCAGGATGAAGATCGAACGGGCCTGCGGCATCAGCTTGCGGACCTGCTCGGCGCCTTGCCAGTCGATTTCCAGAATCAGGTCGTGACCTTCGTCCAGCGTCTGCTGCAGGTGGCTTTGCGAGGTGCCATAGAGGTTGCCGAACACTTCGGCGCGCTCCAGGAAGTCACCGTGCTCGCTCATCTTCACGAATTCTTCGCGGGCGACAAAGTGATAGTTGACGCCGTTCACTTCGCCCGGACGCATGGCGCGGGTGGTGTGCGAGACCGAGACGCGGATTTGCGGCTGCGCGTCGATCAGGGCCTTGACGAGGCTGGTCTTGCCCGCGCCCGAAGGAGCGGAAATGATGTAGAGGGTGCCGGTGCTGTGGGTCATGTCGGGGTAGCCTTACTCTATGTTCTGCACTTGTTCGCGCATTTGTTCGATCAACACCTTGAGGTTGACCGCCGCTTGGGTGCTGCGCGGGTCGAAAGCCTTGGAGCCCAGGGTGTTGGCTTCGCGGTTGAGTTCCTGCATCAGGAAGTCCAGGCGCCGACCGGCAGCGCCGCCGGACTTGAGCACGCGGCGCACTTCAATGATGTGGGTGCTCAGGCGGTCCAGTTCTTCGGCGACGTCGCTTTTTTGCGCGAGCATGACCATTTCCTGTTCCAGGCGCTGCGGGTCGAGCTCGACCTTCATGTCGGCGCAGCGGTCGAGGACTTTCTGGCGCTGGGTGGCGAGCATCTGCGGAACCAGTTCGCGCAGGGTCACCACGTCTTCTTCAATGGAGGTCAGGCGCTCGTTGATCAGTCGGGCCAGCTCCGCGCCTTCGCGCTCGCGGCCAGCCTTGAGTTCCTTGAGGCCCTGGTTGAACAGCGTCAGGGCTTCGGCATTCAGGGCCTGCGGGTCGCTGGCGTCGGCCACCAGTACGCCAGGCCAGGCCAGCACTTCCAGCGGGTTCAATGCGGCAGGATTGCTGATCAGGCCCGCGACCGTCTCGGCGGCAGCGACCAGTTGCGCGGCGCGCTCGCGATCCACTTGCAGCAGTTTGCCGGTGCTTTCTTCGGTGAAGCGCAGGGTGCATTCGAGCTTGCCCCGGGACAGGCCCTGGCGCAGCGCTTCGCGCACGGCGCCTTCGAGGTCGCGAAACGACTCCGGCAGGCGCAGGTGGGGTTCCAGGTAGCGGCTGTTGACCGAGCGCAGTTCCCAGCTCAGGGTGCCCTGGACGCCGGCTTTCTCGACGCGGGCGAAGGCGGTCATGCTGTGCACCATGGGGGTACCTCGCAATGCAGATCGGCGCAGAACCGACGTTCCGGGAGCCCGATATCAATGAATTTAAGCCGACTGGCAGCAAAGGCGCAGGATTGTAGCGCAGTGCGGCGGATGCTCCCACATGGCGCGTGTGACAAAGCGCTGCAGGTCGTCGCATGACGCTGTTCAGAGCCTTCGCTCGTCGCCCCGGGTTTTTAGAAGTGCCCAGGCACGTCCGCTCGCCCTATAATGCTCGGCAGATTTCCGTCCTCCGTACAGGTGTTCCTCTATGAAACGTCCAAGTGGTCGCGCTGCCGATCAGCTCCGCTCGATCCGCATCACCCGCAACTACACCAAACATGCCGAGGGATCTGTACTGGTCGAGTTCGGTGATACCAAGGTGATCTGCACCGTCAGCGTCGAGAACGGCGTACCGCGCTTCCTCAAGGGCCAGGGCCAGGGCTGGTTGACCGCCGAATACGGCATGCTGCCGCGCGCCACTGGCGAGCGTAACCAGCGTGAAGCGAGCCGTGGCAAGCAGGGCGGCCGCACCCTGGAAATCCAGCGCCTGATCGGCCGTTCCCTGCGCGCGGCGCTGGACATGTCCAAGCTGGGCGATGTCACCCTGTACGTCGACTGCGATGTGATCCAGGCTGACGGCGGTACGCGTACCGCTTCGATCACCGGCGCCATGGTTGCGCTGGTCGATGCCTTGAAAGTGATCAAGAAGCGCGGCGGCCTGAAGGGCGGCGACCCGCTCAAGCAAATGATCGCGGCTGTTTCGGTCGGCATGTACCAGGGCGAGCCAGTGCTGGACCTGGACTACCTGGAAGATTCGGCTGCCGAGACTGACCTGAACGTGGTGATGACCAGCACCGGTGGTTTCATCGAAGTGCAGGGCACTGCCGAGGGCGCGCCGTTCCAGCCTGAAGAGCTGACTGCGATGCTGGAGCTGGCGAAAAAAGGCATGAGCGAAATTTTCGACCTGCAAAAAGCCGCGCTGGCTGACTGATTGTCCCGATTCCCGGCAAGGAGAGCGTCATGAGTGATGAGCAACTACCGGTGCCCGCGCCGAGCCGTGAGGTGCGTCAGTGGGCCATGTTCTGCCATCTCTCGGCTTTGCTGGGGATCTGGGTGCCGTTCGGCTCGCTGATCGGGCCGCTGATTCTCTGGCAAATGAAGCGCGAAATGGACCCGTTTATCGATGACCAGGGCAAGGAGGCGCTGAACTTCCAGATCAGCGTGGCCATTGCCTCGGCCATCTGCCTGTTACTGATGGTGGTGGTCATCGGGTTTTTCCTGTTTGGCCTGCTGGCCATCGGGGCGCTGGTATTGACGATCATTGCCGGGGTCAAGGCCAACGAAGGGCAGGCATACCGCTATCCCTTCACCTGGCGATTGATCAAATAATAGGCAGATGCATTTCCTGCGGGAGCGGGCTTGCCCGCGATAGCGATCTGGCAGGCAGCACATGGGCTGAATGTCATGGCCTCATCGCGAGCAAGCCCGCTCCCACAAAAAAGCCGACATCACTGTCGGCTTTTTCATGGCTGCGAAACGACGATCAGATCGTCAGCGTCCAGTCGTAGTCCACGATCAACGGCGCGTGCTGCGAGAACCGCGGCTGACGTGGCAGGCGAGCGCTGCGAACAAAGCGGCGCAGGCCCGGGGTCAGCAACTGGTAGTCGAAACGCCAGCCCAGGTTGAGCATCTCGGCCTGTTCATTATCTGGCCACCAGCTGTACTGGTCGCCTTCACGGCTGACTTCGCGCAGGGCGTCGACATACCCCATGTTGCCGACAATCTCGTCCATCCAGGCACGCTCAGGCGCCAGGAAGCCCGGGGATTGCTGGCTGTCGCGCCAGTTCTTGATATCCAGCTTCTGTTGCGCCACGTACAGCGAGCCACAATAAATGTACTCGCGACGTTTGCGTCGCTGTTTATCCAGATAACGGGCGAAGTCGTCCATTAGCTTGAACTTCTGGTTCAAGTCTTCATCGCCATTCTGCCCCGAAGGGAGCAGCAAGGTCGCGATGCTGACCTTATCGAAATCGGCTTGCAGGTAGCGCCCGTAGCGGTCGGCCGTCTCGAAGCCGAGACCGCTGATGACAGCCTTCGGTTGCAACCGCGAATACAAAGCCACGCCACCTTGGGCGGGGACTTCGGCATCGCAGGCATAAAGGAAGTAGCCATCCAGTTGGAAGGCTGGATCGTCCAGTTCAAAGGCAGAGGCGCGGGTGTCCTGCAGGCAGATGACGTCGGCATTCTGTGCTTGCAGCCAACTGAGCAAACCGCGCTCGACTGCCGCCTGAATACCATTGACGTTCACACTGATGATCCGCATAAATGGCCCCAAAAATCGCGTGCGTGTATGATACACGGCGTCAAGCTAATTAGCTAAATCCGTGGTATTTGGGGTTTTTTGCATGCAAGCGTATCAGCGCGATTTCATTCGTTTTGCCATCGATCGCGGCGTTTTGCGCTTCGGTGAGTTCACCCTGAAGTCCGGGCGCACCAGTCCTTACTTCTTCAATGCCGGCCTGTTCAACTCAGGCAGCGCCCTGGCACAGCTGGGTCGTTTCTACGCGGCCGCCATCGCCGAGAGCGGTATTGCCTTCGACGTGCTGTTCGGCCCGGCGTACAAGGGCATCCCGTTGGCGGCGACCACTGCCGTGGCCCTGGCCGAGCACCATGACCGTGACCTGCCGTGGTGCTTCAACCGCAAGGAAGCCAAGGCTCACGGCGAAGGCGGCAGCCTGGTGGGCGCGCCGCTGACCGGCGACGTGCTGATCATCGACGACGTGATCACCGCGGGCACCGCGATCCGTGAAGTGATGCAGATCATTGCTTCCCAGGATGGCGCCAAGGCCGCCGGCGTGTTGATCGCCCTGAACCGCCAGGAGCGCGGCAATGGCGAGTTGTCGGCGATCCAGGAAGTGGAGCGTGACTTTGGCATTCCGGTGATCAGTATTGTTTCGCTGAATCAGGTCCTGGAATTCCTGGCCGATGATCCTCAGCTCAAGCAACACTTGCCAGCAGTGGAAGCCTATCGCGCCCAGTTCGGCGTGTAACCGCAATCCCCTGTGGGAGAGAGTTTTTGTGGCGAGGGAGCTTGCTCCCGCTGGGCTGCGTAGCAGACCCAAAGATTTTGTGAGTGCTGCGCACTCAAGCGGGAGCAAGCGCCCTCGCCACAAAAGGTGATATGCCACAGGGATCGCAGGCAAAAAAAGACCCCGCTCAGCCAGGCTGAGCGGGGTCTTTTTTATGGGTGTTGCTTAAGGACGCTTGCGATTGCTGATCAGGGTGCCCACACCGGTGTCGGTGAAGATTTCCAGGAGGATCGCATTGGGTACCCGGCCGTCGATGATCAGCGAGCTGCCCACGCCGCCTTGCACCGCTTCCAGTGCGCAGCGGATCTTGGGCAGCATGCCGCCATAGATGGTGCCGTCGGCGATCAGCTCGTCGACCTGCTGGGTGGTCAGTCCGGTCAGGACTTGTCCGGACTTGTCCATCAGGCCGGCGATGTTGGTCAGCAGCATCAGCTTCTCGGCCTTCAGGGCTTCGGCGACCTTGCCGGCCACCAGGTCGGCGTTGATGTTGTACGACTCGCCATTGGCGCCAACGCCGATCGGCGCGATCACCGGGATGAAGTCACCTTTGACCAGCAGGTTCAGCAAGTCGGTGTTGATGCCGACCACTTCGCCCACTTGCCCGATGTCGATGATTTCCGGTTGGGTCATCTCCGGCGTCTGGCGGGTGACGGTGAGCTTCTTCGCGCGAATCAGTTCGGCGTCCTTGCCGGTCAGGCCGATGGCGCTGCCGCCATGGCGGTTGATCAGGTTGACGATGTCCTTGTTCACCTGGCCGCCGAGGACCATCTCCACCACATCCATGGTCTGTGCGTCCGTGACGCGCATGCCATCGATGAAATGACTCTCGATCGACAGTCGCTTGAGCAGGTCGCCGATTTGCGGGCCGCCACCGTGAACCACCACCGGGTTGATGCCGACGGCTTTCATCATCACGATGTCGCGGGCAAAGCCGGTCTTCAGCTCCTCGCTTTCCATCGCGTTGCCGCCGTATTTGATCACCAGTGTCTTGCCGACGTAGCGGCGAATGTAAGGCAGCGCTTCGGACAGGACCTTGGCGGTGTTGGCGGCGGCTTCGCGTTCGAGGGTCATTCAGGGCTCCGGCACTTCAATGAAAGGCGCTTCAAAAAATCAAAATGGTAGTTGGAGGTCAGGTGCAACACGTTTCAGTTGGGCGTGGAACACGTCCTTGATGCGCTGCAGTTCGGCGTCGTTGTCGGCCTCGAATCGCAGGACCAGCACCGGTGTGGTGTTGGAGGCGCGAACCAGGCCCCAGCCTTTGGCATAGTCGACGCGCACACCGTCAATGGTGGTCAGGTCGGCACCTTCGCCCCATTGAGCGTCATGCAGTGCATCAATGATGCTGAATTTGCTCTCTTCGGTCACATGGATATTGATTTCTGGCGTGGAAATATCGTTCGGGAAGGTCTCGAACAGCTCCTGTGCGCTGGATTTCTCCTTGCTCAGGATCTCCAGCAGACGCGCGGCGCTGTAGATACCGTCGTCGAAACCGAACCAGCGTTCCTTGAAGAAGATATGCCCGCTCATTTCGCCGGCGAGCAGGGCGCCGCTTTGCTTCATCTTCTTTTTGATCAGCGAGTGACCGGTCTTCCACATCAGTGGGCGACCGCCATACTCCTTGATCAGCGGGATCAGGCGGCGGGTGCATTTGACGTCGAAGATGATCTCCGCGTCCGGGTTGCGTGCCACGACGTCCTTGGCGAACAGCATCAGCAGGCGGTCCGGGAAGACAATGTCGCCCGTGTTGGTGATGACACCGACACGATCACCGTCGCCGTCGAAGGCCAGGCCCAGATCGGCCTTGGTTTCCTTGACCTTGGCGATCAGGTCTACCAGGTTTTCAGGCTTGCCCGGATCCGGATGGTGATTCGGGAAATTGCCGTCGACTTCGCAGAACAGCGGGATGACTTCGCAGTTCAGGGCTTCGATCAGTTGGGGGGCGATAACGCCGGCCGCGCCGTTGCCACAATCGACCACCACTTTCAGGCGGCGAGCGAGCTTGATGTCTTGGACGATTTCGGTGGTGTAGCGATCAAGGATCTCGACCTGGGTGATGCTGCCCTGACCGCTGGTCAGGTTGTTGGTTTTCAGGCGTTCATGCAGGGCCTGAATCTGTTCGTTGGCCAGTGTGTCGCCCGCGATGACAATCTTGAAGCCGTTGTAGTCCGATGGGTTGTGGCTACCGGTGAGCATAACGCCGGATTTGCCGGCCAGTACGTTGGCGGCGTAGTAGAGCGCCGGAGTCGGCACCAGGCCGACGTCGCTGACGTGGCAGCCGCTGTCCGCCAGGCCCTGGATCAGTTGCTCGACAAGTTCCGGGCCCGACAGGCGACCGTCGCGACCGACGCTGATGTTCGGCTCGCCCTGGGCCAGGGTCTGGGCGCCAATGGCGCGACCGATCCAGTAGGCGGTTTCAGCGGTCAGGGTCTGCGGGACCACGCCACGGATATCGTAGGCGCGAAAGATGCTGTCGGGGAACGTGGGGGCGATGCGGGTTGTGTTGCTCATACTGGGATAGCTCCAACTCAAAGGTTACTGGACGGACCGGCGAGCAGCTCGGCGGCGGGTTCAAACTGAAGGGTATGACGATGTTTGGGGCAGAGAGTTCGTGCTGCGCAAGTGCCATACAGGGTGGCTTGTTGCCTGCAACGTCCTCTAGAGCCTTGATATGGCTCGTTAAACCGTTCAGCTGCCGTCAGCGCAATATTCATCCTGAAATGCAAAGCAAAGTGCCGAGACCGGGCAGGGGAGCTGGTCTCGGCGTGGGTGTTATTCAGTGGCTGCCGGAGTGGCCGAAACCGCCTGCTCCACGCTGGGTTTCGTCGAACTCTTCAACCAGTTCGAAGTGCGCCTGCACTACTGGCACCAGTACCAGTTGGGCCAGTCGCTCGCCAACCACGATGTTGAAGTCGGTCTGGCCACGGTTCCAGCAGGACACCATCAGCGGACCCTGGTAATCGGAATCGATCAGGCCGACCAGATTACCCAGCACGATACCGTGTTTGTGGCCCAGGCCGGAGCGCGGCAGGATCAGCGCGGCCAGGCCCGGATCGCCGATGTACACCGACAGGCCAGTGGGGATCAGCAGGGTTTCGCCCGGCTTGATAACGGTGTCCTGTTCCAGCATGGCCCGCAGGTCAAGGCCGGCGGAGCCTGGGGTGGCGTACTGGGGCAGCGGGAATTCGCTGCCGATGCGTGGGTCGAGGATCTTGGCTTGCAAAGCGTGCATACGAGTTAAACCTGGTTCAGACGTTCGGCGATAAAAGTGATCAGCTGGCGGGCAATCTTGCCTTTGCTGGTCTGGGCAAAAAGGGTGGCGTGCAACTCACGATCGATCACGCTGCAGGCGTTTTCCTCGCTGTTGAAGCCAATGCTCGGATTAGCGACGTCGTTGGCAACGATCAGATCGAGGTTCTTGTCCTTGAGCTTGCGTGCGGCGTAATCGAGCAGGTGTTCGGTTTCGGCGGCGAAGCCGACACTGAACGGGCGGTCAGGGCGAGTGGCAATGGAGGCCAGAATGTCTGGGTTACGCACCATTTGCAGCACAAAGCCGTCACCGGTCGTAGGGTCTTTCTTGAGTTTTTGTGGGGCGACGACTTCCGGGCGGTAGTCAGCAACCGCAGCGGACGCGATGAACAGGTCGCAGGGGATCGCGGCCTCGCAGGCTGCCAGCATGTCGCGGGCACTGACCACGTCGATGCGGGTAACGCGATCCGGCGTCGGAAGGTGCACAGGGCCTGTGATCAGGGTCACGCGGGCGCCGGCTTCAACCGCGGCTTCGGCCAGGGCGAAGCCCATTTTTCCGGAGCTGTGGTTGGTAATGTAGCGTACCGGGTCGATGTTTTCCTGGGTCGGGCCAGCGGTGATCAGCACGTGTTTGCCGGTCAGCGCCAGGTGCTGGAAGCAATCGGCGGCGCACTGCGCCAGGTCATCGGCCTCCATCATGCGGCCCATGCCGACGTCGCCGCAGGCCTGGCTGCCGGAGGCCGGGCCGAAGACCTTGAAGCCGCGGCTTTCGAGCAGCTGGGTGTTGGCCTGGGTTGCCGGGTCGCGCCACATGGCCTGGTTCATGGCGGGCGCCAGCGCCACGGTGGCATCGGTGGCCAGCACCAGGGTAGTCAGCAAGTCGTTGGCGATGCCCTGGGCCAGGCGTGCGATCACGTCGGCGGTGGCTGGGGCAATCAGTACCAGGTCGGCCCACTTGGCCAGCTCGATGTGGCCCATGGCGGCTTCAGCCGCGGGGTCCAGCAGGTCCAGGTGCACCGGGTGCCCGGAGAGGGCTTGCATGGTCAGCGGGGTGATGAACTCGCTGCCGCCACGGGTCATGACCACCCGCACTTCCGCGCCCTGGTCGATCAGGCGACGAACCAGTTCGGCGCTCTTGTAGGCAGCAATGCCGCCGCCGACGCCCAGAACGATGCGTTTCCGATACAGCCGCTGCATAGGTCTGCCTTTCAATTCGTTGGTGACATACGTGGCGAAACCCCCTCCCCAGGGTGAATTCGCCCGCAAAAAAGATGGGCTACGATATCACAGCGACCGCTACGGAACAGCGGCGCCCACACACATGGAGGTGCTATGAGCATTCGTGACTGGCCGGCGGCGGAGCGGCCGCGGGAGAAGCTACTGGAACAGGGTTCGGCGAGTCTTTCGGATGCCGAACTGCTGGCCATCTTTCTACGGACCGGGGTCGCCGGGAAAAGCGCGGTGGACCTGGCGCGGCACCTGCTGCAGCAATTTGGCGGCCTGCGTACGTTACTGGAGGCGGACCAGCAAACGTTCGGCCGCCAACTCGGGCTGGGGCCGGCGAAGTTTGCCCAGTTGCAGGCGGTCCTGGAAATGGCGCGACGGCATTTGGCGGAGCATCTGCGGCGTGCTTCGGTGCTCAAGAACCCGATCGAGGTGCGCAACTACCTCAAGGCCATGCTACGGCATGAGCCTCACGAGGTGTTCGGTTGCCTGTTTCTCGACTCCAAGCACCGGGTCCTGGCGTTCGAGACACTGTTTCGCGGCTCGATCGACACCACCAGCGTTCATCCGCGCCAGGTGGTCAAGCGCGCGCTGGCGCACAATGCTGCCGCCGTGATCCTGTGCCACAACCATCCGTCGGGGCATGTCGAGCCGAGTCAGGCCGATAGGGTGCTGACCAAGCTCCTGCAGGAAGTGCTGGGGATGATCGATGTGCGGGTGCTCGATCATTTCATCGTGGGCGATGGGGACCCACTGTCGATGGCCGAATATGGGTGGATGTGAAACAGCAGCTGCAAGTTACAAGCTACAAGCGGCAAGCCAGAGCAGCATGCGTACTGTTTTGAGCTTGCCGCTTGCCGCTTATGGCTTGAAGCTGGTCTTCGAATAATCCTGGCGTCCAAAAGGGCTGACCTGATAGCCCTGAACGTCCTTGCGCGTCAGCGCGAAGGCGGTCGGGTGGGCCAGCGGCAACCACAGGGCCTGTTGCTGGATCTGCGCCTGGGCTTGCTCGTAGAGCTTGCTGCGCACGCCTTGTTCGGTGGTGGTCTTGCCGGCATTGATCAGCTTGTCCAGGCCCTGGTCGCAGTAGCGAGCGAAGTTGGTCCCGGACTTGACGGCCGCACAGGAGAACTGCGGCGTGAGGAAGTTATCCGGGTCGCCATTGTCGCCAGCCCAGCCCATGAACAGCAGGTCGTGTTCGCCGGCCTTGGCGCGGCGAATCAGCTCGCCCCATTCAATCACCCGGATTTCCGCCTGAATGCCTATTTCCGCAAGGTCGGCCTGCAGCAACTGGGCGCCAAGGCTCGGGTTGGGGTTGAGCAGGCTGCCGGACGGACGTGTCCAGATGGTCGTTTTGAAGCCGTCCTTGAGGCCGGCCTTGGCCATCAGCGAGCGCGCCTTGGCCAGGTCTTTCGGATAGCCCGGCAGGTCCTTGGCGTAGCTCCAGGTATTAGGCGGGTAGGGGCCGTTGGCGGTTTGCGCGGTGTCTTCGAACACGGCCTTGAGGTAGCTGGTCTTGTCGAAGGCCAGGTTGATCGCCTGGCGCACTTCGGGCTTGTCCAGGGGCGGGTGCTGGCTGTTGATGGCCACGAATGCCGTCATGAAGGCGGGCGTGCTCTCGACCTTGAGGGTCGGCTCCTGGGCGGCGGCCTGTACATCCAGGGGCTTGGGCGACAGGGCGATCTGGCATTCGTTGCGCCGCAGCTTCTGCAAGCGCACGTTGGCGTCCGGGGTGATGGCGAACACCAGGGTGTCTACCCCGGGCTTGCCAGCAAAGTAGTCGCGGTTGGCTTTGTAGCGAATCGACGCGTCTTTCTGGAACCTCCCGAAAATGAACGGGCCAGTGCCAATGGGCTGGCTGTTGAGTTTCTCGGGCGTGCCGGCCTTGAGCAGTTGATCAGCATACTCAGCGGGGTAGATCGAGGCAAAGCCCATGCTCAGCGTGGCGAGGAACGTCGAGTCGGGGTGGTCCAGGGTGAAGCGCACGGTCAGCGGGTCCAGCGCGTCGATTTTCTTGATCAGCGCCGGCAGTTGCATCGATTGGGCATGGGGGAAGCCGCTTTGGGCGATGGAGTGCCATGGGTTGGCCGGATCCAGCATGCGCTCAAAACTGAACTTCACGTCTCCCGCCGTCAGGTCGCGGCTCGGGCTGAAGTAGTCGGTGCGGTGGAATTTCACCTGGGGGTGCAATTTGAAGACGTAGGTCAGGCCGTCGGCCGATACTTCCCAACTGTCCGCCAGGCTGGGGACCACTTTGCCGCTGGTCGTGTCGAAGTCCACCAGGCGATTCATCAGCACATCCGCCGAGGCGTTGGTGGTGGTCAGCGAGTTGTATTGAACGACATCGAACCCTTCCGGGCTGGCCTCCGTGCAGACGCTCAGGGTGGCAGCCTGGGCCAGCGGGCTCAGCAAGAGTGGGGCGAGCAACAGCGGTAGGGCAGCGAGGCGCATGTGTGGATTCCTGTGCAGATCGAAGGCCCATCTGCGAGTGCAGTCTGGAAAAGGCTTACCCTAGTGACCTCGCCTGCAAATGACTATCCCCTTTTGCATTTTGTGGCTGGTGGGCGGGTACTTTTATTTGATGAGGAGGGGGGCGGCAGGCGTTTTTTATCAGGAATTTGCCTTGAGCGGCACTCCGTGGAGGGCGAAACCGGGTAAAGTGCGCGGGGCCAGTTGTCGGTGTTGGCACGCAAGTCGACGTTCTGCGACGAGCGGTCGCTGGCATTGATAGCCTTTGTCCAAGGCGTCTGGCGCCCTGAATTCGGGGTTTTTGAAAAGTCTCTTCACACCGATAGTTGTTGCTACCGGGTCTTTCTGGTATAAAGCAGCGCTCTTTTCTAGGGGCCCGGTTCCTTCACTGTAGGTGTAGCCGGTAAGACCCTTAAAGAAACGCGGCGCCTGGCGCCAAATGACTGAGAGATTAAGCGGCCAACCCATGCCGGGTTGGGCATGTGGTTTTAGAGGGCTGAGGCATGTCTAGAGTCTGTCAAGTTACCGGTAAGGGTCCGGTGACTGGGAATAACATTTCCCACGCAAACAACAAAACCCGTCGTCGTTTCCTGCCGAACCTGCAGCATCACCGCTTCTGGGTTGAAGAAGAGAAACGTTTTGTGCGTCTGCGCGTATCTGCCAAAGGCATGCGTATCATCGACAAGCGTGGCATCACTGTCGTGCTGGCCGAACTTCGCCGCGATGGCAAGGTTTAAGGGAGCTAATCATGCGTGAATTGATTCGTTTGATTTCGAGCGCCGGTACTGGTCACTTCTACACTACCGACAAGAACAAGCGTACTACTCCGGACAAAATCGAGATCAAGAAATTTGATCCGGTTGTTCGTAAGCACGTGATCTACAAAGAAGGCAAAATCAAGTAATTGATTTTTCCCTCTTGAGAAAAAGGCCCGTATCGCGAGATACGGGCCTTTTTTGTTGTGCTTGTTCCGTCCGGAATAAGGTTTACACCTGTTTCAGGACTAGACAGCGACTGACTATTGATCTGGCGAGAGGTCAGCCAAAGCTGACAGATCGGATGGCACCTGCATCATCGCCAAGAAGGCGGATACGATCGGGATCCAGCTCTTTCGTGGAAATATCGTTGATGCCGACCACGCGCGCGCGGCCGGTCAGTTCGCTGATATAGGCTTTGACGGTGGCTACGTACCGGCTGCCGATCAGGTGTTGAAGCTGTTGGAGGACTTCATCATTGGTCATGTTCTTTAATCCTTTGATTGAGTGAAATGTCCGGATGGACAGTTCGATCCTCCTCCTGCGTTTATCGCCCTATGCGGTACATAGTTATGGCTTCTGTTCGAACGCCACGTAGATCTTGCGACACGTCTCCAGCACCTCCCAGGTGCCTTTGAATCCGGCCGGAATGACGAAGCGGTCGCCGGTGCGCAGGGTCTTGGCGTTACCGTCGTTGTCACGCAGTACCGAGACGCCCTGCACGATTTCGCAGTATTCGTGTTCGGTGAAGTTCACGGTCCACTGTCCGACTTCGCCTTCCCAGACGCCGGCGTTGAGCTGGCCGCAGGGGCTGTTGTAGTGGTTGTAGACGGTTTGCTCCGGGTCGCCCTTGAGCACTTTGGCGGCCTCCGGGCGATAACGCTCGGCGGCGGTGGTGGCCTGGCTGAAGTCGACGATGTCCTGGATGCTCATTGTTGTAATCCCCCGTGATTGCGACGCGAGTGGTTGAAAAGCCCCGAGTCTATGTTTATTAAAATGAACATCGCAAGGCCGTTTGCCGGCCTTGTGTCAAATATATTGAAACTAGTGGTGTGGCTGGTTTAGGGTGGTGGGTGCCCAGGGCCGATTTGACGGCTGGCCGGGCCCAATTCCTGACAGTGCCTGCGTAGCCGCGTGGCGCTCGTATTCAATAAGAGGAGGACACTCGTATGACCACCCTGACTCGTGCCGACTGGGAACAACGTGCCCGCGACCTGAACATTGAAGGCCGCGCCTATATCAATGGCGAATACACCCACGCGGTCTCCGGCGAGACCTTCGAGTGCATCAGCCCGGTCGATGGCCGCCTGCTGGGCAAGATCGCCAGCTGTGACGCCGCCGACGCCCAGCGCGCTGTGGAAAACGCCCGCGCCACCTTCAATTCGGGCGTCTGGTCGCGCCTGGCCCCGGCCAAGCGCAAATCCACCATGATCCGTTTCGCCGGCCTGCTCAAGCAGCATGCCGAAGAGCTGGCGTTGCTTGAAACACTGGACATGGGCAAGCCGATCAGCGACTCCCTGTACATCGACGTTCCGGGCGCGGCTCAAGCGCTGAGCTGGAGCGGCGAAGCCATCGACAAGATCTACGACGAAGTGGCTGCGACCCCTCATGACCAACTGGGTCTGGTGACCCGTGAGCCGGTGGGTGTGGTCAGCGCCATCGTGCCGTGGAACTTCCCGCTGATGATGGCCTGCTGGAAGCTGGGTCCGGCGCTGTCCACCGGTAACTCGGTGATCCTCAAGCCGTCCGAAAAATCTCCGCTGACCGCCATCCGTATCGCAGCGTTGGCCGTTGAAGCCGGTATCCCCAAAGGCGTGCTGAACGTACTGCCAGGGTATGGTCACACGGTTGGCAAGGCACTGGCCCTGCACATGGACGTCGACACCCTGGTGTTCACGGGCTCGACCAAGATCGCCAAGCAGTTGATGATCTACTCCGGCGAGTCGAACATGAAGCGCGTCTGGCTCGAAGCCGGCGGCAAGAGCCCGAACATCGTGTTCGCCGATGCGCCGGACCTGCAAGCGGCGGCTGAATCCGCTGCCAGTGCCATTGCATTCAATCAGGGCGAGGTCTGCACAGCCGGCTCCCGTCTCCTGGTGGAACGCTCGATCAAGGACCGCTTCCTGCCACTGGTGATCGAGGCCCTGAAAGCCTGGAAGCCGGGCAACCCGCTGGATCCGGTCACCAACGTCGGTGCGCTGGTCGATACCCAGCAAATGAATACCGTGCTGTCCTATATCGAAGCGGGCCATGCCGACGGTGCCAAGCTGGTTGCGGGCGGCAAGCGCATCCTTCAGGAGACCGGTGGCACTTATGTAGAGCCAACGATTTTCGACGGTGTGAGCAATGGGATGAAGATCGCTCAGGAAGAGATCTTCGGCCCGGTGCTGTCGGTGATTACCTTCGACAGCGCCGAAGAAGCCATTCGGATTGCCAACGATACGCCTTATGGCCTGGCTGCCGCAGTGTGGACCCAGGACATTTCCAAGGCGCACCTGACGGCCAAGGCGCTGCGTGCCGGTAGCGTGTGGATCAACCAGTACGATGGTGGCGACATGACCGCTCCCTTTGGTGGCTTCAAGCAGTCGGGCAACGGCCGTGACAAGTCGCTGCACGCATTCGACAAGTACACCGAGCTGAAGGCGACCTGGATCAAGCTGTAAGCGATGACGGGCCCCGGTTCGCCGGGGCTCAATGCAACACAGATTCCTGTGGGAGCGGGCTTGCTCGCGTAGGCGGTGTAACAGCCAACATTGATGTTGGATGTGATGACCTCTTCGCGAGCAAGCCCGCTCCCACATTGCTTTGTGTTCAGTCTGGAAAAATGACAATCCACAGGAGCGTGGAAAATGCGTTGGGCGACTTATTTCGCCGTGTTGGCATCTGTCCTGAGTGTCGGCCTGGCCCTGGGTGTCAGCATGCCGCTGGTGTCGTTGCGCCTTGAAAGCTGGGGCTACGGCTCATTTGCCATCGGTGTGATGGCGGCGATGCCGGCGATTGGCGTGCTGCTCGGTGCCAAGGTGTCCAGCCACCTGGCGGCGCGCCTGGGGACGGCGAATCTGATGCGTCTGTGCCTGTGGGCCGGCGCGGTGTCTATCGGTCTGCTGGCGTTGATGCCCAGTTACACGGTCTGGCTGGTGTTGCGGCTGATGATCGGGGTCATCCTGACCATCGTATTCATCCTGGGCGAGAGCTGGATCAACCAGTTGGTGGTGGAGCAGTGGCGTGGTCGATTGGTGGCGCTGTACGGCAGCAGTTATGCCTTGAGCCAACTGTCCGGGCCAGTCTTGCTGGGCATGCTGGGCACGGAGAACGATTTCGGGTTCTGGGTGGGCGTTGCCTTGCTGGTGGTGTCGCCGCTGTTGCTGCTGGGGCGTAGCGGGGCGCCCAGCAGCGAAGCCTGCAGTGTCACGTTCAGCGACCTGCTGGGTTTCTGCCGTGGCTTGCCGGCGATTGCCTGGGCGGTGTCGTTGTTCGCGGCCTTCGAGGCGATGATTCTGACCTTGTTGCCGGTGTACTGCCTACGACAGGGATTCACCGCTGAAATCGCCTTGGCGATGGTCAGCACCGTGGTGGTCGGCGATGCCTTGTTGCAGCTACCAATCGGCGCGTTGGCGGATCGGGTATCCCGGCGCACATTGTTTGCCGGCTGTGCGGTAACTCTGTTGCTGTCGAGCCTGGCGATCCCGTTGTTGATCGACACCTTGCTGATCTGGCCGTTGTGGGTGCTGTTTGGGGCCAGTGCCGGTGGCTTGTTCACTCTGTCGCTGATTCTGATCGGCGAACGTTATCGCGATGATGCGTTGGTGCGAGCCAACGCCCACATCGCGCAACTGTGGGGGATCGGCTGCCTGATCGGTCCGCTCGCCGCAGGCGCCGGCAGCCAATGGATCAGTGGGCACGCCTTGCCGTGGCTGATGGCGGCGGGGGCGTTCGGGTTGATCGTCCTGTTGCTGCGCCAGGGGGCTTTTGGTGAGGTGGTCGAGCCGGCCTAGAGCATGCGCTCCAGGCCAACGGTGTTGCTGAACCAGGCATTGAAGCGCCGCCACCAGTTCCCCGGCTCGCGGGTGAGAGTGTGCAGTTGGCCATTGTCTTCGGTCACCCATACCACCTGACCGTTCTCCAGCCGAGCCTGGTAACTCAGGGTCGGCGCCATGCCCTGCAAGGCCAGTTCGCGTACACGCCCGGCGAGTTCCGGGCTGTCCACCAGCACGCCGACTTCGGTATTCCAGAGCACCGAGCGTGGATCGAAGTTGAATGAGCCAATGAACGATTTCTGCCGGTCAAAGACGATTGCCTTGCTGTGCAGGCTGGAATCGGAGCCACGGTAAGAGGCGCTGCGGAAGAACTCTGGACCGCTGCCATCACCTTCATCGGGTTGTCGGCGCAGTTCGAACAGCTGCACGTCGTGCTCCAGCAACGCCTTGCGGTAGGGCGCGTAGCCGCCGTGTACCGCCGGCACATCGGTCGCCTCCAGCGAGTTAGTCAACAAGCTCACCGATACCCCGGCATCGGCGCGGCCTGTCAGGTAGACCAGCCCGGGAGGGCCGGGGACGAAATAGGCCGAGATCATTACCAGCTCTTTGCTGACCCCCTGCAGTTCGGGCGCCAGCTGGGTGGTCAGCAACAGTTGCGGGTCCGGTTCGCCCTTGGCCAGCACCTTGCTCGGCGCATCCCATAACGCCTGGTTCCAGGCCCAGGTCAACTCGGTTCGCCAGGCGTCCAGGCGCGGGTCGGTCTGGTAGGTCTTCAGTTGCTGGTACAGCGCGTGGTTCTGTCGGCGGCTTTCGTCCAGGGATGCCTGCAGTCTTGAGCGGGTGTCGGCCAGATCCTTGGTGGTGGGCTTGCTGGCGACAAACCCGTCGATGGGTTTGCTCAGGGCGCTGTTCCAGTACTGGTCGAAGCTGTGCCCCAGTTGTTCGGCGACCGGTCCGATGCCCAGCAGGTCGATGTCGGTGAAATTCAGGTTGGGCTTGGCATCGAAGTACTCGTCCCCCAGGTTGCGGCCGCCGACGATGGCGGCGCTGTTGTCCGCCAGCCACAGCTTGTTGTGCATGCGCCGGTGTTGCCGCGACAGGTTGAACAGCCGGCCCATGGTTCGCGTCACCCCGGTGCTGCGGCCCAAATGCAACGGATTGAACAGGCGAATCTGTATTTGCGGGTGAGCGGCCAGTGTGGCGATGGTCTGGTCCAGGCCGTCGCTGGTGGTGTCGTCGAGCAGAACACGAATGCGCACGCCACGATCAGCCGCCTTGAGTAACTCGTTCACCAGCAGTCGTGTGCTGATGCCGTCGTGGACGATGTAGTACTGCAGGTCGAGGCTACGCTGGGCCTGGCGGATCAGTTCGGCGCGTGCGCTGAAGGCTTCGCCGCTGTCCGACAGCAGGCGGAAACCGGAGCGCCCTTGATACGCGGCTGCCTGGGCCTGGATCAAGCGGCCAAACGAGGACTCGCTCGCTGGCAATGCCTGGCTCGGCTCGCGTGCCACGTCGAGCGAGGCGCAGCCACTCATCAGCGTGAGGAGCAACACAAGGAGCAGGACAGGTCTGGGGCGCAAGTCGGTTGTTCCTGCAAGAGGGCCAGGCTCGGAGTATGGCACGGCATTGGCGCTACTCAGGTGTCCGTGCAGGGACTCTCGGCCAGCAACTTGATTGCTGCAGCCCCGACCTTGCGCACCGCCTCTTCAATCTGTGGCGTAGGCTTGGCCGAGTAGTTCATGCGCAGGCAATTGCGGTACTTGCCCGAGGCGGAAAAGATACTGCCCACGGCAATCTGTACGCCCTGGTCGAGGAGTGCGCGATTGAGCTTCAGGGTGTCGAAGCCTTCCGGCAGTTCGACCCACAGCATAAAGCTGCCTTGCGGACGGCTGGCGCGGGTGCCGGACGGGAAGTAGCGGCTGACCCAATCAAGCATCAGGTCACGATTGCGTTGGTATTGGGTGCGCATCCGCCGCAAATGAGGCTCGAAGTGGCCGCCTTTCAAGAACTCCGCAATGGCGATCTGGGGTTGTGCCGCGGTCGAGCCGGTGCTGATGTATTTCATGTGCAGCACCCGTTCCAGATACCGGCCCGGTGCGACCCAACCGATGCGCAGCCCGGGCGCCAGGGTCTTGGAGAACGAACTGCAGAGCAGGACGCGACCGTCTTCGTCGAACGACTTGATGGTGCGTGGTCGCGGGTATGTGTAGGCCAGCTCGCCATACACATCGTCTTCGATGATGGCCACGTCAAACCGCTGTGCGAGCGTCAACAACGCGCGTTTTCGCGACTCCGGCATGATGTAGCCCAAGGGGTTGTTGCAGTTGGGGGTCAACTGTATGGCCTTGATCGGCCATTGCTCCAGGGCCAGTTCCAGCGCATCGAGACTGATCCCGGTAAGCGGGTCGGTGGGAATCTCCAGGGCTTTCATGCCCAGTCCCTTGAGTGTCTGCATGGCACCGTGAAAGCTTGGCGAGTCCACGGCGACGATGTCCCCCGGTTCGCAGATGGCGCGAATGCTGGTGGAGAGCGCTTCGTGGCAGCCGGTGGTGACCACCAGGTCGCTGGCGCTCAATTGGCTGCCGGAGTCGAGCATCAGGCGCGCGATCTGCTCACGCAGTTCCAGTGTGCCGTAGATGTTGTCGTAGTACAGGCCAGGCATGTCTTGCCGTCGGCTGATCCGGGCCAGGCTGCGCAGCAGGGGCTTGATGGTTGGCGTGGTGATGTCCGGCATGCCACGGCCCAGTTGCACGACGTCCTTGCGTGGCACGGCGCGGATCAGTTCCAGCACCAGGTCCCACTGGGAAATGTCGACCGGGCGTTGGGCCGGGCGGCCAACCACTGGCAGCTCCGGCAGCTCGCGCCCGACCGGGACGAAGTAGCCGGATTTCGGTTTCGGTCGCGCCAGCCCGCTGTCTTCCAGCACCCGGTAAGCCTGTTGCACCGTGCTCAGGCTGACCCCGTGCTCAACACTCAATGCCCGTACCGACGGCAGTCGGTCACCGGGGCGATAGAAGCCCTGCTCGATGCGTGTGCCGAGCAATTCGGCGAGGTTGACGTAAAGCGTCATGGTGCAGCCTCGGTGAAGAGATACGGGGATCAGTACAGATGGGGCAAAAATACAGGATTCAGTCGCTAAAACAGAAAATCTGTATGGAGGTAATACATATTCATTGAATCTGTAATGGTTTTGCTTGCCCGCGCATCATGGAATCTCTGGCTACCCAAGTAAACAGGAGCATTGAAAATGAACGGCTTGAGCGATGTGCGGCTGACGTTACACAGTCAGGAACTGGCGGCAGGGCAGGAACAGGGCATGCGTGAGGCCCGCGCCCGCAATGCGCCGTCCTGCCTGGGGCGCTGGGGCCTGTTCTGGCATCGTCTGCACACGCGCAAGGCGTTGCTGGAACTCTCGGCGCAGCAGTTGCGCGATGTGGGCTTGAGCCGTGAACAGGCGCGGGCGGAGGGGTTGAAGCCGTTCTGGCGGTTGTAAGTGTTGTCGTGTGTGATCGTTCCCGCGTGCGTGGGAACGATCAAATCAGCATCAGACCAGCTCTTTAAGCCGGTGCCACAACATCCCCAGCGCCAACAACGGCGAGCGCAAGTGTTTGCCGCCGGGGAAGGTGATATGTGGCACCTTGGCGAACAGGTCAAACCCTCCGCCCTGCTGGCCACTGATGGCTTCGGCTAGCAGCTTGCCGGCCAGGTGGGTGGCGTTGACGCCATGGCCTGAGTACGCCTGGGCGTAATACACATTCGGCTGGTCTTTGAGCCGGCCGATCTGTGGCAGGCGGTTGGCACCGATGCCGATCATCCCGCCCCACTGATAGTCGATCCTTACCCCACCCAGTTGCGGGAACACCTCAAGCATCTTCGGCCGCATATAAGCGCCGATGTCCGAAGGATCGCGGCCTGAATAGTGGCAGGCCCCGCCAAACAGCAAGCGTCGATCGGCCGAGAGACGGTAGTAGTCCAACGCCACGCGCTGGTCGCAGACCGCCATGTTCTGCGGCAGCAGGGCATGCGCCTGGGCTTCGCTCAAGGGTTCGGTGGCAATGATGTAGCTGCCGGCGGCCAGCACTTTGCCGCTGAGTTCCAGGTTCAGGTCATTGAGGTAGGCGTTGCAGCCCAGCACCAGCGTCTTGGCGCGCACCGACCCTTGTGCCGTGTGGACCTGGACCTCATTGCCATAGTCGATGCGGGTCACGACCGAGTGTTCGAACAGTTTCACCCCCAGTTGCTGCGCCGCTGCCGCTTCACCCAAGGCCAGGTTCAGCGGGTGCAGGTGTCCGGAGCCCATGTCGATCAAGCCGCCGACATAGCGGTCGGAGCCGACCACACTGTGCATTTCATGGGCTTGCAGCAGTCGGGTCTCATAGCGATAGCCGAGGCTACGCAGTTCGGCCGCGTCCTCGGCAAAGCCTTCAAGGTCTCGCGGTTTATTGGCCAGGTCGCAGTAACCCCAGGTCAGGTCGCAGGCAATCTGAAACTGTTCGACCCGCCGACGGACGATCTCCACCGCTTCCAGGCCCATGAGTTTCATCTGGCGAACGCCGTCTGCGCCGATCACGTCAGTGAATTGGTCCAGGCCATGGCCGACGCCGCGAATCAGCTGCCCGCCGTTGCGTCCGCTGGCCCCCCAGCCGATCTTGTGGGCCTCGAGCAGCACCACGCTGAGGCCGCGCTCGGCCAGCTCGATGGCGGTGTTCAGACCGGAAAAACCGCCGCCTACCACGCACACGTCAGCCAACAACTGGCCCTGGAGCACTGGGTGATCAGGCTGCGGCAGGCTGCTGGCGGCGTAATAGGAGGCGGTGTGGTTGCTCGGAACAGGTTGCTGAACGCGGGCGTGCATGGGGGTGATCCTGAGTTTTCGGTGTTGAGTAAATTTTACGGAGCATAAGCCGGACCTTTCGGCGCGGGCAACACTGGTCGGCCAGTGCTGTCTGGTGTCAGGCTTTTAGGGCAAAATTGCGCCCCGTTCACTTTCTCCGGTATTCATTTCGATGAGCTGCAACCGCCAGACCGTTCGCACACTCCGGCAGCAGATCCCTTCGTTCGAGTGCGTCCCCGGTTGCCACGACTGCTGTGGGCCGGTGACGACTTCGCCGGAAGAAATGTCCCGCCTGCCGCGCAAGACCCGCGCCGAGCAGGATGCGGCGATGGATGAATTGAACTGCGTGCACCTGGGGCCCGACGGTTGCACCGTGTACGAAGAGCGGCCACTGATCTGTCGCCTGTTCGGCACCACGCCCACCTTGCCATGCCCCAATGGTCGCGGCCCCGTGGAGTTGATTCATCCACGGGTCGAGAAACAGATTCACGCGTACATGGCCAGCACGCGGCAGGTTCTCGTGTGATGTGAGCGCTCCCACGCAGAGCGTGGGAACGAGCAAAGCACTCGGCAGGTGTTGGTGTGATGATCCGGGCTCAATCCGGAATCGGCAAGCTCAGGCTCTCTTTCACTTCTTCCATCACGATATAGCTCTTGGACTCGCGCACGTGGGGCAGCTTGAGCAGGATGTCGCCCAGCAGTTTGCGGTACGAGGCCATTTCGGAAATCCGCGCCTTCACCAGATAGTCGAAATCCCCTGAGACCAGGTGGCATTCCAGCACATGAGGCAGTTTCAGCACCGCGCGTCGGAACTCTTCAAAGGTATCGCCGGATTTGTAGTCGAGGCTGATTTCGACGAACACCAGCAGGCTACCCTTAAGGTGCTGCGGGTTGAGCCGGGCGTTGTAGCCCATGATGATCCCTTCGCGCTCCAGGCGGCGCACCCGCTCCGTGCAGGGCGTGGTCGACAGTCCGACCTTTTCCCCGAGTTCGGTGAACGAGATTCGCCCATCGGCTTGCAGGATGCGCAGGATGTTCCGGTCGATCTTGTCCAGTTCACGTTTGGTCTGAGTGTTGGTCCGCATAGGGGATGCGCCTCCGTCAAAAGCTATTTTGCCGAGAATTGTCGCCAAATATAGGCACTTATATAGTGAAAAGCACTGGCAAATGTTTTTTACACTGCGCTCATCATTGCTTGCACACAACAAACGTCGGCGACAAGCCGCGATGAGGGATAAAAAATGCGCGTTCTGGTCTTGGGTAGCGGCGTTATCGGTACCGCCAGTGCCTACTATCTGGCTCGGGCCGGCTTTGAAGTGACGGTCGTGGACCGTCAACCGGCCGCTGCCATGGAAACCAGTTTCGCCAACGCCGGGCAGGTCTCGCCGGGCTACGCATCGCCATGGGCTGCGCCGGGTGTGCCGCTCAAGGCCATCAAATGGCTGCTGCAGCGTCACGCACCGCTGGCGATCAAGGCCACCGCCGATATCGACCAATACCTCTGGATGGCGCAGATGCTGCGCAACTGCACCGCCAGCCGTTACGCGGTGAACAAGGAGCGCATGGTCCGCCTGTCCGAGTACAGCCGTGACTGCCTCGACGAATTGCGCGCGGAAACCGGTATTGCCTATGAAGGCCGCAGCCTGGGCACGACCCAACTGTTCCGCACCCAGGCACAGCTCGATGGCGCCGCTAAAGACATCGCTGTGCTCAAGGAGTCCGGCGTTCCGTTCGAGCTGCTCGACCGCGCCGGCATTGCCCGCGTCGAACCGGCCCTGGCCAGCGTGACCGACATTCTCGCCGGCGCCCTGCGTCTGCCGAACGACCAGACCGGCGACTGCCAGATCTTCACCACGCGCCTGGCTGAAATGGCCATGCAACTGGGTGTGGAGTTCCGTTTCGGCCAGGACATTCAACGCCTCGACTACGCCGGCGACCGGATCAATGGCGTGATGATCGACGGCAAGCTGGAAACCGCGGACCGTTACGTCCTGGCGCTCGGCAGTTACTCGCCGCAGCTGCTCAAGCCGCTGGGCATCAAGGCCCCGGTTTATCCGCTCAAGGGTTACTCGCTGACCGTGCCGATCACCAACCCGGCGATGGCTCCGACTTCGACCATCCTCGACGAGACCTACAAGGTCGCGATCACCCGTTTCGACAACCGTATTCGTGTGGGCGGCATGGCTGAAATAGCCGGTTTTGACCTGTCGCTGAACCCGCGTCGACGCGAAACGCTGGAGATGATCGTCAACGATCTTTATCCTCAGGGCGGCGATCTGGCCCAGGCCAGTTTCTGGACCGGTTTGCGTCCGACCACGCCGGACGGCACGCCGATTGTCGGTGCTACCCCGTTCAAGAACCTGTTCCTGAACACGGGTCACGGCACGCTCGGCTGGACCATGGCGTGTGGCTCCGGCCGCTTGCTGGCTGACCTGATGGCGAAGAAAACGCCGCAGATCAGCGCTGAAGGCCTCGATATTTCCCGTTATGGCAACACCCCCCAGGAGTCCGCAAAACATGGCAATCCAGCGCCAGCTCACCAATGAGCGTTTGAGCCAGATCGTGGTTCACAGCGGCACCGTGTATCTGGCAGGGCAGGTCGGCGATGATATGAGCGCCGGGATTGAACAGCAGACTCGCGAAACCCTCGCCAACATCGAGCGTTTGCTGGACCTGGCGGGGACCGACAAGACCCGGTTGCTGTCGGTGACGATTTACCTGAAAGACATTGATGCCGATTTCCAGGGCATGAACAGTGTCTGGGACACCTGGCTGCCGAAGAACGTTGCGCCGGCACGGGCAACGGTTGAAGCCAAACTGTGCGAACCGGAAATTCTGGTCGAGCTGTCGGTCGTGGCCGCTCTGCCTTGAACGATCCCTCTCCCGGTGCTATTGGTGGTTCACGCCGCCAGTCAGCGCCGGTTTTTTTCCTCTCGAGACCGCCTAGAAGTCTGCCGCCATGCGTCCTGCCCGTGCCCTGATCGATCTACAAGCCCTGCGTCATAACTATCAACTGGCCCGTGAGCTCACGGGGGCTCGTGCCCTCGCGGTGATCAAGGCCGATGCCTACGGCCACGGTGCGGTGCGCTGTGCCCAGGCCCTGGAGGCCGAGGCGGACGGTTTTGCCGTTGCCTGTATCGAAGAAGCCCTGGAGCTGCGTGCAGCCGGCATTCGCGCGCCGGTGTTGCTGCTCGAAGGCTTTTTCGAAGCCGATGAGCTGTCGTTGATCGTCGAGCATGATTTCTGGTGCGTGGTGCATTCGCTCTGGCAACTCGAGGCGATCGAGAAAGCCGCCCTGCGCCAGCCGATCACGGTCTGGCTCAAGCTGGACTCGGGCATGCACCGGGTCGGCCTGCATCCGGCGGATTACCAGGTGGCGTATCAGCGCCTGCTGGCCAGCGGCAAGGTGTCGAAGATTGTGCTGATGAGCCACTTCGCTCGCGCGGATGAGCTCAACAGCAGCAGTGCCGCAGAGCAGGTCGCGGTGTTTGAAGCTGCGCGCCAGGGGTTGTCGGCGCAGGTCAGCTTGCGCAATTCACCTGCCGTGCTCGGCTGGCCTCAGGTGCCAAGCGATTGGGTGCGCCCGGGCATCATGCTCTATGGCGCGACACCCTTCGAGGAGGCCAATCCGGTTGCCGCACGTTTGCAGCCTGTGATGACCCTCGAATCGAAAGTCATCAGCGTACGCGAACTGCCCGCTGGCGAGCCCGTGGGTTATGGCGCCCGATTCATCACCCAGAAGCCGATGCGCATTGGCGTGGTCGCCATGGGGTATGCCGACGGTTATCCGCGTCAGGCGCCTACCGGTACGCCCGTGTTGGTGGCCGGGCAGCGCAGTCAGCTGCTGGGGCGGGTGTCGATGGACATGCTGTGCATCGATTTGACCGATGTGCCTCAGGCGGGCCTCGGTTCGACGGTCGAATTGTGGGGTAAAAACATCCTGGCCAGTGATGTGGCGATGGCCGCCGACACCATCCCTTACCAGATATTCTGCAATCTGCGTCGCGTGCCACGGCTCTATAGCGGGGACTGACGGGGCGCGGGGCTGACCGGAAGTCGCTTTGCCGAACAGGACTCAGGCTCAAGTGTTGTAAATACTGAACGCTGTCGCCATGATAACGTTCACTATCCACACAATCTGAATCCTGGGAGGCTAATGCATTGGACGTCGGTGAACGACTGCAATCGATCCGTAAACTGAAAGGTCTTTCCCAGCGTGAGCTCGCCAAGCGTGCGGGTGTCACCAACAGCACCATTTCGATGATCGAGAAAAACAGCGTCAGCCCCTCCATCAGTTCGCTGAGGAAGGTGCTTGGCGGTATTCCCATGTCCATGGTCGAGTTCTTTTCCGAAGAGATTCTTCAGGAAAAGCCGACTCAGATTGTCTACAAGGCCAACGAGCTGATTGATATCTCCGATGGTGCCGTGACCATGAAACTGGTCGGCAAGGCCCATCCGAGTCGCGCTATCGCCTTCCTCAACGAGATCTATCCACCCGGTGCCGACACCGGGGAAGAGATGCTCACCCATGAGGGCGAAGAAACCGGAATCCTGCTCGAAGGACGGCTGGAGTTGGTGGTCGGTCTGGAGACTTTTGTGCTGGAAGCTGGCGACAGCTACTATTTTGAAAGCACCAAGCCACACCGTTTCCGCAATCCGTTTGATGCGCCGGCGCGACTAATCAGCGCAGCCACACCCGCGAATTTTTAAGAAAAGAGGCGTCCGCCGAGGTTTTGCGAGCCGCCCGAGCCGTTTTTCGTCATTACTTAATACCCCTTGGACTTTAGGGTTGTTTCAGTGTGGCGGGCTAACCGTTATACTTGCGCCCGCCTGCGAAACCGTGGCCGTGGGCGTGACTAGCCACCATTGAGGGTGTACGCGTGAACCTAATTATGAAAATGCTGGCCGCACCAGCAACCGTATTGGCCCTTTGGGCAGTCAGCGCTCAAGCTGCGACTACCGACGATATTGCTAAACGCCTTGAACCAGTCGGCCAGGTCTGTGTGCAAGGTCAAGAGTGCAAAGGGATGGAAGTCGCTGCTTCGGCAGGCGGCGGTGGAGCGAAAACGCCGGACGAGATCATTGCCAAGCACTGCAATGCTTGCCACGGCTCGGGCCTGCTGGGCGCACCGAAAATCGGTGATACCGCGGCCTGGAAAGCACGTGCCGATCACCAGGGCGGCCTTGACGGCATCCTGGCAAAAGCGATCACCGGCATCAACGCAATGCCCCCTAAAGGCACCTGCGCAGATTGCTCCGACGCTGATCTGAAAGGCGCTATCCAGAAGATGTCCGGCTTGAAGTAAGCCTCGTCTTCAGCGAAAAAGCCGCTTTCGAGCGGCTTTTTTGTGCCCGCGATTTGATCAGGAGGCTGGTCATCGCGGGTCAGACCCGGCAAGCTCGAACGACCTCAACTCATGGATAGGTCGGGAGGCTCTGATGGTGCAGTCCGTTTCAATCGAACAGGCAGTCGATGATGTGCTCGCGCGGTTGCCTACGCACATTCACCTCGGCCTGCCTCTGGGGCTGGGCAAGCCCAACCGCTTCGTCAATGCACTTTATCAACGCATTGCCCAACTGCCCGAACGGCAGCTGACGGTCTATACCGCATTGAGCCTGGGGCGCCCGTCATTGGGCGACGGGTTGCAGCGGCGTTTCCTGGAACCTTTTGTTGAGCGAGTGTTTGGCGATTATCCCGAGCTGGATTATCTCGCCGACCTGCATCGCGACTCGCTGCCACCCAACATTCACATCGAGCAGTTTTTCATGCAGCCCGGCAGCCTGCTGCACAGTGCGCCGGCGCAGCAAGACTATGTCAGCAGCAACTACAGCCATGCCGCCCGGGACATCAATGCGGCGGGCTTGAACCTGGTGGCGCAACTGGTGGCGCATGATCCGCGGCAGCCGGCTCGTCTGAGCCTGAGCTGCAACCCGGACATCACCCTTGATCTGCTGCCGATGATCGCCAGGCGCCGGGCCGCAGGAGAAACCATTCTGCTGGTGGGCCAGGTGCACAGCGACCTGCCGTACATGCCCGGCGACTCGGAGTTGGGGCGCGAGGCGTTTGACCTGCTGCTCGACGAAGAGGAGGGCAGCACGCTGTTCTCCACGCCGAACATGCCGGTGGGCTTGCAGGATCACTGCATTGGCCTGCACGCCAGTACCCTGGTGCGCGACGGAGGCACCCTGCAGATCGGCATCGGTTCGATGGGGGATGCCCTGACGGCTGCGTTGCTGGCGCGCCAGGCCGACAACGACGGTTATCGCGCGCTGCTGACGGACCTCGATGCCCACTACTGGGCGCCGCTGATCAGCCGTGAAGGCGGTGTGGAGCCGTTTGCCAAGGGGCTCTACGGTTGCAGCGAGATGTTCGTCAACGGCCTGCTGGCGTTGTCCGACGCCGGGATCGTACGCCGCAAGGTGTATCCGAGCGTTGCCCTGCAACAGCAAGCCAACGCCGGTACCCTCGACGAATTGTCACAGCAAGGCGGCGTCTCGGTGCACGGAGGGTTCTTCCTCGGGCCGCGCAGTTTCTATCAGCGGCTGCGTGATTTGCCCAACGGCAAACTTGCCGAGTTCAACATGACCGCCATCAGTTACATCAACGAGTTGTATGGTCACGAGGCGCTCAAGCGCTTGCAGCGTGTGGATGCGCGCTTCATCAACAGCGCCTTCACCGTGACGCTGATGGGGGCTGGAGTGGCCGATCAGCTGGAGGATGGGCGGGTGCTGAGTGGCGTGGGCGGGCAGTACAACTTTGTTGCCCAGGGCCATGCGCTGGAGGGGGCGCGCTCGATTCTGATCCTGCGCAGCTGGCGTGAGTCGGGTGGCGAGGTCAGCTCCAATATTGTCTGGGTATACGGCCACTGCACCATCCCGCGGCATTTGCGCGATATCGTGATCACCGAGTACGGCATCGCCGACCTGCGGGGTAAAACCGATGCCAAGGTGATCGAGGCGCTGTTGAATATCAGCGATTCGCGTTTCCAGCCTAGGTTGATCGAACAGGCGCAGAAGGCCGGTAAGTTGCCAAAGGATTTCAGCCTTGAGCCGCGATTTACCGACAACACTGCGCAGCGCCTGCAGGCGATTGCTGCGCGACACTCGCAGTTGTTTCCGGAGTATCCGCTGGGCAGTGATTTCACAAGCGAGGAGCGGGACTTGTTGCGGGCGCTGAACTGGCTCAAGAGCAAGTTCAAGCTGACCGAGATGCTCGAATTGGGCAAGGCTGCGCTGGACGCGCCGGAGCCGTCGCAGTACCCGGCTCATCTCGCGCGGATGCAGCTAGCCAAACCAGAAGGGCTGAAGGAGGACTTGTATCAGCGATTGCTGCTGGCGGGGCTGAAGGCCACCGCGCAATAACAGCTAGTCGAGATTAACTAATGTGGGAGCGGGCTTGCTCGCGAATACGGCGGTACATCCCGTATCGATGTGACTGACAAACCGCCTTCGCGAGCAAGCCCGCTTGTATGTTTAGACTTGTAGGGGTGGTGGGACTAAAAGCCAGCATCTGACTCTAGCCAGTACAGACCGTGGGAGACTTCGCCCCACCCCTTCACCAAAGCGCCGATAAGGAATGCATCGGCCATGACCGACGATAGAAGCAAGCCAGCGCAACGGTGAAGCCCCGACAAGCCTTTAAACCCTAACCGGGAGCCTTCTTTATGGCAATGAGTGTCTCGCATTGTGTCGTCGGTGTGGATGTCGCCAAGGCCGAAGTGGTGGTCTATCAAGCCGACATCGATCAACTGTCAGTCGTGTCAAACGATAAACCAGCCCTCAAGAAATGGCTGCAAACGTTACCGGCAAACAGCGCCATCGCCATCGAAGCCACCAACATCTATCACCTATGGACGGTTGAGCTGGCTCATGCAATGGGCCATACCGTGTATGTCATCGATGGTTTCCGTCTGAGCAACTATCGTAAAGGTGTGGGCGGCCGAGCCAAGACGGATGCCAGTGACGCACGTTTACTGGCACGCTATCTGAAGAACGAAATGGTGGAGCTGCGGCCATGGAGTCCGCCACCCAAGGTTTATCTCAAGCTTCAAAGTTTGCTTCGTCGACGCGCAACGCTGGTTCAGGCTCGTGTCAGCATCACCCAAAGCTGGGGTGACGAACCGCTGTTGAAAGCCGCATTCAAACGTCTGGCCGCTGGGATGGAACGGTTGGACCTACT
>NZ_JBYTBK010000001.1:456604-463658 GCF_058789115.1 Pseudomonas sp. FW300-N1A1 | reverse complement strand
AAATACAAAACGCCCGATGCGGTGCATCGGGCGTTTTGAGGCTGAAATGGGTGTAAACCTATTTCAGGACTGGACACTTTCTTTCCTGCACAACTCACTATCGCCTAGCAGTTCTGCTAGTTCCCACTCCCGCCAGTCGCGCAGATACTCGAGCCATCACGGACGCTAAAAGCATGGAGCCGCCCCAATGCCTAGCCCACAGCACACCCTGCTCTGCAGCTATCGCTACGATCCACTGGATCGCCTGATCAGCCATACCCAATCACATATGCAAACGCGTCAGCGCTTCTATTGCAAAAGCCGTCTGGCTACCGAGATACAGGGCGCAATCGGGCACTCGATCTTCCAGCACGACAACCTGCTGCTCGCGCAGCAACAGCGTCAGGACGACGCACTCGACACCACGCTACTGGCCACCGACCTGCAACGCTCGGTGTTGCACACCCTCAAGCACAACCATCAACGACAGCCCATAGCCTACTGTCCCTACGGCCACCGCTGCGCCGAAAGTGGATTGACCAGTTTGCTGGGATTCAATGGCGAACGACCAGACCCGGTGACCGGGCATTATTTATTGGGGAATGGGTATCGGGCGTTTAACCCTGTGTTGATGCGATTTAATAGTCCAGACAGTTGGAGTCCGTTTGGGAATGGAGGGGTAAATTCGTATTCGTATTGCTTGGGGGACCCCATTAACAAATACGATCCCAGCGCGCGAGTTTCAGCAAGAATTGTGACCGGAGTTTCAAAGTGGCTGAATCGCGCAAGGCGTACGCTCCAGACCAACAATACATCAAATGCCATCCAAAACTACATAAGCGGCCCCGAAACCATATTTGAAACATACAAAAAAACCATTAATCACACCGTACAAAAACAATGGAGAACGATGGAAAGCAATGGAGAGCAATGGAGAATAGCAACAAAGGACGATATAGATTATAAGTTGAATCGCAATGGAGAGCTATGGCACACAGAAACAACACTACACAACAACCAAGACGACGAATTATATCATAACTTTGCAGTCAGCAATGGTGACTTCATAGAGCGACAAACCATGACTCCCGGGCTCAACATCCACAGCTTTACGAGAACAACACCAATCCTACAGGAACTAGCCTACAAAAAAATACCGGGACAACAATTGCAGGACCTTTACAACAACTTATCACTGCCAAAAATTGATATAAAATTTGAAAAAAAAATCTTCATCAATGCGGAAATCAACTCCAAATACAATAACATTGGAACACAAACAAACGGCCTCCACCCGGCTAGATACAACAAATTCTTGAGGCGATTTTCACCAACAACATATAATCATTTTGAAAGGTCGGCACGAAAAATAAGAACCACTATTTGACTACGAATCCCGCCGCAACTCCGGCGGAATCGGCACCTCATCCTTGAACGGCTCCGGCCGTTTGCCTTTACCCGCCCGGTACTGTCGAATCTGATAGACGTAAGCCAGCACCTGCGCGACCGCCAGGTACAGCCCGCCCGGAATCTCCTGATCAAGTTCGGTGGAGTAGTAGATCGAGCGCGCCAACGCCGGTGACTCCAGCAGCAATACATTGTTGCTCACGGCGATTTCGCGGATTTTCAGGGCCAGGAAGTCGCTGCCCTTGGCGATCAGCATCGGCGCGCCGCCTTTGTCCGGGTCGTACTTGAGGGCCACGGCGTAGTGGGTCGGGTTGGTGATGATCACATCGGCGTCGGGAACGGCCGCCATCATCCGCCGCTGGGACATTTCGTGCTGCAGTTGACGAATGCGCTGTTTGACCTCGGGACGACCTTCCTGGTCCTTGTGCTCGTCGCGGATCTCCTGCTTGGTCATCAACAGCTTCTTGTGACTCTGGTACAGCTGCACCGGCACGTCGACGGCGGCGATCAGGATCAGGCCGCAGGCCATCCACAAAGTGCTCCAGCCCACCAACTGCACGCTGTGGATGATCGCCTGTTCCAGCGGCTCGTGGGCGATGCGCAGCAAGTCGTCGATGTCCGATTTCAGCACCGTCAGCGCCACAAACAGGATCAACAGGAACTTGGCCAGCGCCTTGAGCAGCTCGATCACGGCGGTGGAGGAAAACATGCGCTTGAGGCCGTTGGCCGGGTTCATCCGGCTGAACTTGGGCGCCAGGCTGCTGCCGGCAAACAACCAGCCGCCCAGGGAAATCGGACCGATCAACGCCGCCAGGAGCAAGGTGATCAGCACCGGCTGCACGGCGATGATTGCAATCTTGCCCGAGTGCAACAGGTATTGGCCCATGGCGCCCGGGCTGAGCAGCACCTCGCGAGGCAGGGAGAAGTTCAGGCGCATGATCTCCAGCAGGTCCTGCGCCAGGCCGCCGCCATAGATCAGCAGCCCCCCGGCACCGGCCAGCATCACCGCCAGGGTGTTGAGTTCCTTGGAGCGGGCAATCTCACCCTTCTCCCGGGCGTCCTTTTTCTTTTTCTCCGTGGGCTCTTCGGTCTTGTCCTGACCACTCTCGCTCTCGGCCATGGCTTAGCGCGCCTGTGCCATATCGCGCAGCAACTGCAAGGCTTCAGTGGCCAGCGGTTGATACTGATTGAGAATGTCGCCCAAGCTGATCCAGAAGATCACCAGGCCCAGCACCAGGGTCAGCGGAAAGCCGATGGAGAAAATATTCAACTGCGGCGCTGCCCGGGTCATGACGCCGAAGGCAATGTTGACCACCAGCAGCGCAGTGATCGCCGGCAGCACCAGCAACATGGCCGCGCCCAGCACCCAGCCCAGCTTGTTGGCGATCTCCCAGAAGTGCGTGGTCAACACCGCACTGCCCACCGGCAAGGTGGTGAAGCTTTCAGCCAGTACTTCAAACACCACCAGATGGCCGTTCATGCCAAGAAACAGCAGGGTCACGAGCATGGTCAAGAACTGCCCGATCACCGCCGCCGACACGCCGTTGGTGGGGTCGACCATGGAGGCGAAGCCCATGCCCATCTGGATCGAGATGATCTGGCCGGCGATCACGAAGGCCTGGAAGAACAGCTGCAAGGCGAACCCCAGCAGTCCACCGATGAGGACCTGCTCCGCAATCAGCAGCAGACCGCTGAGGTCCAGCGGATTGACCGCCGGCATGGGTGGCAGCCCGGGCATGATCACCACCGTGATCGCCAGTGCGAAGTACAGCCGGATACGCTTGGGGACCAGTGTCGTGCCCACGATCGGCATGGTCATCAACACCGCGCCGACCCGGAACAGCGGCAGCATGAAGCTGGCCACCCAGGTACTGATCTGCGTGTCGGTCAGCGCCAGCAGCGACATGGCTTAGCCGATCAACTGCGGAATACTGCCGTACAAGCGCAGGATGTATTCCATGAAGGTCTGCACCAGCCACGGGCCGGCGACGATCAGCGTGACCAGCATCACCAGCAGGCGCGGCAGGAAGCTCAGGGTCTGTTCGTTGATCTGGGTGGCCGCCTGGAACATCGCCACCAGCAACCCCACCAACAGGCTCGGCACCACCAGCACCGCCACCATCAGGGTGGTCAGCCACAGCGCCTCACGGAACAGGTCTACCGCTACTTCAGGAGTCATATCGCCCTACCCGCCCACTCATGGCTACACACCGCCGAAACTGCCCGCCAGGGTGCCGATGATCAACGCCCAGCCATCCACCAGCACAAACAGCATGATTTTGAACGGCAAGGAAATGATCAACGGCGAGAGCATCATCATGCCCATTGCCATCAGCACACTGGCCACCACCAGGTCGATGATCAGGAACGGGATGAAGATCATGAAACCGATCTGGAACGCAGTCTTGAGCTCCGAGGTGACGAAGGCCGGCACCAGGATGGTCAGCGGCGCCTGCTCCGGCGAGGCGATGTCGGTCCGCTTGGACAGGCGCACGAACAGCTCCAGGTCACTGCTGCGCGTCTGCGCCAGCATGAAATCCTTGATCGGCACCTGGGCCTTGGCCACCGCATCCTGGGCGGTCATTTTCTCCGCCAGATAGGGTTGCAAGGCGTCCTGATTCACCCGGTCGAACACCGGTGCCATGATGAACAGGGTCAGGAACAGCGCCATGCCGGTGAGGATCTGGTTCGACGGCGTCTGCTGCAAGCCCAGGGCCTGGCGCAGAATCGAGAACACGATGATGATCCGGGTGAAACTGGTCATCAGCATGACGAACGCCGGAATGAAGCTCAGCGCGGTCATGATCAGCAGGATCTGCAGGCTGACCGAATACTCTTGGGCGCCCTCGGCGTTGGTGCCCAGGGTGATGGCCGGAATCGACAGCGGATCGGCGGCAAACGCCAACGGCGCGGCCAACATCAGGAGCAGCGTCAGCAGGACTCGCAACGGCATTACTTCTTATCCTTGTCTTTACCCAGCAACTCCATCAGGCGCTGGGCAAACTCGGGGGTGGCCTGCTCGGTGCCCGGCACCGCCACTGGTTCTTTCAGTACATGCAGCGGGGTGATGGTGCCCGGCGTCAGCCCCAACAGGATCTGCTCGTTGCCCACCTGCACCAGCACCAGCCGATCACGCGGCCCGAGGGCACGCGAGCCAATCAACTCGATCACCTGCCCTTTGCCCGCTGGGCCCGCCTGCTGCACCCGGCGCAGCAGCCAGGCGAGGAAGAAGATCAACCCCAGCACCAGCAGCAAGCCCAGCACCAGCTGGGTCAACTGCCCCGCCACACCACTGCCCACCGCAGGCGCCGCCACGGTCGTCACCGGTTCGGCAGCCATGACGGTGAATGGCAAGGCCAGCAACACACCGAGAAACGTCTTCACTCAGCGCAGCTTCTTGATGCGTTCGCTGGGGCTGATCACGTCAGTCAGGCGGATACCGAACTTCTCGTTGACCACCACCACCTCGCCGTGGGCGATCAAGGTGCCATTGACCAGCACGTCCAGTGGTTCGCCCGCCAGGCGATCCAGCTCGATCACCGAGCCCTGGTTCAACTGCAGCAGGTTACGGATGTTGATGTCGGTACTACCGACCTCCATGGAGATCGACACCGGGATATCGAGAATCACGTCCAGGTTCGGACCGTCGAGAGTCACCGGCTGGTTATTCTTCGGCACACTGCCGAACTCTTCCATGGGCAGGCGGTTGGACGGCGAGCTCGCCGCATCGGCTGCCAGCAAGGCATCGATGTCGTCCTGTCCGGCGTCACCGGCTTCTTCCAGCGCGGCAGCCCATTCATCAGCCAGCGCCTGGTCGTCCTGGGAATTCATATCGTTAGCCATCATTTGTCCTCGGCGGGCAAAAACATTTAAAAACAAAAAAAGGGGGGGGGGACGAGCGCCGGTCAGCGGCGCTCGATCGGCTCGATCACTTGCAACGCCAGGTTGCCTTTGTGGGAGCCCATCTTGACCTTGAAGGCCGGCACGCCGTTGGCGCGCATGATCATGTCTTCCGGCATCTCCACCGGGATTACATCCCCCGGCTGCATGTGCAGGATGTCGCGCAGGCGCAGTTGACGACGGGCGACGGTGGCACTCAATGGCACGTCGACGTCCATCACGTCCTGGCGCAAGGCATTGACCCAACGTTCGTCCTGGTCGTCGAGGTCGGACTGGAAGCCCGCATCGAGCATTTCGCGAACCGGTTCGATCATCGAGTACGGCATCGTCACGTGCAGGTCGCCGCCACCGCCATCGAGTTCGATGTGGAAGGTGGAGACCACCACGGCTTCGCTCGGCCCGACGATGTTGGCCATGGCCGGGTTCACTTCCGAGTTGATGTACTCGAAGTTGACTTCCATGATCGCCTGCCAGGCTTCCTTCAAGTCGATGAAGGCCTGCTCCAGCACCATGCGCACCACACGCAGTTCGGTGGGCGTGAATTCACGGCCTTCGATCTTGGCGTGACGCCCGTCACCGCCGAAGAAGTTGTCCACCAGCTTGAACACCAGCTTGGCGTCGAGTATGAACAGCGCGGTGCCACGTAGCGGCTTGATCTTGACCAGGTTGAGGCTGGTGGGCACGTACAGCGAGTGTACGTACTCGCCAAACTTCATCACCTGCACACCGCCGACTGCAACGTCAGCCGAGCGCCGCAGCATGTTGAACATGCTGATGCGGGTATAGCGGGCAAAACGCTCGTTGATCATTTCCAGGGTCGGCATGCGCCCCCGGACGATCCGGTCCTGACTGGTCAGGTCGTAGCTTTTGACACTGCCCGGTTCAGCAGCGTTATCGGTCTGTACCAGACCATCGTCGACGCCATGCAACAGCGCATCGATCTCATCCTGGGACAGCAGGTCCTGCACGGCCATGTCGTGTTCCTACTGCAGTACGAAATTAGTAAAGAGCAACTGCTCGACCACTACCTTGCCGACTTCTTTCTGCGCCACTTCCTGCACGCTGGCAGTGGCTTTCTGGCGCAGCATTTCCTGACCGACCGGGGTGGCCAGGGTGTCGAAACTCTGTGCGGAGAACAGCATGACCAGATTGTTGCGGATCACCGGCATATGCACCTTCAGCGCATCCAGATCCGCCTGGTTGCGCGCCTGCAGGGTGATGCTCACCTGCATGTAGCGCTGACGGCCATTGTGGTTGTAGTTGGCAATGAATGCCGGCGCCATGGGTTCGTAGATCGCCGCGGGCTTGCCCGTGCCGGCCGACTCCGCTGCAGGCTCAGGCTTGCTCTGGGCGCTGTGCATGAAGTACCAGGTCGCCCCCACGGACAGGCCGACGGCCAGCAGCAACGCCGCCACAATCACCAGGATCAGCTTGAGTTTGCCTTTCCCGGCGGGGTCTTTTACTGCTGCGTCGCTCTTCGCCATGCCAATAATCCGTCACTATTCGGGTTTTCACAGTCGCACGGCAAGGCAAGAGCAAGTGTTATGCCAGAAGTGTCGGGACGCGCTCATGCGGCTCAATAACACGGAAGGCTGCCCGTGTGGCGAGGGAGCTTGCTCCCGCTGGCGTGCGCAGCGCGCCCTGACAAGCTGGTGGCGGTCTATCGCAAAGACCTCGGCGAGGGTTGTGGGGCTGCCGTGCAGCCCAGCGCGAGCAAGCTCGCTCGCCACGGGGTCTGTGTACGACGCCACTTTCCTTGACTGAATGT
>NZ_JBYTBK010000001.1:223061-456510 GCF_058789115.1 Pseudomonas sp. FW300-N1A1 | reverse complement strand
GTGTACGACGCCACTTTCCTTGACTGAATGTCGCCCGTGTGGCGAGGGAGCTTGCTCCCGCTGGCGTGCGCAGCGCGCCCTGACAAGGTGATTGCGGTCTATCGAAAGACCTCTGCGAGGGTTTTGGGGCTGCCGTGCAGCCCAGCGCGAGCAAGCTCGCTCGCCACGGGGCCTGTGTACGACGCCACTTTCCTTGACTGAATGTCGCCCGTGTGGCGAGGGAGCTTGCTCCCGCTGGCGTGCGCAGCGCGCCCTGACAAGGTGATTGCGGTCTATCGCAAAGACCACTGCGAGGGTTTTGGGGCTGCCGTGCAGCCCAGCGCGAGCAAGCTCGCTCGCCACGGGGTCTGTGTACGACGCCACTTTCCTTGACTGAATGTCGCCACGGGAGTGGGTTCTGCGTTCAGTCAGGCGTAGTAATCGACCGCACTGGTGCCAATCACATTGGTGGTGCTGGCGGCGACTTCGGTCACGCTGACCGAAGGTTCATCGGCGGTCGCGTCCAGGCGCGCACCGCTGGCCGAAGTGCGCCCGCTCTGCCCCTGCTGAGCCTGCTCTTGCGAACCACGGGACTGGTCGGACACATTGACGTCGACCTGCCCCATGCCTTGCTGCACGAACATCTCGCGCAACCGGTGCATCTGCCCGTCCAGCGCTTCGCGAACGCCGACGTGGGCGCTCATGAAGGTCACCTGGGTCTGTTGATCCGGAATCAGGTTGATGCGGATATCCAGGCGCCCCAGTTCGGCCGGCTGAAGCTGAATCTCGGCGGCCTTGAGGTTGGCACTCGACAGGTACATGACGCGATTGACCACTTCTTCGGTCCAGCCGCTTTGATGCATGGCGATCGGCTGGTTGACCGGCAGCGCATTGGCAGTTTTCGGTGTCGCCGCCTGGGTCAGCGCCGCCAGGCGGCTGGCAAAATCGTCGACGCGGGTGTCGCTGCTGGCAGCGCCCAGGTCCTTGAGGCCATCGTCAAGCAAGCCGGTGAAGGCTTTTTCGCCCCCTTGGCTGGTGCTGTCCTTGTCGGCTTGCAATTCAAGCATGCTGGCCATGCCGGCGGAGAAGTGTTGCGCCGGCGTCGGCTCGCCATCGAGCGCAGCCGGAACCGCCTTGGCCTGGGCCTGCGTGGATGCGGAAACGTGACCGCTCTGCTCCATGGCCAAGCGCACGGCAGGCAGCGCATCGAGGGGATCGGCTTCAGGGTCGAATGCCGGAGCGGTGACGGCTTGAACCGAGGCGGCAATGGCAGCCTCGACAACCGGGTCCGCCGCGACCACGGCCGCTGAGTCAGCAACCGGTGCCGGCGTTGTCGGCTGCGCATCCACCAGCAACGCCGGGTCCAGGGCCAGCGTATCGTCCGTCGCGGCCTGGGCGGCGGGCGTATCGACGCTTTCGGCAGGCAAGGTTTTGCCGCTATCGGCAACCACCGGGGCCGCAGCGGCAGGCGCATCACTGGCGACATCGTTTTTGGCAGGGCCTCCGGTAGCCTTGTCGCGCGGCGCTTTTGCCACTGCGTCAACTATCACGGGGGATTTTCCCGAAGCCTGACCGGCAAACACGCCGGCAAAGCTGGCGGCCTTGTCCCCAGGCGCCACGGGGGCCGCCGGGGCATTGGCGGGGCCGGACTGAGGCTTGGCCTTGGCGCTCGCCTGAAGAAGCATATGTGGGGAAAGGGGCATGGCAGTCTCCGCTGCACGGGGATCGTAGATACAGTCAGTGGAGATAACTGCAAAGGTCGAGCCAGCTTTGCCCGGCGGCGACTAAGAGCGCTGGCCGGTCGAGCGGCTATCAAGGGAGCGCCGTTGCTCGGCTTCATAAAGCGGCCGGACAATCGCGAACTCACCGTCGATTTCGCCTACCAGCCGCTCAATGACGGCCGGGGTGGTCGTGTTTTTTTTGGCGCGCTGCTCCAGCTCACCGCAGAACTCGGCCAGGCGCAGCGCTCCCATATTGCCGCTACTGCCCTTGAGGCTATGGGCCACATTGATAATCTGCGCGACATCGTCTGCCTTGCGCAGCAAGCGCAAACGCTCTTCGGAGTCAGCAAGAAACGCATCCAGCAACAGTGGATACTCTCCCTCCATGACTTCCCGCAACGCACTCAATACGTCGTGATCCAGATGTGTCTCAGTCACTTGTTCGCTCCTTGATCAAGAATGTACGGATTATGCCTGAGCGTCCCAGGAAAACTCCACGCGGGCCCGTCGACCATCGTCCGACCAACAGGCGTTGTGGCTCAATTGACGGATCAGGCTCACGCCTCGCCCCGACAAGCGGCCGACGTCCGGCGGTCGGTCCATCACGCGCTGCACATCGAAACCGTTGCCGCTGTCTTCAACCTCTATCACCAGGCACCCGCCCGCCCCTTGGGGCACCACCTGCAAATGCACCCGCAGGTAACCGTCGGCGAGCTGCTCAAGGCGCTGATTGCGCAGCTGATAATAATGCGCAAACCCCGACACGTCGCGCTTGATGCTCGAATCCAGCCCCAGCACGCCATGCTCCAGCGCATTGGAGTAAAGCTCGGCCAGCACACTGTAGAGCGCGCCGCTTTGCGCGCGCAATCCGTGCACCTCCAGCAACAACTGCAGCAGATACGGCAGAGGGTTGAAGCGCTTGAGGGTGGCGGCACGAAACTCGAAGCTCACCGACCAGTCCAGCGGGCATGACTGGCCACTGTCGGAATACACCGGCGCTGGCGGGCTGACGTGCTCAGGCTCCAGCAGGCTGATCTCGACCATGCTCACGTCATCCCGCGCCCCACCACCAAAGTCGCTCAGCGCCCGCTCGATCTCCTCGAACAACCGCTCTGGCTGACGATTGTCGGCAAACACTTTGTGCAGACGCTCAACGCCGAACAACTGCTCGTCGGCATCGCAGGTATCGATGACCCCATCGGACAACAGGAACACCCGATCCCCCAAAGCCATCGGGAACACCTCGGTGCGGTCGTCAAAGGCTTCGGGACTCAACACACCCAACGGCAAATGTCGCGCGGTCAATGGCCTGCGCTCACTCGTGGCGATGTCATGCAGGTAGCCATCCGGCATCCCGCCATTCCAGACCTCGACCGAGCCACGCTGAAAGCTCAAGGACAGCAAGGTCGCGCAGCAGAACATGTCCACCGGCAGGATACGCTTGAGCTTGGCGTTCATTTCCCGCAGGGTTTCGGCCAGTCCATAGCCCTTGGCAGTCATGCCGTAAAAGACTTCAGCCAGCGGCATGGCACCGACCGCCGCCGGCAACCCATGGCCGGTGAAATCGCCGAGCAACACCTGCATGTCACCGGCTGGGGTGAACGCGGCCAGCAGTAAATCACCGTTGAACAACGCATAAGGGGACTGCGAGTAGCGGATGTTCGACGCGCTCAGACACCCCGAATGGGTAACTTTGTCGAACACCGCCTTGGCCACGCGCTGTTCGTTGAGCAAGTAATCGTGATGCCGGGTGATCTGGTCGCGCTGCTCCAGCACCGTGGCCTGCAAACGCCGCAAGCGATCCATGGCCTTGATCTTGGCCGCGAGGATCACCTGGTTATAGGGTTTCGCCAAAAAGTCGTCGCCTCCCGCCTCCAGGCAACGGGCCAGCGCCTCGCTTTCGGTCAGGGACGTCAGAAAGATGATCGGTACCAGGGTCTCCCCAGCCAGTTGCTTGATCTGGCGCGCCGCATCAAAGCCGTCCATCACCGGCATCATCGCGTCCATCAACACCAGGTGCGGCCGTTTCTGGCGGTACAGCTCGACCGCTTCGACACCGTTGGCGGCCACCAGCACCTCGTGCCCCTGGCGCCGCACGATACTCGACAGCAACAGGCGATCGGCGGCGCTGTCTTCAGCGATCAATACCGTCAGGGACTCTGCCAGCGGCGCCATGGCGATCAACTGATGTCGAACAGCTTGTCGAAATTGGAGATCGCGAGAATCTTGCGCACGTCAGAGCTGCTGTTGACCAAGCGCACATCGGAGGCGTCCCCACCGGCATGGTCACGCAGCAACAGCAACATGCCCAGCGCCGAGCTGTCGAGGTAGGTGGCATCCTTGAGGTCAACCACCACCGAGCTGAGCTGATCATCGAGCTTTTCGTAGGAGTCGCGAAATTCCTGATGCTTGGCGAAATCAAACCGTCCCTTGATCGAGATCGTCAGTTTTTGCCCATCCGCTGAGACCTGTGTAGTGACTGGCATGCTAGAGCTTCCTTGTCTTAGGCAATCGTGTACAAGGTTTAGCACCTGCACAGGGCATGTTCAAGGAATGAAATCGACGCCCCTCCCCCATCAATACGGACTCACTCGCGGCAAACGCTGGGAAAGCTCATCCAGCAGCTTCTGCTCGCGCTTGTCTTCAAGCTGGCGGGCCTCATCGATATAGCGTTGCACCAGTTTGCGCAGGCCTTCGACCCGGGCGTACGCCTGCTGCCAGGCGTCCCGCGCCTTGTCCAGGTTGTTCTGGTGCCAGGCCAGGCTTTGCCGCTGCTGGTCGATCGCGGTCCCCAGTTGCACCAGAAACCCTTGGTAGCCCAGCAACCATTGCCCGGAAACCCCCTCGCGGCCGCGTTCGACCCAACGTTCCAGGTATTCCAGGCGAAAGCCGTCCAGGTCTGCGAGCTTGTTTTCCGCCAGCCGAACCTGCCCCTGGAAGTAACCCAGGCGCTGGACCGCGGTCTTCTCGGCTTTTTCAGCCATCTCGACCACTGGCGCCAGGCGCGTTGCGCGGCTTTGGGCCATAGCGGTCAGCCCCCGGCCGCCGGCGCGAAGATCGTCTCCAGGTGCGCATCGCTTTCACCCAGGCCGATGTTGTCGTTGAGCCCCTGGCGCAGGTACTTGACCATGGTCGGCTGCAACGCAATGGCGGTGTCGGTCTCACGATCACCACCGGCCACGTAGGCACCGACGCTGATCAGGTCGCGACTCTGTTGATAACGCGACCACAGTTGCTTGAAGTACTGGGCGCGGCGCATGTGCTCGGGCGAGACCACCGACGGCATGACCCGGCTGATGGACGCCTCGATGTCGATTGCCGGGTAGTGCCCTTCTTCCGCCAGGCGCCGCGACAACACGATGTGCCCGTCGAGCACACCCCGCGCCGAGTCGGCAATCGGGTCCTGCTGGTCGTCGCCTTCGGACAGCACGGTATAAAACGCCGTGATCGAACCCCCACCGGCCTCTGCGTTACCGGCCCGCTCCACCAGTTTCGGTAGCTTGGCGAACACCGAGGGCGGATAGCCCTTGGTCGCTGGCGGCTCGCCGATGGCCAGGGCGATTTCCCGCTGGGCCTGGGCGAAACGGGTCAGGGAGTCCATCAGCAACAGGACATTCTTGCCCTTGTCGCGAAAGTATTCGGCGATCCGCGTGCAATACATCGCCGCGCGCAGACGCATCAGCGGCGCATCGTCAGCGGGGGATGCGACCACCACCGAACGCTTGAGGCCTTCTTCACCGAGAATATGCTCGATGAATTCCTTGACTTCACGACCCCGCTCACCGATCAGCCCGACCACGATAATGTCGGCCTCGGTAAAGCGGGTCATCATGCCCAGCAGCACACTCTTGCCCACGCCGGTACCGGCGAACAGGCCCAGGCGCTGGCCACGCCCCACCGTCAACAAACCGTTGATGCAGCGAATGCCCACGTCCAGCGGCTGGCTGATGGGGTCGCGATTAAGCGGGTTGATGGTCGGGCCATCCAGCGGCACCCAGTCTTCGGCTTTCATCCCGCCCTTGCCGTCCAGCGCACGACCGGCACCGTCGAGTACACGCCCGAGCATGCTCATGCCCATCGGCAAGCGGCCGTTGTCGGCCAGCGGCACGACCCGGGCACCGGGCGCGATGCCGGCGACACTGCCCACCGGCATCAGGAATATTTTATTGCCGGAAAACCCCATGACCTCGGCTTCCACCTCGATCGGGTGATAGCTGTTGTCGTTGATCACCCGACAGCGACTGCCCATCGCCGCGCGCAAGCCCTCGGCCTCAAGCGTCAGGCCGACCATGCGCAGCAGGCGTCCTTCCAGGACCGGCTGGCCCGGCAGTTCGACGGCCTCGGCATAACCACTCAGGCGCTTGCCGAAACTGGTACGTTCAAGACGCATCAAGGCAGTCCGCTGGCTCTGGCCGGGCAGGCGCTTTCGCAGGAGCGGACAAGTCGATCGACAGGTCCGCCTCGGCCGGGTGCAGCGCCTGCTCGTGCAGTTGATCGAGCAACTGCGCCGTGGCCTGGGTGATCCGGGTTTCCACCGTGGCATCGATGCGGCTGTGTTCGGTCTCGACACGGCAACCGCCAGGCAGCAGGGCTTCGTCCTCGACGATGCGCCAGGTTTCCTCATGACGCTCGCGCAAGGCTTTGACCTGCGCGAAATCCTGCGGATTGATGTACAGGCGCACGTTATCCACGCCCAGCGGCAACAGCTTGAGGGCCTCGCGCATGACGTGTTCGATTTGCGAGGAGTCGATGGCCAGCTCGCGCTGAATCACCTGGCGGGATATGTGCCGGACCAGGGCTACCAGGCCTTTTTCGATTTGCGTGTCCTGCTCGGCGATGGGCTCGAACAGGTGGCTCATCAGCCGCTCAAGGCTTGCCAGTTTCGCCGTCAGGGCCACTTCCGCTTCCTGGCGGACCTTGAGGGTGGTGCTGTGAAAGCCTTCTTTCTCGCCGGTGGCAAACCCTTCGTTCCAGGCTTCCTGGCGAATGCTTTCGAGCTCTTCGAGGGTCAGCGGCTGGACTTCCTCCAGCGGCACTTCTTCGATTTCCGGCGGCTCGGGTTCAGGCTCGGGTTCGGGCTCCGGGACAAACGGATCGAAACTGGGCAACGACCAGATGTCGAACCCACTGACATCACGCGCACGAATCAGGTCGGTGGGCGACTCATCACTCTTGGAGGCCATAAGGTCAGATCATTTCTTCGCCGCCCTTCCCGCCGAGAACGATTTCTCCGGCTTCGGCCATACGGCGGGCAATGGTGAGGATTTCCTTTTGCGCGGTTTCCACATCGCTGACGCGCACCGGGCCCTTGGCCTCCAGGTCGTCGCGCAGCAGTTCGGCGGCACGCTTGGACATGTTCTTGAAGATCTTGTCCTTGACGCCTTCGTCGGACCCCTTGAGGGCCAGCACCAGCACGTCGGAGGAGACTTCGCGCAGCAACGCCTGAATACCACGGTCGTCGACGTCGGACAGGTTGTTGAACACGAACATGAGGTCTTCGATCTGACCGGACAGGTCCTCGTCGACTTCGCGGATCGAGTCCATCAACTGGCCTTCGATCGAACTGTCGAGGAAGTTCATGATGTCCGCCGCGCGCTTGATGCCACCCAGGGTGGTGCGCGAGGCATTGGAATTGCCGGAGAACTGCTTTTCCAGAATCTGGTTCAGTTCCTTGAGTGCCGCTGGCTGTACCGTGTTCAGCGAGGAAACCCGCAGGATGATGTCCAGCCGCACCTTGTGGTCAAAGTTACCCAGTACTTCACCCGCCTGGTCCGGGTCCAGGTAGGCCACGACAATGGCCTGGATCTGCGGGTGCTCGTAACGGATCACGTCCGCCACCGCGCGCGGCTCCATCCACTTGAGGCTGTCCAGGCCGCTGGTATTGCCCCCCAGCAGGATCCGGTCGATCAGGCCGTTGGCCTTGTCCTCGCCCAGGGCCTGGGTGAGCATCTTGCGGATATAACCGTCAGAGCCAACGCCCAGGCTGGTCTGGTCGCCGACGATGTCGACGAACTCGCTCATCACCTGCTCGACCTGCTCACGGTGCACATTGCCCATTTGCGCCATGGCCACGCCCACTCGCTGGACCTCTTTGGGCCCCATGTGGCGCAACACTTGCGCGGCATCGGTTTCGCCCAGGGACAGCAGCAGAATTGCGGCTTTGTCGACCCGGCTGAGTTTGGCGATAGCGGCTCGGTTATCACTCATCTGCGTTAATCCACTCTTTCACGACCTGGGCCACACGACCCGGGTCTTCGGCCACCAGGCTCTTGATTGCGTTCAACTGTGCGTCATAGCCTTCGCTCGGGCTAGGCAGCAGGATGCTTTGCGGACCGCCGAGGCTGACGCGGTCGTTGCCCAGCTCGCCATCCAGACCGCCCAGGCCACCCAGCTCGGAATCACTGCCGATACCCGCCAGCTGCCGATCCTTGCCGCCACCGGTGATGTTGTTGAGCACCGGACGCAGCACGCCGAACACCAGCACCAGGATGAACAGTACGCCCAGCACTTGCTTGACGATGTCCCAGAACCACGGCTGCGAGTAGAACGGAATATCGGCGATCACCTCGCCGCGCTCGGCGGAGAACGGCATGTTGATCACGCTGACGCTGTCGCCACGGCTGGCGTCAAAACCGACCGCGTCCTGTACCAGGCGGGTGAAGCGCGCCAGTTCATCGGCGCTCCACGGCGCTCGGCTGGTTTCGCCATTGGCCGGATTGATCTTGACCTGATCATCGACCACCACCGACACCGACAGGCGATTCAAGCGCCCCTGTTGCTGCTTGGTGTGGCTGATGGAGCGGTCAAGCTCGAAGTTCTTGGTCGACTGCTGGCGCTTGTCCGCCGGGTACGGGGCCAGCATCGGCTGTCCGGTGGCCGGGTCCATGATCTGCTGGCCGTTGGCATCGAGCAGCGGCTGGCCGGGCTGCACCATACCGGCCGAAGCGGTCGCGCCACCGGTGGTTTGCGGCGCCGAGGCCGGTGCCGGCGGCTGATTGCTCAACGCGCCGGGAACGCCTTGCGGGCCGTTGCTGGCGGTACGTTGCTCGGACGTCGACTGCTCGCTGCGCAACGCCGGTTGATCCGGGTTGAACTGTTCGGACGTCGACTCGACCGCGCTGAAATCCACGTCGGCGGACACTTCGGCCTTGTAGCGATCATTGCCCAGCACCGGCTGCAGGATGTTATGCACACGCTGGGTGAGCATGCTTTCCATGCGACGGCTGTAGTCGAACTGTTTGCCGGCCATGGTCAGCGCGGAGTTTTCCGCCTGGTCGGAGAGCAGGTTGCCCTTCTGGTCGACCACGGTGATTTGCGATTTGCTCAACTCCGGAACACTGGTCGCCACCAGATTGACGATGGCCAGCACCTGGCCCGGCTCCAGCGAACGCCCGGCATAAAGTTCGACCAGTACCGAAGCACTGGGCTTGCGCTCGTCACGCACGAACACCGAGCTCTTCGGGATCGCCAGGTGCACGCGGGCGCCCTTGACGTTGTTCAGGCTGGAAATGGTGCGCGCCAGTTCGCCTTCAAGGCCGCGACGATAACGGGTCGCCTCCATGAACTGGCTGGTGCCCAGGCCCTGGTCCTTGTCGAGAATCTCGAAGCCGATGTTGCCGTCGGTGGGAGTGACACCCGCGGCGGCAAGTTTGAGCCGCGCTCGCGACAGATCATCGGCCTTGACCAGCAAGGCGCCGGAATTGGGTTCAACGGTGTAAGGAATGTCAGCGGTGGCCAGGGTTTCCATGACCTGCTTGGCATCCATCCCGGCCAGGCTGCCGTACAGCGGCCGATATTCGGGTTGCTGCGACCACAGCACCACGGCAAAGCCAATCGCCACGCTGGCGGCCAGGCCGACCAACAGGCCGACCTGACGCAGCATGGTCATCTCGGAGAGGTTTTCCAGGAAGGACAACCCGAAGAGCGGCGGTTTGCCGTCGGTGGGCGTGACCTTGGCCGGAACGTTATCGGCGACTGCTTCTGCCATGACTCAATCTCGTCCTTAAACCGGCATCTGCATGATGTCTTGGTATGCCTGAACCAACTTGTTACGCACCTGGGTCAGTGCCTGAAAGGAGACGCCGGCTTTTTCCTTGGCGATCATCACATCGGTCAGGTCGACACCGCTCTTGCCGATCTCGAACGCGGTGGACAACTGGGTCGATGCCTGCTGGGTTTCGTTGACCTTGTTGACGGCCTGGCCGAGCATGTCGGCGAAGCTGCTGCCAGCCAGTTCCGGCACGGCGACGCCAGCCTTGGACTGAGCCATGGCGTCCATTTGCATGGCCCGCATGTCCAGCATCAACCGGTTGAATTCAATTCCTTGACTCATGGACTACTCTCTCTGACGACCCGCAATTTTTTGACACTCACTCGGCGGATAGAGTGGTGTTAGCAACAAGGGTGCCAGCTCCATGGCGACGCTCGACAAAAGCCCTCCCCGGGCTTTTTTTGACAAAGGGTTCAGGTTGCGAACAAACACGCCTCGACGTCCATCCCGGCATCACGCATCTGCGCCAGCTTGTAGCGCAGGGTCCGCGGGCTGATGCCCAGGCGCTCGGCGGCTTCCTTGCGCCGCCCGCGCTCGCTGCGCAGGGTATCGATGATCATCTGGAACTCATGACGCCGCAGGTCGTCGCCCAGGACACCGGCCGACTCTGCCTGGGGTGTCTCGACCTCCTGCGCCCGCGACGTCACGTGAGCAGGCGCCAGGACCGGTAATGGCGCACAGGCCACCGGCCCGGACAGGCAAAAGTCCTGCGGTTGGATCAACCCGCCCTGCTGCAAGATCAGCGCTCGCTGAATGGCGTTGTCCAGCTCGCGCACATTGCCCGGCCAGGGATAACCGATCAGGCACGCCTGCGCCTCAGGCGAAAGCCTGGCGGCGGCATGCTTCATTTTACTGACGTGCCGGGCCAGCAGGCGCTCGGCCAGCGGCAGAATGTCGGCAGTGCGCTCGCGCAGCGGGCGCCAGGCCAGTGGGAAGACCGACAAGCGATAATAGAGGTCCTCACGAAAACGCCCCGCCGCCACTTCCGCCGCCAGGTCGCGGTTGGTGGTCGCCACCACACGAATGTCCAGGGCAATCGGCTTGCGCGCACCCACGCGCTCAACCTCGCGCTCCTGCAACACGCGCAGCAGCTTGGCCTGCAAGCCCAGGGGCATCTCGGAAATTTCGTCGAGCAGCAGGGTCCCGCCGTCGGCCTGCTCGAACTTGCCGACCTGAGCGGCAATCGCCCCGGTGAACGCACCTTTCTCATGCCCGAACAGCGTCGCCTCGAGCATGTTGTCCGGGATCGCCGCACAGTTGATCGCAATGAACGGCTGCTGGCCGCGTCGCGAGTGCTGATGAATGTAACGCGCCAGCACTTCCTTGCCGGTGCCGGACTCGCCCGAGATCAACACTGTCGAATCACTGCGCGCCACCCGCACCGCCAGCGCCAGCAACTGTGCGCTGGCCGGCTCGAACGCCACCGGTCCTTCGTCCTCTGCACCGCCCAGGCTGCCCAGGGCATGGCGCGCCACCAGGTCGAGCAACGCCTTGGGCTCGAACGGTTTGACCAGATAATCCGCGGCGCCCTGACGCATCGCATCCACCGCCCGCTCCACGGCGCCATGGGCGGTCATCAGCAGCACCGGCAGGTGCGGGTAACGAACCCGCAGTGCACCCAGCAACTGGTGGCCGTCCATGCCCGGCATGTTGACGTCACTGATCACCAGGTTGAAGGACTCTTCGGCCGCCACGCTCAGCGCCTCTTCGGCCGAGCCCACGGCGCTATAGTCGTGACCGGCCAGCAGCAGCGTATCGGCCAGTGCTTCGCGCAGCGCGCGGTCATCCTCGACCAGCAGAACCTTGATTGCCATTGACCTCACTCCAGTCCTTGAGCGCTGGAAAACAACGGCAGGTCGACCCGCGCACAGGTGCCGCGACCCGGCCGCGAGCGCAGCTGCAATTGTCCCTGATGAGCCCGCGCCACAGCCTTGACCACGGTCAGTCCCAAGCCAGTGCCGGTGGCCTTGGTGGTAAAAAACGGCTCGCCCAAGCGCTCAAGCACTGCGGCATCGATCCCTTCGCCGTTGTCACTGACGCACAGCCGCAGGGTATTGCCACGGCGATAGGCATGCACCTTCAAGCGCACATCGCCAGCGCTGGCCTGGATGGCGTTTTCAAGCAGGTTCAGCAGTGCGCCGACCAGTGTGTCGCGATTGCACAGCAACTCACCGGCATGGGTGTCGCACTGCCAACGGATCGGCAAGCCCTGGACATGAGTCTGGGCCGCCGCCTGCAGCGATTGCATCAACGCCTTGGGGGTCACGCGATCCGTCAGCGGCAACTCGCCACGGGCAAACACCAGCATGTCGCGCACCTGATGCTCCAGCTCGTGCAGGCGCTCTTTCAAGCGACCGGCAAAGCGCTGCTGGGTCGCCACCGGCAACGCCTGCTCGGCCAGATGGCTGGCATAGAGCAAGGCGGCAGACAGTGGCGTGCGGATTTGATGGGCCAGCGAGGCGACCATGCGCCCCAGGGATGACAAGCGCTCATGACGCGCCAGCTGGCCTTGCAGGTGGCGGGTTTCGGTCAGGTCGTTGAGCAGCACCAACTGGCCCGGCTCGGCATCCAGGGAACGGGTGGCGATCGACAGGCGCCGGCCATCCTTCAAGGAGACTTCATGACCGTCGTCGTCACGGGGGGCGAAACTGCGCGCAATCACCTGGCGCCACAACTCGCCTTCGAGGGGCAGCCCGAGCAATTCCTCGGCGGCCGGATTGGCTTCGCGCACGATACCCTGGGCGTCGATGACGATGACGCCGCCGGGCAACAGATCAAGGAGGTTTTGCAGGCGGTTGGCCAAGCGTTCTTTTTCGGCCAGCTCCTGCATGCGCTGGGCACTGACCACCGCCAGTTCGCCCTTGAGCTCAGTGACCCGGGCTTGCAGCATGCTGTAGGAGTCGGTGAGTTGGCTCGACACCTGATTGAACAGCGCGAACGCCTGCTCAAGGCCTGGCCGGCTTGCCTGCTCTACGGAGGGCGTGTCGGGGGCTGGAGACATCTGGGCGGCGTGGGGCATCGTGCTCTCTCGCTTGGCTGACCGTCAGTTAAACGGAACGTTGCGAGGGATGTAGCAATACCCGTGCCTAAAAAAAACTGCCCTTTATTCAATGGGTTGAAAAACAGGCGTCAATCCTCCGCCTGTTCTTCTCCGTCACGACGGCTCATGCCGTACTTGCGCATCTTTTCCACCAGGGTGGTGCGGCGAATGCGCAGACGCTCGGCCGCGCGCGCGACGATCCCGTTGGCATCGTCCAGCGCCTGCTGGATCAGCCCTTGCTCCAGGCCACCCAGGTAATCCTTCAGGTCCAGGCCTTCGGGCGGCAACAGGGCTGTGGCCGTGAAGTCCGGGGTATGCCCGTTGATGGCCACCCGCTCTTCCAGATCGCTGCGCAGGTTGTCGACCATTTGCTCGTCTTCATCATCGACGTAGCGAAACTTCTTCGGCAACTCGACCACGCCGATCACCCCGTACGGGTGCATGATCGCCATGCGCTCCACCAGGTTGGCCAGTTCGCGGACGTTGCCCGGCCAGCCGTGACGGCACAGCGACATGATCGCCGCCGAGTTGAAACGAATGGAACCGCGCTTCTCGTGCTCCATGCGCGAGATCAACTCGTTCATCAGCAACGGGATGTCCTCGACACGCTCGCGCAGGGGCGCCATTTCGATAGGGAACACATTCAGGCGGTAATACAGGTCTTCGCGGAAGCTGCCGACCTCTATCATGCTTTCGAGGTTCTTGTGGGTCGCGGCAATGATTCGCACATCGACGCTCTGGGTCTTGTTGCTACCCACGCGCTCGAAGGTACGCTCCTGCAACACCCGCAGCAGCTTGACCTGCATCGGCAACGGCATGTCGCCGATTTCGTCGAGGAACAGGGTGCCGCCGTTGGCCAGCTCAAAACGCCCGGCACGGCTGGTGATCGCCCCGGTAAAGGCGCCCTTCTCGTGGCCGAACAGTTCGCTTTCCAGCAACTCGGCCGGGATCGCCCCGCAGTTGACCGGTACGAACGGCGCATCGCGGCGCTTGGAGTGATAGTGCAGGTTACGCGCCACCACTTCCTTGCCCGTGCCGGACTCACCGAGGATCAGCACGCTGGCATCGGTGTCGGCGACTTGCTGCATCATCTGGCGGACGTGTTGAATCGCCCGGCTGGTGCCGACAAGGCTGCGGAAAAGATTGGGTTCACGATGACGACCGCGCTCACGGGCCTGGTCGTACATCTCGCGATAGACCTGGGCACGGTGCAGGGAGTCGAGCAACTTGCTGTAGCTGGGCGGCAGTTCCAGGGTGGAAAGCACCCGGCGGCGCTGTTCATCAGGCAGGTCAACGGAAGAATTATCGCCCATTAACAACACCGGAAGGAACTCATCCCAGGTAGCGAGTGTCTTTAACAGACTCGACAACGTACCAGGAGCACTTACCGTCCCGATGAGGACACAGATGACTTCACGACTGGATGACAACGAACCGACAGCCTGCTGCCAATCATGGCTCCCACAGGGTAAATTTTCTTCACCGAGAAAATTTAAAATCACCGCCAGGTCGCGGCGGCGGACGCTATCGTCATCAATCAGCAGAATCTTGGTTTCACGCCACATGCAATAGCAACTTCCCTGGTCAACTCATATGCCCGAACAAAGAGGGCAATCTAGACGCCTGCCGGCACATTAAGCCTGATAGACGCCTGAAAACTCGAATCAGCCACTAGTTAAGTCAAAAAACCGTGCACAGTCAAATTTATGGCGCACTAAGATCGGATTAACTGAATACTAACCGAAAAGGTGGTAAACCTTTGTCGCATTTTGCGCTTGGTTGATCTGAGTCATCTCATTGACTATTGCCTGACGCTCCCCCATTGCCACATCCAGCAATTGCTTGTAGACCGCCAGCAGACTCTCCAGATTTTCGCGCAACGCCTGTTCGTCTACCGGCGCCTCACTGAGCACGTCGTCGACACAGGCGCGACAGGCAACGTCCAACTCGCTGATGGTTTCCCAATTGCGCTCCGCCAGCGCACCAATCAGCGCCTCACGGGTTTGTTCAATCCGTTGCAGTGCAGGGCTCATGACGTTTTCCTCAGGCCTAGAGGCCTACTGGTGCAATTTCGTCCCAGCCACTTTTCAGGGTAGTCAGAAGGCGGACGACTTCGTCGATGATTTCCGGATCGCTGTTTACGTTGGCCTTGAGCAGCTGGGAGTTCATGTACTCATACAGGCTGTCCAGTTGCTGAATCGAAGCCGGGTCTTCGGCCTTCTCTTCATCCAGGCCCTGGCGCAGGCCGGTGATGATGTCGATGGCCTTGCTGATGAGCAGGCACTTTTGCGCGATATCTCCGCGGGCCATTGCCCCCTTGGCCTGGGCCAGGCGATCGAGGCCACCCTCGAACAGCATCTGGATCAGGCGATGAGGACTGGCCTCGGATATCTGCGCGTGGGAATTGACCTTCTGGTACGCACGAAGGGCTTTCATAGGGTTCATGTTGCTACCTCGTTACAGGCCACAGGCGAACAGGTTTGTTCTAACCAGTTTCTCGACTGCCACCAAAAAAACTTTAATCCGGGCCCGCAAGCCCGGAACATCGCGCCAACCGTTACGGGGCGCTGGAGCGCCCCGGCAATCAGTTCGACTTCGGATTGTTCAGCGAGTTGAGGGTGGTCATGATGCTGGAGCTGCTGGCGTTGAGCTGGGCGATCATGGTGTCCATGGCCGTGTACTTGGCGCTCAAGGATTTCTGCAAGCTCTCCATGCGCCGATCCAGCTCTGCCTGCTGGGTGGTGAGGTCGGTCAACTTGGTGTTGAGGTCCGTCACCCGGCTCGCCAGCGACCCGGTGCTGCCCACGTAGGAGTCAGTCGCCTTGGTCATGCGGGCCACCAGGCCGGTATCGCCGGTAAACATCTTGGCAATATCACCCGCGCCCTTGACCACTGCCTTGTCCCACGCCTTGTCATCCAGGCTCAGCAGGCCGGTTTTCTGGTCAGTGGTAATGCCCATCTGCGCCAGGCTGCTCATGGCGCTCGAACCCGAGCTATTGACCAGCTCGCTGCGCAGACTGTTGACCAGTTGACGCATTGATGCGTCGCCGGTCAAGGCGCCTGCGGTGGTGGTCGAGGCATCGCCGGTAGCGGTGACCTTGGTCTGGGTGTTGATGCTGGTCAGCAACGCGTTGTAGGCCGAGACGAAGGACTGGACCGAGGTCTTCAGCGTGTCGGTGTTGCTCGCCACGTTGATGGTGATCGGCTTGTCCTTGTCCTTGGCGATCAGGTCCAGGGTCACACCGCTGATGGCGGACGTGACCTTGTTGCTGGTGGACTCCATTGCGATGCCGTCGATGCTGTACTTGGCATTCTGCGCCGGCGCGCCCTTGTCATAGCCCTGGACCAGGTCCGAGTCACCGCTAAGGGTGATATCGGTATCAACGCCCGTGGTGTTCGAGCCAATCACCAAACGCCCGCCATTGGCATCGGTCAAGACGTTGGCGCTGATGCCCTGGGCCGAGAGCTGGGTATTGATCGACTCACGAACTTCCTGCAGGGTCGCACCGCCTGGCACCAATACGTCATAACTTTTACCCGACTGGGTAATGGTCAAGGTCTGGGCTTCGTCGCTGGCATTGGCCGAGCCCGACGCCCCACCCTCGAACACCTTACTGGTGACTTTCGAGGACGTCGCCAACTCGTTGACGACCACCACGTACTTGCCACTGGAGGCGCCATCGCCCAGGGTGACCTTGACGTTTTTTTCTTCGGACGAGGTAGCGGCCAGGCCGTTGAACGCGGCCACGTTGTTCAACTTGGCGATTGCCGTCCGGTAAGTTTCCAACGCACTTTTCACCGAGCCGACAGCCGACAACTTGATGGTCGTGTCTTTTTGCTGATCGGTGATCTGGGCTTGCTTGGGCGCCTTTTCAGCCCCCACCAATGCCTTGACGATGGCTTGGGTGTCGTAACCCGAACCCGGGCCGGAAATCGTTGAACTCGCCATTACTCTTCTCCTTGTCCTGTGGCTGCCGCTTTATTGGCGCACAAACACCTAGGCAGCAACCAGAAACACATTTCGTGCCAGCTCAAACCTGGGTCTGGAACAACAGGCTGCTGGCATCGCTCAGGTTCTGCGCCAGCTTCAGCGCGGTCTCCGAGGGAATCTGTCGAATCACTTCGCCACTGTCGGTGGCGATCACCTTGACCACTACCCTGCCGGTAGAGTCGTCGATGGAAAAGTTCAGGTTACGTTGGGTAGCCTGCACAAACTCACGAATATCGGTGACGGCTTTTTCCAGCGCCGCGCGTTGCAGCTCCTCGCTGGAAGCCGGGTCAGCCTCTACCGCAGGCGTTGCCTGGGCAGCAGAGGTGCCACTGGCCTGGGTGGTGCCAGCGGGGTAAGCCGGGTTCAGCTTGATGCTCATGTCCATGTCATCACCTCAAAACTGAAAAAAACGAAAGGGCACGTATACGCGCCCTTCCGTTAGTTAACCGCGACCGATATTACTGAAGCAGCTTCAGAACAGCGGATGGCAGTTGGTTGGCCTGGGACAGGATCGCGGTGGATGCCTGTTGCAGGGTTTGTTGCTTGGTCAGCTCAGCCGCTTCGGAAGCGAAGTCAGCGTCTTCTACACGGCCTTTGGCGGCAGTGGAGTTCTGCGAAATGCTCTGCAGGTTGGCCACGGTGCTGGCGAAACGGTTTTGCACCGCACCCAGCTGCGAACGCTGGCTGTCGATCTGCTGCAAGGCACCGTCCAGGGCCTGGACGGCTTGCTGCGAGGTTGCTGCGGACAGGATGTTCAGGTCGGAAACGGTGGTTTCCATGGTCACTGCAGCCTTGGTACCGGCAGCGGCAACAGTGGTCAGACCCAACGCGGCCAGACCGGTACCTGCACTGCCGTCCTTGACGGTGATGTCTTTGTCAGCGAACAGATTCAGGGTGCCGTCAGCGTTTTTGCTGGCGTTTACGCCGGTGCTGGCGCTGTTGATCGAGGCAACGATCGCGTCAGTGGTATCGCCCTTCTTGAACTTGACTTCAACGCCGTTCACGTCGACGGAGGTATCCGCAGTCAGCTTGGCCTGGGAAGTACCAGCCGACAGGCCCAACTGCGACAGCGAACCGCTGGAAGTGTTGGCCAGTTTGATGTCTTCACCGCCACCGGAGGTCACTTTTACACGACCGTCAGTGAAGGTTGCTGTAGCGCCAGTACCGGCCGCCGCTGCGATGTCACCCAGTACATCCGTAACGGTGTCGGTATCAGCCCAAGTCACAGCAGTGCCGTTGACAGTGATGGCACCGACAAGGCCCATGGCACTAGTTGCAGTAGTAGGGACTGCTGTAGTAGTACCAGGAGCGCCCAAACCAAGCTTGGCCAAACCGTCAGTAGCAGTACCGCCAGCGAGACCAAGAGTGATATCGCTCTTCGACGACAGGGTCACCACACCAGCAGCATCTGTGCTAGCGGTAACACCGGTCTGAGCTGTTTTAGCATTGATGTCTGCTACCGCAGCAGTACCACCTGCGCCAGCACCGCCAGCAACGGTCATATTGATCGTTACGCCGTTGATAGTGAACGCGTCGCCAGCAACAACAGCTGTCGCTGCAGTACCTGTTTTAGAAGCCTTGTCACCCAATACCGAACCGGTAGCAGTAGCCGCCAGGCCAGTCAGCGCAGTGCTGTTAACGCTAGCTTCGCTGAAGTCACCCTTCAGGCCAGTGGCGCTGATGTCGGTCATGCCGAACGAGATGGTTTCGTTAGCGTTGGCGCCGATCTGGAAGCCAACGTTGTTGAACGAACCGTCCAGCAGGTTACGACCACCAAACGTGGTGGTGTTGGAAATACGGGTCAGCTCGCCGACTTTAGCGGTGAACTCTTGCTGCAGGGAAACACGGTCAGCGTCGCTTTTATCACCGTTCGCAGACTGCAGGGCCAGCTCACGCAGACGTTGCAGCAGGTTGGTGGATTCTTGCATCGCGCCTTCAGCGGTCTGCGCGATCGAAACACCGTTGTTGGCGTTGGCGATGGCAACGTTCAAGCCTTTGACCTGGTTACCCAGACGGTTGGCGATCTGCATGCCAGCTGCGTCGTCTTTGGCGCTGTTGATTTTCAGGCCGGAAGACAGGCGGTTCATCGAGGTGCTCAGCGCATCGGAAGCCTTGTTCAGGTTCTTCTGGACACCCAGGGAAGTAATGTTGGTATTTACTGACAAAGCCATGACGAATTCCTCGTTGGTTGGATACTGCGGCTTCCGGCCCTGGCAACCGCCGGGTGTGGCCTAGAGAACCTTCGTAATAGTTATCGTCGTGGAAGCAGGTTGCTTGAGGGCTTTTTTCAAATTTTTTACTAGCACCGTGCCACCTCCTTGCCCTTCAAGGCTTTAGCCTGCGTGTAGCCGGCCTGCCGGAGCCAGGCCGGCCGGCAACTTCGACCCTGGGATCACCCTCGCGGGCATGCCTCGCGCCGGCCAGATCGAGGGCAACAAAAAACGCCCAGGACCTGTCGGCCATGGGCGTTTTTTTGTGTCGACGCTAGCGCATCAAGGGCGGTGGATGATGGCCGACCCCCAGGACAGGCCCACACCAAAACCACTGATCGCCACACGCTTCCAGCTGGAATCGAGCATGTGCTTTTCCAGAAGCAACGGAATGCTCGAAGACACCGTGTTACCGGTCTCGACCATGTCCTTGATGAACTTTTCCGGCTCGCCTTCGAAACGCCGCGCCACGGCATCGACAATGGCGGCGCTGCCCTGGTGAATGCAGAAGGCATCGATGTCTTCGGAATTGAGGCCAGAGTCATCCAGCAGTTCGCGCAAGTGCGCCGGCACCTTGAGCAAGGCGAAGTTGAACACCTGCCGGCCGTTCATGAAGAACACGCCGTCGCTGACCTTCAGGTGCGGCGCGCCGGAACCGTCAGTGCCGAACTTGGCCTTGCCCAGCTGCCAGGTGGCGTCTTCGCCCATCCAGGTTGCCGTGGCGGCGTCGCCGAACAACATGGTGGTGTTGCGATCTTCCGGGTCGACGATCTTCGAATACGGATCAGCGGTCACCAGCAGGCCGTTTTTCAACCCTGTCGCTTCCATGAAGCCCTTGATTGCATAGAGGCCGTACACGTAACCGGAGCAGCCCAGCGAGATATCAAACGCCGCAACACGGGTCGACAGGCCCAGTTTGTCCTGGACGATCGCGGACGTATGAGGCAAGCCCTCTTCGTCGCCGTTCTGCGTGACAACGATCAACACATCGATGGCTTGACGGTCGAGCTGCGGGTTGTTTGCGAACAACGCATTGGCAGCCTCGACGCACAGATCGGAGGTTTCCTGGCCGGCATCCATGCGCGGCAGGAATGCCGAGCCAATCTTGCCCAAAATGAACTCTTCATCCTTGGCGAATTTCGCGCCCTGAGCGTAGTTATCAAGCCCGCTCACTGGCACGTAACTGGCGATGCTTTTTATGCCAATCATTGTGGCTTCCCAAAACAGAATAACTGGAGATCACCGCTCGCAGGATCGAGAGGCACTGATAACAAAGGGGTTTAGCGCACAAAAACGCGCCAGACACGGGTGCCAAAACCATGAAAATCAACCCAGCGAACACCGGGCACCCGTCCCACTCTTTTCACACGATACAGTGAAGATGCCCTTTATGACTCATAGGTCACTCTATTTTGTGCGCTTTGGACAAAACAGCCAACAACACAAAATCGGCCGGGCAAGCGGATACCCACGCAAACGCATGCAATATGAACGGGCTGATGGCAGGAAAAACAGAGGATCAAGCATGACCGGCCCGTCACTGAGCTCAGTGACGGGCCGGCATTCAGGCGGGGATCAGAGCTTGTTGAACAGGCTCAGTTGAGAGATTTTCACGAAGGCCAGCTGCGAGGCTTCGAGCATGGCTTTCTGGAATGCCAGCTCAATGGAGGCGCCGGCCATATCCGTGTTTGCGATGGCGGCGGTGGTCGAGTCGTTGGCCAGGCCCATGCTGATATTTTCGTTCGCCTGGATATCGATTGCCTTCAAGCGCGCACCGATCGACCCCCTGGCGTTATCGATGCCCGCACTGGCGTTCTGCAGGTTGCCAATGGCCGAGTTGATCGCATTCTTCTGCTTTTGCTGGGCAACCAGGTCGCCATCGCTTGGCGTTGCCAGCGCCTGACGCAACTGGCTGATGGTATCCAGCGCACTTTGGGTCTGATGATTGTTGGCGCCGATGACAAACTGATCACCCGACTTGACCGTGCCATTGAAGTCGAATTTCACCCCGGCTGCGGTCAGGGAATCGCCGGCGGCATTCAGGCTACCCTGGCCGATGGCCTTGCTATTGGCGGTCAGCGGCTGGGCATAGAGTTCATACTCGGTGTCGCTGGTGAACTTGATCACCGCGCCATTACTCGGAAAGCTGTCGCCGTACACCTTGGCATCGGTCACGCTAGCGCCAGTCATCTGCGCGGTCGAAGAGTTGCCTGGGGTGCGTGAGGCATTGAAGCTGTCCGGCTTGGCTTCAAGGGTGAAGACGTGCCCGTTGACCGCCGCATCCCGGTCCACCGGGGCGACGTCCTGGAGGTTCAGGTTGATGTCGAACTTCACCCCTCGCAGGCTGACGCTGTGCGCGCCCTCCTTTGTCGAGTCGAATACGCCATTGCCCGGCACTTCAGAAGTCACATCGTTGCCAGAGGCATCCTTCAGGATGTACTGGGTGCTGCTGGTGAACTCCAGCGTGTACGGCTGCCCCTGAGTGAAGCTTTTGTTGTACACCTGATTGGAGGTGATCAGACCGTCCGAGACCGCGACCTTGCCGTCATTGACCGATGGCGGTTGCAGCGTGGCCTGGGTCCGACCGGTATTCAGCGCGCCCTCCATGATGCTCTTGGCCGTGTCACTTGCCGCCAGGCTAAGGGTGTCCGAGACCTTCAGATTGAGCTGCGTATCGTCACCTTGATAGGTGTAGGTGCCGTCGTTGTTGCGAACGTAGGGAGGAATGTCAGTCCTGGAGCCGGAAAACATGTAATTACCCGACTCATCCTTGCTGTTCAGCAGGCTGAACACTTGCTCTTCGATATTGCCCAGCTCGTCGGCGATAGACTTGCGATCAGCGTCGCTGATAACGCCTCCCCCCGACTGCAACGCCAACTCGCTGACCTTTTGCAAGGCGGTGTTGATGCTGTCGAGCACGCTTTCCTGATTGGTCAGCGAAGACTTGATGCTGTTCATGTTGCCGGCATACTGAAGCAACATGTCTTTTTGCTGCTGTAACTGCAGCAAACGGGCCGCTCCGACCGGATCATCCGCCGCCGTCTGAATGCGCACACCGGAGTCGATCTGCCCCTGGGTCTTGACCACCGAAGAGAAGTTGTTCTGGTACTTGGACGTACTGGTCTCAAAGAACTGGGCCGTAGAGATACGCATCGTCAATGACTTCCTTAAAGACTGTTGATCAGTGTCGAGAATGTGTCTTGCGCGACCTTGATGATCTGCGACGACGCGGTGTAGTACTGCTGAAACTTGAGCAGATCACTGGCCTCTTCATCCAGGTTGACCTGGGAAACCGAACCGCGACTGGCCTTTGCATAGGCCAGCGCGGCGCTGTTGGCCGTGCCATCGACACTGGCCTGACTGGCCTTGCCACCGACAGCGGACACTAACTGACTGTAGGATTCACCCATGCTGACGCCGGCACTACCGCCACTGACCCCCACGGTCGCCTTGGTCTGCAGGGCCAGCAGTTCGTTGGCATTACGGTTGTCCGCCTTGCCGTCTTTGTTGAACTTGATATCGAAACTGTCGCCCTTGCCCGGCGAGCCGCTGATCGTCGTGTCGAACCCAATGGTTTTGGCCGTGCCATCGGGGTTATTGACCGGATTGCCCGCGGCATCCAGCACTGGCACATTGATCGTGACCTTGTTGTCCTGGCCCGGAACAATACTGCCCTTGCCGATTTCGGCGCCCGCCTCGTTCAGCACGCGGTAGGTCTGCGTTCCGTCCTTGGCTTCATCGAAAGCGATCCGCACAGGCATCGCGCCTTCGATCTGGCTTTGCAACTGGCCAAGATCGGCTCCGCCATAGATATCCAGCATTGATGACAGGTTCGGGCCGCTCAATGCGCCCGTGCCCGTGTTTGAACTACCTTTATCAGCCACCAAAGGCCCGGCGAACGCCAACTTGTTGGGATCACTCAACTGCACCCCAATGTCGCTGGCACCATTGCGGGTCGGGCTGACCTTGAAGCTGTCGCCGGCACTCAAACCGCCACCATTGAGCTTAAGGGTGAAGCCATCAATCACGTCAGGCGGATTTTTGGTGACGTCAAACGGCCCCAGGGTGGTGCCGTCGGAACGTTTTACGGTGTAGTCCTTGTTGCTGGTAAACGTCACTTGATAGTCATACGGGGTCAGCGCGCTGCTGTCGCCGATAGTGACGTCCAGATTGCCGGAACCTGCGCTATTGCCGGTGGTGGCCAGGCTGCGCTGGCTGATGGCCTGAGGGCTGTTGATATTGTTGAACAACGAAGAACCGAACTCGCCGTTGGCATCCAGGCCCTGACCCATTTGCTTGTTGATCGCATCGGCAACCACCAGCGCGGTGCGCCCCAGATCATTGATCGCCGGGGCCAGCACGTCGTTGCGATAACGGACCAAACCGCCAATTTTGCCGCCAGTGATTACCGAGGTCACATCGATGCTGGACTGCGGGTAGTCGATCTGCAGGCTGAATTGGCTTTTATCGGTCTTGCCCGGTACCGCCGACAAGGTGTTGGAGGTATTGCCCAACACCAGCGACTGGCCGGTGCCCAACGATATATCGTAAACACCGTCGTGCTCTTGAACCTTGACCCCAACCAGCTCATTCAACGAGCGGACCGCTTCGTTACGTGCATCCAGCAGGTTGTTCGGTGTACTACCGGCAGTGCTTGCCTGAGAAATCTGCTTGTTGAGCGAGGCAATGGTGGCCGTGTGCTGGTTGACCATCGAGGTCAACGTGCTCAACTGGCTATTGATACCTGCATTCTGTTGAGTGAGCTGGGTCGAGATCGCGTTGAAACGGTTGCTCAAGGTCTGCGCATTAGTCAGCAACAATTGGCGCGCCGACATGTCACCGGGAGCGCTGGCAGCGGTTTGCAACGACGCGAAAAAGCTACCGAGCGCGGCAGAAACGCCGGTGCTTTTATCCGACAACAACTTGTCGACCGCTCCCACCTGATCGAGATAGGCCTGGGCGTCACCATTGAGCGAAGTGGTGGTCTGCAACTGAGCATCAACGTAGGAGTTATATGCCCGACGCACGTCGGCCAGGGTGGTGCCCGTACCGATAAACACACCACCGACCTGTTGCGAGCCTGCGCTACCCTGGACGATCTGTTGCCGCGAATATCCCGCGGCATTGGCGTTGGCAATGTTATTGCCGACCGTGGCCAGCGCCGCCTGGCTCGCATTCAGACCCGACATCCCGATACTGATCAAGCTCATGTTTCAAACCTTATAAATTCGTGGAGGAGCCGGCCGCAGCGTAGTGCTCGTAACTCTTCATTTGCTTGGCAATCTGCGAAATCTTGCTGGCGTAATTCGGGTCGGTGGCATACCCGGCCTTTTGCAACTCGCGTACAAACTGTTCCGGTTTATCGGCCGACTTCAGCACTTCTTGATAGCGATTGTTGCCCTGCAACAAGCTCACCAGGTCATGGAAACTGTCCTGGTAGGAGGTATAGGAACGGAACTCGGCGGTCTCCTTGACCATCTCGCCATTCCTGAACTCACTGGTGATTGCACGGGCCTGCGCACCCTGCCAGGTGCTGCCGGTCTTGATGCCGAACAGGTTGTGGCTGCTGGTGCCGTCCTGCTGGCGCATGACCGATTTGCCATAGCCGGTTTCCAGCGCCGCCTGAGCCACCAGGTACAGTGGATCGACGCCGATGCGGTCAGCGGCCTGGCGCGCCATCGGCAACATGGTGGCCACGAATTCGTCAGGTGAACTGAAGGATTTTTTCGCCGGTGCCAGCGGCGGCTGCGCCATGGCGCGGCCATAGACCTGCAAGCGACCGCGCTCCGCGGAATAGCTTTGTGCTGGCTGCCAATCCCCTTTGACCAGCGCATTGCCGGTGGTGGTAGCGCGATTAGGCAGCGTGGTATGGGCAGTGGTAGCGGCCGTCCCCGTGGCCGATGGCACCAGCCCCGCCAACAGGCGATCGGCCAGTTTGGGTGGCAAGGCCAGGCGACGCTGGTTGAGCAGCGCCATGTCATTCCCGTGGGCACCCTCGCCCACACCTTGCGGCGGGCTGACCGAGCGCGAAGCCCACAACGGACGCTGGCCGTTGAGCCGGGACAGTGGCCCGTTGGTCGCCGTGGTGCCGGCGGCAATTGGCGTCTGCACCGCCGCTTTCGCGGCTTCCTGCTTGGCTGCCGACAGCGCGGCCGCCTCGCCGGGCGTCAGCGGTTTGTTTTTCGACATCTGCCGCATCAGCACATCGGCCAGGCCAATACCACCGCCCTCGCGGGACATGGAAACCGCCAACTGCTGGTCGTACATTTCCTGGTACTGCTTGGCCGCCGCCGTGTTCAGCGGATTGTCCTGGCCCAGGGCGTCGGTGGCCGAGCGCATGGACTTGAGCATTTCATTGAGGAACAACGACTCGAACTCCTGCGCCACCTTGCGCATGTTGCCGTCGCTGTTCTTGTCGCCGACCTTGAGCTGGTTAAGCCGGTTGAGGTCCGAGTAGGAACCCGAATCGCTGCTGCTGACCAGGCCGCTCTTGTGAATATCCATACCCACTACCTCAAATCACGATCAGGTCGGCTTGCAAGGCGCCGGCCTGCTTCAAGGCTTCGAGGATCGCCATCAAGTCACCCGGTGCTGCCCCCACCTGGTTCACCGCACGCACGATCTCGTCGAGGGTGGTGCCCGGGCCGAACTTGAACATCGGCTTGGCTTCCTGCTGTGCGTTGACGTTCGAGCGCGGGACCACCGCTGTCTGGCCATTGGAGAACGCGCCTGGCTGGCTGACGATCGGGTCTTCGGTGATGGTCACGGTCAGGCTGCCGTGGGTCACGGCGGCCGGCGAAACCTTGACGTTCTGGCCGATCACGATGGTACCGGTCCGCGAATTGATGATGACCTTGGCCACCGCCTGCCCCGGATCGACTTCAAGGTTTTCCAGGATCGACAGGTAGTCGACGCGCTGGCTCGGATCGAGCGGCGCGGTGACGCGAATCGAACCGCCATCGATGGCCTGGGCGACGCCAGGGCCCAACATGTCGTTGATCTTGTCGACGATGCGCTTGGCGGTGGTGAAGTCCGAACGGTTGAGGTTCAGGGTCAGGCTGTTGCCCTGGTTGAAACCACTGGGCACTGCCCGCTCCACCGAGGCACCGCCAGGAATACGACCGGCCGACGGAACGTTGACGGTGATCTTCGAGCCATCACGCCCCTCGGCATCAAAACCGCCCACCACCAGGTTACCCTGGGCGACCGCATAGACGTTGCCGTCGATCCCCTTGAGCGGCGTCAGCAACAAGGTGCCGCCACGCAGGCTCTTGGAGTTGCCGATCGACGAGACTGTGATGTCGACCTGCTGACCCGGCTTGGCGAAGGGTGGCAGGTCGGCACTGATCGACACCGCCGCGACGTTCTTCAACTGCACGTTCCCCGAGCCCGGCGGCACCTTGATGCCGAACTGCGACAGCATGTTGTTGAAGGTCTGCAGGGTGAACGGGGTCTGCGTGGTCTGGTCGCCCGTGCCGTTGAGCCCGACCACCAGGCCATAGCCGATCAACTGGTTGGAACGCACGCCCGAAATACTGGCGATGTCCTTCAACCGCTCGGCCTGGACGCCGAGGGAAGTGGACAGCAACAACGCGGCCGCCATCAGGTGCTTGAAGTTCAGCATGGAAATAGTCATCACCTAGAAAGGGAACAGCGGGCTTAAGAAGAAACGGTCGAACCAGCCTGGCTGACTCGCATCGGCAAACGAGCCGGTACCCGAATAAGTGATGCGCGCATCGGCAATACGGGTCGAGGGCACGGTGTTGTCGGTGGCGATATCGTCCGCCCGCACCAGGCCGGCAATACGCACCAGCTCGTCGCCCGTGTTGAGGGTCATCCACTTTTCGCCGCGCACAGAGATGATGCCGTTGGGCAGGACGTCCGCCACCGTCACGGTGATCGAACCGGTCAGGCTGTTGCCCTGCCCCGCCTTGCTGTCGCCCTTGGTCGCGCGCTCACCGCTGTAGCCGGCCTCCAGGCTCAGGTCGCCACTGCCAAACGGGTTATTGGTGTTGGGCACGCTGCCGAACAACGAGGTCAGGCCGATGTCGGCCTTGCTGGTCTTGCCCACCTGGGAGTTGGCGTTTTTGCTGGCCTGGGTTTTTTCGTTCAGGGTGATGGTGATGATGTCACCGACCCGAAACGCCTTGCGGTCGCTGTACAGGTTCTGCTCGAACCCGGCCTGATAGATCGAGCCGTTGTTGGCCGCCGCCGGCAGTGGCGTGCGTGGCAACACGGGGGCGTAGTAAGGGTCATTGGGTTTCGGCGTCGGCCCGACGCAGCCCGCCAGCACGGCGATCCCACTCAGTGCGAGAACAGATACAAAGCGATTCATGACCCTAACCTCACGGTGTTGCAGGCGGCCTCACGCCGCCCCATAGACTGGATTACAGATTCTGCGTTACGAACGAGAGCATCTGGTCGGCGGTGGAGATCACCTTGGAGTTCATCTCGTAGGCGCGCTGGGTGGTGATCATGTTGACCATCTCCTCGACCGTGCTGACGTTGGAGGTTTCCAGGGTGTTCTGCAGCGTGGAACCGAAACCGTTCAGGCCCGGGGTGCCGACCTGCGGCGCACCGCTGGCGGCGGTTTCCAGGAACAGGTTGTTGCCCGTTGCCTGCAAGCCGGCCGGGTTGATGAAGTCGGCGGTTTGCAGGTTGCCGATCACCTGGGCCGCCGGGTTGCCGGCGATGGTGATCGAAACGGTGCCGTCACGGCCCACGGTGAAGGTCTGGGCTTCGTTGGGGATAACGATGGCCGGTTCCAGGGCGAACCCGGCGGAGGTCACGATCTGGCCATTGGAGTCCAGGTGGAAGGTACCGTCGCGGGTGTAGGACGTGGTGCCATCCGGTTGCAGGATCTGGAAGAAACCACGGCCGTCGATGGCCATGTCCAGCGGCTGCTCGGTGGTCTGCAGGCTACCGGCGCTGAAGTTCTTCTGGGTGCCGACGATGCGCACACCGGTACCCAGTTGCAGGCCCGACGGCAGTTCACTGTCCTGGGTCGACTGGGCGCCAGGCTGACGCTTGATCTGGTACAGCAAGTCCTGGAACTCGGCACGGTCACGCTTGAAACCCGTGGTCGAGACGTTTGCCAGGTTGTTGGAAATAGTCGTCAGGTTGGTGTCCTGGGCGGACAGGCCTGTCTTGGCAACCCATAGAGCCGGAAGCATTCGATTCTCCTCGTGCGCCTGTTTTACGGCGCGACGTTCTGATAATTAGCTGATCTGCAAGACCCGAGCCATGGCCTGGTCGTCTTCTTTGGCGGTGTTCATCATCTTGATGTGCAGCTCGAACTGCTTGGCCAATGCCAGCACCGATGTCATCTCTTCCACCGCGTTGACGTTGCTCGACTCGAGGAACCCCGACACCAGTTGCACGTTGGCATCGGCGGGCGCCGGCTGGCCGTCCTTGGTGTGGATCGAACCATCCAGTCCCTTGGTCATGTTCTTCAGGTCCGGGTTGACCAGCTTGATGCGGTCGACTTCAGCCATCACGCTCGGGCCTTCGCCCAGGGCACGGATGCTGATGGTGCCGTCCTGGCCGACTTCGATTTTCTGCTCGGGCGGCACGGCGATCGGCCCGCCATTGCCCATGACCGGCATGCCGTTGCCGGCGCGCAACACGCCCAGGGCATCGACATTCAGGCTGCCGGTGCGCACGTAGCTTTCACCGCCATCGGGGTTCTGCACCGCAATCCAGCCGTTGCCGCTGATCGCCACGTCGAGGTCACGACCGGTTTCCACCAGCGAGCCGGGGCTGAAGTCAGTGGCAGGACGTTCGCTCATGGCGAAGGCGCGCGCCGGAAAGCTGTCGCCAAACACCGGCATCGACCGCGCCTGCTCCAGGTCTTTCTGAAAGCCGTTGGTGGAGATGTTCGCCAGGTTGTTGGCATGGGCCTTCTGCGCCAGTGCGTTCTGGCTGGCGCCGGTCATTGCCACATAAAGGTACTTGTCCACAATCGTTCCTCTGCATGCCGGACGTTTGCCGCCCACTGCTGTACTGCGCAGGCTGTAGCAATTTGCAGACCAACTTGCGCGCAGAGGTTCGAAGTCCTTTAAACACAGGACATGAGGACAATCAGAGGGGAATGATGGAATGAGTCAAAGACGAAAAACCGGCGCACTTATGCCGCTTCGCGGCAATGCGTTCAAGCGCTGTTGCTGATCAGTACCAACCTTTGACCCCGCTCATGTCCGGTAGCTTGTGGGCGATGCCCTTGTGGCAGTCGATGCAGGTCGCCTGCCCCGTCGCCAGTGAAGTGGAATGCATGCTGACCGCGCGCTTGCCCTGGCGGGTGAAATCCATGAACTCGAAGTTGTGGCAATTGCGGCATTCCCTGGAGTCGTTGGCCTTGAGCCTGGCCCACTCGTGCTCCGCCAGTTCACGGCGCATACCGAGGAATTTTTCACGGGTACTGATGGTTCCGAAGACCTTGCCCCAGACCTCTTTCGACGCCTGCATCTTGCGCGCAATCTTGTGGGTCCATTCGTGTGGCACATGGCAGTCCGGACAGGTCGCACGCACGCCCGAGCGATTGGTGTAGTGAATGGTTTCCTGCAGTTCGACATAGACGTTGTCGCGCATCTCATGGCACGAGATGCAGAATTTCTCGGTATTGGTCGCTTCCAGCGCCGTGTTGAAACCGCCCCAGAAGATCACCCCGGCAATGAACCCCCCGAGTGTCAGAAAGCCCAGGCTGTAATGGACGCTGGGTCGACGCAGAATGGCCCAATAGTCTTTGAGCAGGACAAACAATGACTTCATGAGCGCTCCTCAAGGCTTCTGCGTGCTGTTGATTTCGTCTTGCAGCACCTGGTCAATATTCTTGAAGCTGTTGTTCACCAGCGGTTTCACGTCTTTCTGCGGCACGTGACACTGGTTGCAGAAATATCGACGGGGTGAAACCGCCGCCAGCGCCTGACCATCCCGGTCCATGTAATGGGTGATGCTGATCATCGGTGCCTGGGTGCGCGCACTGTTGGCCCGGCTATGACAAGACAGGCACTTGTTGCTGTTTTTATCGATGTAATAACCGCGAATGCTGTGGGGAATGGTCGGCGGTTGCTCGGGATAATTGCGCTCACGCTTGAGGTCCTTGTTTTCGTCTTCGGCAATCGGCGGCGCCGGCAACTCCTGGGTCAGGGTGCCACCCGCCCGCCGACCATCCGGCGCGGGTGCATCCAGCGGATAACCCGGCTGCGCGGCGAATGCCACCGGCAACCAGACCAGCAGCGCGGCAAGCAAGGACAGCGAACGACCATTCATCAAAGCTCTCCTTACGCTGTCTTGATCAGCTCGATCCTGACGGCGCATTTCTTGTAATCCGTCTGTTTGGAGATCGGGTCCGTCGCATCGAGCGTGACCTTGTTGATCAACCTGTTGGCATCGAAGAACGGCACGAACACCAAGCCCGGCGGCGGCTTGTTACGGCCTCGGGTTTCGATGCGCCCGCGCATTTCACCGCGGCGACTGATCACTTTGACTTCACTGCCGCGGCGGGCATTCAAGGCCTTGGCATCGTCCGGGTGCATGTACACCAACGCGTCAGGCACCGCCTTGTAGAGCTCTTCCACCCGCTGGGTCATGGACCCGGTATGCCAGTGTTCCAGGACCCGCCCGGTGCTCAGCCAGAACGGGAAGTCCGCATCCGGGGCTTCCGCCGGTGGCTCGTAGGGCAGCGCAAAGATGATCGCTTTCTTGTCGGGGTAGCCATAGAACTGCACACCGCTGCCCTTTTCCACGTAAGGGTCATAGCCTTCACGAAAACGCCAGAGGGTTTCCTTACCGTCGACAACCGGCCAGCGCAAACCCCGCTCGGTGTGATAGAGATCAAAGGGTGCAAGGTCATGGCCGTGGCCCCGGCCGAACTGGGCATATTCTTCGAACAGGCCTTTTTGCAGGTAGAAACCAAAGTCCTTGGCCTCAGAGTTTTGATAGGCGGCGTCCAGCTGCTCATTCGGAAACTGGTCGACCTGACCGTTCTTGAACAACACCTCAAACAGGGTCTTGCCCTTGTATTGCGGTGAGGTTGCCAGCAGTTCCGCGGGCCAGACTTCGTCGGTCGTGAATCGTTTGGAAAACTCGACCAGTTGCCAGAGATCAGACTTGGCGTCACCGGGCGCAGTCACCAACTGATGCCAGAACTGAGTGCGTCGCTCCGCATTGCCATAAGCGCCCTCTTTTTCGACCCACATCGCTGTCGGCAGAATCAGATCGGCCGCCTGCGCGGAAACCGTCGGGTACACGTCGGACACAATCACGAAGTTCTGGGGGTTGCGCCAGCCGGGCAGTACTTCCTGCATGATATTGGGACCGGCCTGCATGTTGTTGCTGGCCATGGTCCAGTAGACATTGATCACACTGTCCTTGAGCATGCGGCTCTGCTGCACCGCGTGGAACCCGATCTTTTCATTGACGGTACCCGGCGGCACCTTCCAGATTTTTTCCGCCTTCGCACGGTGCGCCGGGTTGGTGACCACCAGGTCCGCGGGCAGGCGATGGGAAAACGTCCCCACTTCCCGCGCCGTGCCACAGGCCGATGGCTGGCCGGTCAGGGAGAAAGGACTGTTGCCCGGCTCGCTGATCTTGCCGGTCAGCAGATGGATGTTGTAGATCAGGTTATTGGCCCACACCCCGCGCGTGTGCTGGTTGAAGCCCATGGTCCAGAATGAAACCACTTTGCGCTTCGGGTCCGCGTACAGTTGCGCCAGGGCCTCGAGGCGTTCGGCCGGCACCCCGGTTTCCCTGGCGGTGCGCTCCAGGGTGTAGGGTTTTACAAAGGCGGCGAACTGCTCGAAGTCGATATCGCTCCAGGTGTTCGCCTTGGCCGCATTCTTGGCCTTCATCTCCAGTGGATCATCGCTGCGCAGGCCGTAGCCGATGTCATCGACCCCCTTGGCGAACTTGGTGTGCTTGCTGACAAACTCCTTGTTCACCGAGCCACTTTCGATGATGTAGTTGGCGATGTAATTGAGGATCAGCAGGTCGGTCTGTGGCTTGAACACCATCGGGATGTCGGCCAGCTCAAAGCTGCGATGCTCGAAGGTGGACAATACCGCGACCTTTACGTCGGGCTGGCTCATCCGGCGATCCGTCACCCGACTCCAGAGAATCGGGTGCATCTCCGCCATGTTCGATCCCCACAGGACGAACGCATCGGTGACTTCGATATCGTCATAACAGCCCATGGGCTCGTCGATGCCGAACGTACGCATGAACCCCATGACCGCAGAGGCCATGCAATGACGCGCATTGGGATCGATGTTATTGGTGCGAAATCCCGCCTTCATGAGTTTGTTGGCGGCATAACCTTCCCAGACGGTCCACTGCCCGGAGCCGAACATCGCGATCGACTCGGCGCCCTTGTTTTTCAGCGCCTCCTTGAACTTCAACTCCATCACATCGAAGGCTTGCTCCCAGGAAACCGGCTGGAACTCGCCTTGCTTGTCATAGTGCCCGTCCGTCATGCGCAGCAGGGGCTGGGTCAGACGATCCACCCCGTACATGATCTTGGACAGAAAGTAGCCTTTGACGCAGTTCAGGCCACGGTTGACCTCGGCTTTCACATCACCGTGGGTCGCCACCACCCGGTTGTCCTTGGTCGCGACCATCACACTGCAACCGGTGCCGCAAAAGCGGCAAGGGGCCTTGCTCCAGTTCAAGGCGACCATGTCCTGTTCAGTAATCAGGTTGCTGGCCGAAGTGAACACCGGAAGCCCGGCAGCGGCCGCAGCAATCCCGGCAGCCTGGGCCTTGACGAATTCGCGCCGAGTCATAGGCATGCGTTTTCTCCCGTTACATCGAGTATCTCGTGATAGACGAGGGAGGCATTGAGCACACCCGGCAGGCGACCGATCTGCTCGATCCGCTGAAACATCTGGTGTTCGCCGTGCATTTCCAGCACGACCACCAGTTTTCCGTCAGGACTTTCCTGGTGCAGCTCAACGCCTTTGAGCAAGCGCAGGTTAGCCTTCACCGCGTCAAACAAAGCAGGACGGGCGAGCACCACCAGACTGGCGATATGGAGGGTTTCTTTCATGGCCAGCACACTCCTTGCCTTAGTACTGAACAGGACAAGCAATCAGTGAGGTGGCCCTGGGGGACCGAGCAACATCTGCAGGAACCAGACGAAAAACCCGTAGCCACCGACGATGGCGACCGATAACAGCGGAAAAAGAAAAACAATCAAGAACAGGAACAGTCGAGTTTCTTTGCGTACTCGTTGAGCGGGGTCATCTGCCGATGGCATGGTTAACGCTCCTGCCAAATAGTGCACTGAGCCTAGATGGCCTGCGGGGCAATTTCCATGATTTGGATCAGTGGCAGATCAATCAGGCTCAACAACCACCCGATCAAGATTGGCAGTGAGTAACCCTGGCCCGGCTTTGTGAGCGTAGCCCCTTGAGCACGGCATAGACATCAACGCTCGAGCTTGCCTATTTCATACTCGCGCAACTTGTTGGCAATCGTGGTGTGGGAAACACCCAGGCGCTTACCCAGCAACCGGCTGCTCGAATGCTCGGAATACAGTCGCTCCAGCACGGCTTTTTCAAAACGCCCGACGATCTCATCCAGCCCGCCCTCCAGCGAAAAATCCCCCAGCGGCTGGCGCACACCGTAATCCGGCAGGCGAATGTGTTCAGCCTTGACCGTGCCACCGTCGCACAAGGACACCGCCTGAAACAGCACGTTCTCCAGTTGCCGGACATTGCCGGGCCAGTGGTAGTGGCTGAGCCGCTCCATGGCCGCCGGCGCCAGCTTCGGCAACGGGCAGCCGATCTGCCGGCTGGCCTGATCGAGGAAGTGTTCCACCAGCGGTGTCAGCCCATCCAGGCATTCGCGCAGCGGCGGGATGTGCAGCGACAGCACATTCAAGCGATGGTAAAGGTCCTGACGGAACTCGCCCCGGGCGCACAGTTCCGACAAGTCGACCTGCGTGGCGCAGATCACACGCACGTCCAGGTACACCTCTTCATCGCTGCCGACCCTGCGGAAGCAACCGTCCTGCAAGAACCGCAGCAACTTGACCTGCAAGCGCGGGCTCATTTCGCCGACGCCGTCGAGAAACAGCGTACCGCCCGCCGTCAGCTCCAGCAGCCCGAGCTTGCCTTCGGCCCGCGCCCCTGCGAACGCGCCCGGTCCATAACCAAACAGCTCGGTCTCGGCCATCGACTCCGGCAATCCGGCGCAGTTGAGCGCCATCAGCGGCGACTGCCCGCGCGGACTGGCCAGGTGACAGGCGCGCGCCAACAGCTCCTTGCCGGTACCGGTTTCACCTTCGATCAACAGCGGCGCATCCAGGGGCGCCATGCGCCGTGCCTCACGGACCACCGCCGCCATGACCCGGGAGCTTTGGAAAATACTGTCGAAACCACGCAGCTCCTGCTTGCGCACGTTGTAGATGCGCTCGCCGACCCGGTCCGCCCGATGCAAGGTCAACACCGCACCGGCCATGGCTTCGCTGTCGTCATGCTCCGATTGCAAGGGGGCGATATCGGCCAGGAACACGTCGCCCTTGACCTTGACCCGCAAGCCATTGATCCGCGACTTGTTGGCGCGCACCAGTTCCGGCAGATCGAAGTCCTCGGCATAACGCGACAAGGGAATGCCCGGCACTTCGTCGACCCGCACACCGAGCAACTGCGCTGCCGCGCGGTTGGCCGCGACAATCGAACCGCCCATGTCGATCGACAGCACCGGAAACTCCAGGGCGCCGAGCAAGGCATTGAGCTCCATGTGCCGACGCTCGCTGGGCATCAGCCCTACGCGTTTGACGCCGAACACCCCGGCAATCGCCTCGAATTTCGGGCGCAAGGCCTGGAACTGAAGGTTGATCAGGTTCGGGCAATGCAGGTAGATCGCGTTGCCATGCTCACCGCCGACCTCGCCGCGAGCGACGTTGATCCCGTACTCCACCAGCAGGTTGAGGATGTCACGCAGAATGCCGATGCGGTTCTGGCAATGGACTTTGATACGCATATAAAGGCCCGAACGAGGAAAAATACGGCGTGCGGTGTGGATTTTTCTGCCGACGCACGAAGTTTGTCGTCAAGATTATGTGACAGGTGCACGGCTTTTCAAACCATGAAATCTCAGCAGTTACGTGACACAGGTCAATCCGTAACGAAAAGTTTACGAATTTCAGGATTTTTTCCTACGCTTACCCCTCACACCCTGCTGCAAGGTCGCGTACTTCGGGTTATCACTAGATCCATCAGCACGTCATAACAAGAATGTATCCCTTTGCAGGAGAGCAGTATGAAGCAGACGCAATACGTGGCCCGTGAGCCCGATGCGCAAGGTTTTATCCACTACACCGCTGAAGAACACGCGGTGTGGAATACGCTGATCACTCGCCAGCTGAAAGTGCTCGAAGGTCGTGCGTGCCCGGAATACATGGAAGGCATCGAGAAGCTCGGCCTGCCCCATGACCGTATCCCGCAACTCGACGAAATCAACAAAGTCCTCGGCGAAACCACCGGCTGGCAAGTGGCCCGGGTACCGGCACTGATTCCGTTCCAGACCTTTTTCGAATTACTGGCCAGCAAGCAGTTTCCGGTCGCGACCTTTATTCGTACCCGCGAAGAACTGGATTACCTGCAAGAGCCGGACATCTTCCACGAGATCTTTGGCCACTGCCCGCTGCTGACCAACCCCTGGTTTGCGGAGTTCACCCACACCTACGGCAAACTCGGCCTGCAGGCCACCAAGGAAGAGCGTGTCTACCTGGCGCGCCTGTACTGGATGACCATCGAGTTCGGCCTGGTCGAAACCCCCGAAGGCCAACGCATCTACGGCGGCGGCATTCTCTCCTCGCCGAAAGAGACCGTGTACAGCCTGTCCGGCGAGCCCGAGCATCAAGCCTTCGATCCGCTGGAAGCCATGCGCACGCCGTACCGTATCGACATCCTGCAGCCGCTGTACTTTGTCCTGCCAAACCTCAAGCGCCTGTTCGACCTGGCCCACGAAGACATCATGGGCATGGTCCATCAAGGTATGAAGCTGGGTCTGCACGCACCGAAATTCCCGCCAAAACCCAAGGCGGCCTGAGGCTCGCCGCAGTCGCGGCGAGCCCGAAAAAATAGTAACGTCTAACAAGAACCACATTCAGGAACACACCATGACCGCTCTGAACCAAGCCCATTGCGAAGCCTGCCGCGCCGATGCCCCACAAGTCAGCGACGAAGAACTGCCGGTACTGATCAAGCAGATCCCTGACTGGAACATCGAAGTTCGCGACGGCGTGATGCAGCTGGAAAAAGTCTTCCTGTTCAAAAACTTCAAATTCGCCCTGGCCTTTACCAACACCATGGGTGAAATCTCCGAGGCCGAAGGCCACCACCCTGGCCTGCTCACCGAGTGGGGCAAAGTGACCGTGACCTGGTGGAGCCACTCGATCAAAGGCCTGCACCGCAACGACTTCATCATGGCCGCGCGCACTGACGAAGTGGCCAAGGATGCCGAGGGCCGCAAGTAATGCATTTCGACGCCATCGGCCGAGTACCCGGCGACCCGATCCTCGGCCTGATGGAGGCCTATGCCCAGGACAGCAACCCATGCAAGTTCGACCTGGGCGTGGGGGTCTACAAGGATGCCCAGGGCCTGACGCCGATTCCGCAGTCGGTGAAACAGGCCGAACTGCGCCTGGTGGATCGTCAGACCACCAAGACCTACATCGGTGGCCACGGTGATGCTGCGTTCGGCAAGGTGATCAAGGAGCTGGTGCTGGGCGCCGACTCCGCGCTGATCGCCGAGCAGCGCGCCGGCGCCACCCAGACACCGGGCGGTACCGGCGCCTTGCGCTTGAGCGCTGATTTCATCGCTCAGTGCCTGCCGGGCCGCGGCATCTGGTTGAGCAACCCGACCTGGCCGATCCACGAAACCATCTACGCCACCGCCGGCCTCAAGGTCAGCCATTACCCGTACGTGGGCAGCGACAACCGGCTCGACGTCGAGGCGATGCTGGCCACCCTGAACCTGATTCCCAAGGGCGACGTGGTACTGCTGCACGCCTGCTGTCATAACCCGACCGGTTTCGACCTGTCGCAGGATGACTGGTACCGGGTGCTGGACGTGGTTCGCAGCCGCGAACTGCTGCCCTTGATCGACTTTGCCTACCAGGGCTTTGGCGATGGCCTGGAACAGGATGCCTGGGCTGTCCGGCTGTTTGCCGCCGAACTGCCTGAGTTGTTGATCACCAGTTCCTGCTCGAAGAACTTCGGCCTGTACCGCGACCGCACGGGTGCGCTGATCGTCTGCACCCGGGATGCCGAGAAGCTGGTGGATGTCCGCAGCCAATTGGCGCATATCGCCCGTAACCTGTGGTCGACACCACCGGATCACGGTGCGGCCGTGGTGGCAACCATCCTCGGCGACCCGGAGCTGAAACAACTATGGGCCGACGAAGTGGAAGCCATGCGCCTGCGCATCGCGCAGCTGCGTTCGGGTCTGGTGGAGGCACTGGAGCCGCACGGTTTGCGCGAACGCTTTGCCCATATCGGTGTGCAACGCGGGATGTTCTCCTACACCGGCCTGTCGCCGGCACAGGTGAAAGACCTGCGCGACCACCACAGCGTGTACATGGTCAGCTCCGGCCGGGCCAACGTGGCCGGCATCGACGCCACGCGCCTGGATCTGCTGGCGCAGGCCATCGCCGACGTCTGCAAGTAACCCCTCGGCAAGGCAGGTTCCCCGTGGCGAGGGAGCTTGCTCCCGCTCGAGCACGCAGCGGTCGCAAAACCAGTATCGAGCTCTCACTGAACGAACTCATTGCCTGGCTTTTGGGGCTGCTCCGCAGCCCAGCGGGAGCAAGCACCCTCGCCACAAAAGCTGTTCACAGCCTCGCCTCTGCGGCCATCTGTCGCAGAAAATCGAGATAAAAGTCTGTTTGTCATCTCCCCTGCTGTATCCTGCCGAGGCTTTTTAAAAGCGCGGTTCTACACAGCGATTTAAAAACAGACTTTGCGAGGAGCAATCACCATGCACGAGATTCCCAATCTCCCCTTCCCAAGCCTGCACGAAACTGAGCAGACAACCCCGCAACAAGCCGGCGCCCAACAGCCCGAGCGCAAAGAAGCCACTGGCAGCCGCAAGGCCGACAGCGAAGACTAAGCGTTAGACCCAGACCGTGTGGAAAGCGCTCTCTCATGCGCTTTCCACACCGCCTGAAACCCGAGACCCGCTCCATGACCGACACCTTCGACGAACACCAGGCCAGCGCACTGATCAACGCGGCGGAAAAAATGATCGACGTCTGGAGTCGCCTGACACCCGAGAAACAAGCCCTGCTACTGGCCCGCTTTGGCAGCCAGGAGAAAGCCCTCGCGGCCCTGGTCACTACCCAGATGCTGGCCCCCGCCAAACCCTGATCACCCTGCAACACCTGGCGCCCGACACGTAGCGTCAATTTCTCCCCCTTCGCGCATCCAACCACCGGTATCATAAGCAGCCTATCTATCCTGCTGTCCCGTGGACGTCCCCCCATGCCAGATACCCAGCGCCCCTTGGCGGTCACGCTGCAAGTCGTTTCAATCGTCCTGTTTACCTTCATCGGTTATCTGAACATCGGCATTCCATTGGCCGTACTGCCGGGTTATGTCCACAGCGACCTGGGCTTTGGCGCGGTGATCGCTGGCCTGGTGATCAGTGTGCAATACCTGGCCACCCTGCTCAGCCGCCCGTACGCCGGACGGATCATCGACAACAAAGGCAGCAAACTGGCGGTGATGTATGGCCTGGCCGGGTGCGGGCTGAGCGGGGTGTTCATGCTGCTGTCCGCCTGGACGCAACACCTGCCGACGCTGAGCCTGATCTGCCTGCTGGTGGGCCGCCTGGTGCTCGGCAGCGCGGAAAGCCTGGTAGGTTCAGGCTCCATCGGCTGGGGCATTGGCCGGGTCGGCGCACCGAACACCGCCAAGGTCATTTCCTGGAACGGCATCGCCAGTTATGGCGCGTTGGCGGTCGGCGCCCCGCTGGGCGTGCTGCTGGTCCAGCGGTTCGGGCTGTGGAGCATGGGCGTGAGCATTGTGTTGCTGGCAATCATTGGCCTGCTGCTGGCCTGGCCGAAGACCGCCGCGCCCATCGTTGCCGGCGAGCGCCTGCCGTTCATGCATGTACTGGGACGGGTCCTGCCCCATGGCTGCGGCCTGGCGCTGGGTTCGATCGGCTTCGGCACCATTGCCACCTTCATCACCCTGTATTACGCCACCCGACACTGGGACAACGCCGTACTGTGCCTGAGCCTGTTCGGCGCCTGCTTCATCGGCGCGCGCCTGCTGTTCGGCAACCTGATCAATCGTCTGGGGGGCTTTCGGGTGGCCATTGCCTGCCTGTCGGTCGAAAGCCTCGGCCTGTTGCTGCTCTGGCTCGCACCGGACGCCCATTGGGCGTTGGCGGGCGCGGCGTTGAGTGGGTTCGGGTTCTCGCTGGTGTTCCCGGCATTGGGCGTGGAAGCGGTGAACCTGGTGCCGGCGTCCAGCCGTGGTGCGGCCGTTGGCGCTTACTCGCTGTTCATCGACCTGTCCCTGGGGATCACCGGACCGCTGGCCGGGGCAATAGCCGCCGGCTTCGGCTTCGCCTCGATCTTCCTGTTTGCGTCCCTCGCCGCCTGCTGCGGCCTGATGCTCAGCGTCTACCTGTACCGCCAGGCACCGAAACATCGGGAACTGCGCTAGGGTCTGTTGACGCTTGGAGGCGGCCGCGACGGATGCCACCAAACGTCAATAGCCCCTAGTAGTCGACTTTACCGCGTCCGGCCTTGATCGAGCCGCGCTTGGTCTTGGACTCCAGCCGACGTTTCTTCGAGCCCAGCGTCGGCTTGGTGGGACGGCGCTTCTTTTCTACCTTGGTGGCGGCCAGGATCAGTTCGGTCAAACGCTCCAGGGCGTCGGCACGATTCTGTTCCTGGGTCCGGTATTGCTGGGCCTTGATGATGATCACCCCGTCACTGGTGATCCGGCTGTCGCGCAACGCCAACAGCCGCTCCTTGTAGAATTCGGGCAACGACGATGCCGGAATGTCGAAGCGCAGGTGCACGGCACTGGAGACCTTGTTGACGTTCTGCCCGCCCGCACCTTGCGCGCGAATCGCCGTCAATTCGATCTCGGCATCGGGCAGGTGCACATTGTTGGAAATCACCAGCATGGAAAAGCGTCCGTGTTCAGAGCGCGCAGGATACCGCATATGCGGGAGCGGGCTTGCTCGCTCCCACGGGGAAATGTGTGAACCCTGAAAACAACAAACCCGGCACAGGGCCGGGTGTGTTGTTGAAGCCAGAGGTGCTTACTTCACGGCAGGCGCCGCATTCAGCACCGGTTGCGCACTGCGCTTGTTCTTGATGCTGTAGCAGACCCACATGAACACGAGCCATACCGGAATCGCGTACACCGAGACCTGGATGCCCGGGATCATCAGCATGACGCCGAGAATGAACACCACGAACGCCAGGCAGACGTAGTTGCCATACGGGTACCACAGCGCCTTGAACAGCGGTGTTTGCTTGGTGCGATTCATGTACTGGCGGAACTTGAAGTGCGAGTAGCTGATCATCGCCCAGTTGATCACCAGGGTCGCGACCACCAGCGACATCAATAGCTCCAGCGCGTGTTGCGGGATCAGGTAGTTCAACAGCACCGCCACCAGGGTCACCGCCGCCGAGGCCAGGATCGAACGCACCGGTACGCCGCGCTTGTCGATCTTCGCCAATGCTTTCGGCGCATCGCCCTGCTCGGCCATGCCCAGCAGCATGCGGCTGTTGCAGTAGGTGCCGCTGTTGTACACCGACAACGCCGCGGTCAGAACCACGAAGTTGAGGATGTGTGCCGCGGTGTTGCTGCCCAGCATCGAGAACACCTGGACGAACGGGCTGCCGCTGTAGGCATCGCCGGACGCGTTAATGGTGTTCAGCAGGCTGTCCCACGGGGTCAGCGACAACAGAATGACCAGGGCGCCGATGTAGAAAATCAGGATCCGGTAGATCACCTGGTTGATGGCTTTCGGGATCACGGTTTTCGGCTTGTCGGCTTCTGCAGCGGTAAAACCGAGCATTTCCAGGCCGCCAAAGGAAAACATGATGATCGCCATGGCCATCACCAGGCCACTGACGCCGTTAGGGAAGAAACCACCGTGTTCCCACAGGTTGCTCACCGCGGCTTGCGGGCCGCCGTTGCCGCTGACCAGCAGGTAGCTGCCCAGGCCAATCATGCCGACGATCGCCACGACCTTGATGATCGCAAACCAGAATTCGGCTTCACCAAAGACCTTGACGTTGGCCAGGTTGATCACGTTGATCAGCACGAAGAACGCTGCCGCCGAAGCCCAGGTCGGGATTTCCGGCCACCAGTAGTGCACATACTTGCCAACGGCCGTCAGCTCCGACATGCCCACCAGGATGTACAGGATCCAGCAGTTCCAGCCCGACAGGAAGCCTGCGAAGCCGCCCCAGTACTTGTGGGCAAAGTGACTGAACGAACCGGCCACCGGCTCTTCAACGATCATTTCGCCCAGTTGGCGCATGATCATGAAAGCGATGAAGCCACAGATGGCGTAGCCGAGGATCATCGACGGGCCGGCCGACTTCAATACGCCGGCAGAGCCCAGGAACAATCCGGTACCAATCGCGCCACCGAGGGCGATCAGTTGAATATGACGATTTTTCAGGCCGCGTTTAAGCTCGCCTGAATGCGAGTTTTGTCCACTCATGAAAAGGGTCTCACGCAAGGTTTGATGATGTTCGTTAAGACGTTGCTGCTCGAATCGGGATTAAGCAGCGCCGATCAAACCCCAGCGCAGGCACCAGGAGTTCAGCGTATTTACAACAGTCATGCGTCACCTGTTTGTTCTTATCTGTGACGAAATCGAACCCGTCGCGCTCGTGACGCGGCGGAGTGAACAAGGCGGATAGCCTTGAGGTTTGCGTGGTTACGCAAGGAGGTCACAGGTAAAACGCGGCGCATTGTACACCTGTAACCCCCTGCCGCCAGACCTCGCAGGAATCAGCGTGTCGGTTGCCGGGATTGCCTGTGTCCGCCACGACAGGGTCGGGCGACTGCAAAAATGGGGTCAGACCTTTGCGGGTCAGTGACGGGGGTGACGGAAAAATCGCCCCACGAAGAGAGATGAAGATGACTCACGGCGTACATTGCGCCTCCTTCTTGTTATCCACCTGCACGACAGGCATGGGGCGCATGACACCTTGCATGAGCCCGTGAAACAAGCGGGCTAGAGCCCTGGCAAACGACCAGGAAGACAACCGGCGGCAGGATTTTCTTACAGCGTCCGAAAGATGACGATTCCACAGGCTTAAGCCGGGATTTTCGTCAGGTTTTCGTTACAGGCCGTAACATCGAATTTCCAGGCTGGAGGTCACATGGCTTGCACTCACCACGCAAATGAACGCCGAACATATACCCCGTGGCGAGCGAGCTTGCTCGCGCTGGGGCGCGAAGCGGCCCCGGCAAGACTATCGCAGTCTTGCAGACAGACCTCGGTGACCGGTCTTGGGGCTGCTGCGCAGCCCAGCGCGAGCAAGCTCGCTCGCCACGAGGACAGCGTTCAGGCTTGATTGAGCGGCTTTACTGCAGGCGCGATCTTTGTGAGCGCACCGGGCGGCGTTCCGCTTCCCCGCGAAATCAACACAAAAAAAACGCCAACCCGAGGGTTGGCGTTTTCATCCGCAGCTTATCGCTTGAAGCTTATGGCTTGAAGCTTAAGACTGCTTCACTCCGGCTTGCGACGGCCAAAGCCTGGGCGCTGACCGGAACCGGCCGGTGCGCCACGACGCTTGCCTGACGGCGCGTCACGGTCGACCAGCACGATGCCTGGGCGCTTCTTCGGCGCTGGCTTGGCCGGGCGCTTGGTGTCGACCGGACGATCTGCTACCGGCGTGCCGCGACCGGCTGGAGCACCACGGCCTTCGCCACGCTCGGTGCGACCGTTGGCCGGACGCGGCGTGCGTGGACCGCGCTCGCCATCCTGGTGTGGCGCTGGCTTGCGACCTGGACGCTCGCCTTCGATCTGCGGCTCACGCGCCGGACGCGGTACGGAAGCCGGTGCGCCAGCGGCTGGACGCAAAGTGCGCACGCGCTCGGTCTTGGCCATTGGACGCGACGACTTGCGCTGCATGCGATCAAGCTTGTCTTTGCTCTTGGCGTTCATCTGCGGCATCGCGACCGGCGTCAGGCCAACCTCGGCACTCAGAATGTCGACTTCGTACTGACTCATTTCGCGCCAGCGGCCCATCGGCAGGTCGGAGTTGAGGAACACCGGACCGAAACGCACACGCTTCAGACGGCTGACCACCAGGCCCTGGGATTCCCACAGGCGACGCACTTCGCGGTTACGGCCTTCCATCACCACGCAGTGATACCAGTGGTTGAAGCCTTCACCGCCTGGCGCTTGCTTGATGTCGGTGAACTTGGCCGGGCCGTCTTCGAGCACGACGCCCGCTTTCAGGCGCTCGATCATTTCGTCGTCGACTTCGCCACGCACACGTACCGCGTACTCGCGGTCCATTTCGTAGGAAGGATGCATCAGGCGGTTGGCCAGTTCACCGTCGGTGGTGAACATCAGCAGACCGGTGGTGTTGATGTCCAGACGACCGATGTTGATCCAGCGACCTTCTTTCGGGCGCGGCATCTTGTCGAACACGGTCGGACGGCCTTCCGGGTCGACACGGGTGCAGATCTCGCCATCGGGCTTGTTGTACATGATCACGCGGCGAACCGACTCAGCCGCTTCTTCACGCTTGATCACCTTGCCATCGATGGTAATGGCGTCGTGCATGTCGACACGCAGGCCAAGGGTGGCGTCTTTGCCGTTGACCTTGATCCGGCCGTGGCTGATCCAGGCTTCCACGTCACGGCGCGAGCCGACGCCGATACGGGCGAGGACTTTCTGCAGCTTTTCGCCTGCTGGGCCGATTTCCTGGTCGTCTTTCTGATCGTTGATACTCATCTGGGCACCTCCCGGTGTGGTCTGTTCAGGGCTGAGCCTGAAGCGTTGAAAACTGATCCTTTGACGAAGGGATCGCCAAAGGGGTGCGAATCATACGCGCATGGCGCCACTTGCGCATCAGAGACTAGCTGATAAACGGTCGGTTACTGGTTTTTCCGCCGACCGGCTGCGTCAATCATCGAGTGCGCGGCGTTCGGCCTCGATCGCTTCGGCCAGCGCCAGGGCTTCAGCCTCTTCGTCGCTCAGTTCGGGCTTAGGTGCAGGCTTTTCGAGGGCAGCCACGGCGGCGAGCAATTGCTCACGGGCCTGGGCGACGCCGAGGACGTCTTCTTCAGGCGCTTGCGGGGTTACGACTTGAGGCTCGGCTTCAGCTTCGGCTTCGGCTTCGGCTTCAGCTTCAGCTTCAGCTTCAGCTTCAGCTTCAACTTCGGTTTCCATTTCAACCGGAGTGTCGTCCGACCTCGGCCAATCCCCCTCGCTCACCTCGCCATCACGCAGCAAGTCATCGAAATCGGTCTTGATCCCCTCCTCCATCGAGTCCAGTTCCAGCAGCAAGGTATGGAAACTGGTTTCCTCCTTGGGCTCTTCCGGTTCGGCGCTGGCGTCGGCCAGGTCCTGCAGGCTCTGTGGAACGGGGGCATCGTCGAACTCGAGCATCGGCTCGGGTTCCAGTTCGCGCAGCTCGGCCAGGGGTGGCAGGTCGTCGAGGTTCTTCAGGTTGAAATGGTCGAGAAAGGCCTTGGTGGTGGCAAACATCGCCGGCCTGCCCGGTACCTCTCGGTAACCGACGACCCTGATCCACTCGCGCTCCAGCAGGGTCTTGACGATGTTGCTGTTGACCGCCACACCCCGCACATCCTCGATCTCGCCACGGGTGATCGGCTGGCGATAGGCGATCAGGGCCATGGTTTCCAGCATCGCCCGCGAATAGCGCTGGGGGCGCTCTTCCCACAGACGTCCGACCCAGGGCGCGAACTTTTCGCGAATTTGCAGGCGATAACCCGAGGCCACTTCCTTCAGTTCAAAGGCCCGGCCGTCACAGGACTTGGCAAGGATCGCCAGGGCCTTCTTGAAGACGGGCGGCTCCGGGCGCTCGCCCTCTTCAAACAGCTCGAACAGCCGCTCCATCGATTGCGGCTTTCCCGAAGCCAACAGAAAGGCTTCAAGCAATGGCGCCAGCTCGCGGGGTTCACTCAGGTTCATGGATTTTGCTCGTTATTCGGCTCGCGCCCGCACATGGATCGCCGCAAAGGGCTCATTCTGCACCAGCTCGACCAAGGATTCCTTGACCAGCTCGAGGATCGCCATAAAGGTCACGACCACACCCAGGCGTCCTTCTTCGGCGGTGAACAGCTCGACAAAGGGCACAAAACCACCGCCCTTGAGCCGCTCCAGCACATCGCTCATGCGTTCGCGGGTCGACAATGCCTCACGGCTGACCTGGTGGCTCTCGAACATATCGCCACGGCGCAACACCTCGGCCATGGACATCAGCAACTCTTCCAGACTCACGTCCGGCAGCAGCTTGCGCGCCCGGGCTTGCGGGGCGTCCAGCCTGGGCACCACCACATCGCGCCCGACCCGGCTCAGCCCATCGATGCCCTCGGCAGCCGCCTTGAAGCGTTCGTACTCCTGCAAGCGCCGAATCAGCTCGGCACGCGGGTCGTCTTCTTCCTGTTCGATTTCCACCGAACGCGGCAGCAGCATCCGCGACTTGATCTCGGCCAGCATCGCGGCCATCACCAGGTACTCGGCGGCCAGCTCCAGGCGTACCGATTGCATCAACTCGACATAGCCCATGTACTGGCGGGTGATTTCCGCCACCGGGATATCGAGGATGTTGATGTTCTGTTTGCGGATCAGGTACAGCAACAGGTCGAGCGGACCTTCGAAGGCCTCGAGAAAGACTTCCAGCGCGTCCGGCGGAATATAGAGGTCCAGCGGCATTTCCATGACCGCCTGGCCATAGACCATGGCAAACGGCAGTTCCTGCTGGGCGCCGGCCTGGCTGTCGAGGCTTTCTACCACCGACATTCAGGCCTCGACCATGAACGGCTTCGGGTCGCCGCAACCGACGCGGATCACTTCCGGCTCACCGTCGGCCAGGTTAATCACGGTGGAGGCCTTGATACCGCCAAAACCGCCGTCGATGATCAGGTCGACCTGATGCTCGAGCATCTGACGCATTTCGTAAGGGTCGCTCAACGGGTCGCTGTCACCGGGCATGATCAGGGTCACGCTCATCAGCGGCTCGCCCAGCTCCTCGAGCAGCGCCAGGGCAATCGGATGACTCGGCACCCGCAGGCCGATGGTGCGCTTTTTCGGGTGCAGCAACAGGCGCGGCACTTCGCGGGTGGCATTGAGAATGAAGGTGTAAGGCCCCGGCAGGTGCGCCTTGAGGATCCGGAACGTACCGGTGTCGATTTTGGCGAACAGCCCAAGCTGCGACAGGTCGCTGCAGATCAGCGCAAAGTTGTGCTTGTCGTCCAGTTGTCGCAGGCGACGTACGCGTTCTATGGCATTTTTGTCGCCGATCTGGCAGCCAATGGCGTAGGACGAGTCGGTGGGATAGATCACCACACCGCCATTGCGGATGATTTCGACGGCCTGCTTGATCAGGCGCACTTGTGGGTTTTCCGGATGAATCTGGAAAAATTGACTCACATTTTCTACCTGTTCAGACGACGGCAATACTGATGGCGTGAAAACTACTGCAGGCTCCGCGCGCAATTCTGCATCAAAAACCGGCTCGGAGTGCGCATTTACAGGATGTAAACTCCGCCTCCTCGCCTGTTTTTTCCTTGCCTTGCCTTCGCTCGTCACGTTTCACATCCATCAGACTAAGGATTTGAATCGACACCACAGTGGTGGCAGATCCTCCGGGACAGGACGGTACTCGCCAATCTCCGACCAGCCCCCCGGGCCATGGAAATCACTGCCGGCACTGACCAGCAGACCGAACTCACGGGCAAGTATGGCCAGGCTGCCGACCTGCTCGGCCGGCTGATGACCATTGACCACCTCAATCGCGTGGCCGCCTGCTTGAATATAGTCGGCAATCAGGCGACGGCGCTTGCTGCGGGTAAAATCGTAGTGCCACGGGTGGGCCAGGCTGACCCAGGCGCCGGCGGCACGCAGGGTTTCGACGGTTTCCTCCAGGGTCGGCCAGTGTTGCTTGACGTCGCCCAGCTTGCCGGCGCCCAGCCACTTGCGGAAGGCTTCAGCACGATCCTTGACGTAGCCGGCGCGCACCAGATAGTCGGCGAAGTGCGGACGGGCCGGCGCATTGCCGCTGTCGCCCAGTTCCTGCTGAATGGCCCGCGCGCCTTCCAGCGCCCCCGGCATACCCTTGAGTTCGAGCTTGCGGCTGATTTCTTCGGAACGCAGCCAACGCCCGTCACGCAGTTTGGCGATCGCCTCGACCAACGCCGGGGCATTAACGTCGAAACCGTAGCCCAGTACATGGATGGTCGCACCGCCCCAGGTGCAGGACAGTTCGACACCATTGACCAGTTGCATCCCCAGTGCCTGCGCGGCGCTACGGGCCTCATCGAGGCCTTCCAGAGTGTCGTGGTCGGTCAACGCCAGGACTCGCACGCCGTTTTCGAACGCACGCGCAACCAGTGCCGCGGGCGCCAGGGCGCCATCGGAGGCCGTGCTATGGCAGTGCAAATCAACATTCACAGGATGTGTAACCTCAAATCAGCTGGCGCTTTCGCGACTCAATATGTTTGTTATTATGCCGGCACATCCTGCTTCTGGCTGCCACTGTGAAACAATTCATCGACTTCATCCCGCTCCTGCTGTTTTTCATCGTCTTCAAAATCGACCCGCGGGTCGTCGACATCGCCGGCCATCAACTGACTGTAGGCGGCATTTACAGCGCCACGGCAATGCTGATCACCAGTTCCCTGGTGGTGTACGGCGCCCTGTACATCTCCCAGCGCAAGCTGGAAAAAAGCCAGTGGCTGACCCTCGTCGCCTGCCTGGTGTTCGGTAGCCTGACCCTGGCCTTCCACAGCGAGACCTTCCTCAAATGGAAGGCTCCGGTGGTCAACTGGCTGTTCGCACTGGCCTTTATCGGCAGCCATTTCGTGGGCGAACAGCTGCTGATCAAGCGCATCATGGGCCACGCGCTGACCCTGCCCGATCAAGTCTGGACACGCCTGAACATCGCCTGGATCGGCTTTTTCCTGTTCTGCGGCGCAGCCAACCTGTTCGTTGCCTTCACCTTCCAGAGCATCTGGGTCGACTTCAAAGTCTTCGGCAGCCTGGGCATGACCCTGTTGTTCCTGGTCGGCCAGGGCATCTACCTGTCCCGCCACCTGCATGACGCCGACACCACAACGCCTAAAACCGAGGACTGACATGCTTTACGCAATCATTGCCACAGACGTCGCCAACTCCCTGGAAAGCCGCCTGGCTGCACGCCCCGCTCACCTTGAGCGACTGCAACAACTCAAGGCCGAAGGTCGCGTGGTGCTGGCCGGCCCGCACCCGGCGGTGGACAGCAATGATCCGGGCGCCGCAGGCTTCACCGGCAGCCTGATCGTTGCCGAGTTCGCCTCCCTGGAAGCCGCCACGGCCTGGGCCGACGCCGATCCGTACATCGCCGCCGGCGTCTACGCCAATGTGCTGGTAAAGCCGTTCAAGCAAGTCCTGCCTTGACCCTGCCCGCGCGGTGAACCTTCGGTTCATCGCGCACTCAATTGCTCAGTATTCTCGTTCAACGGCCGACAACCTGCCCAACACTCGTTTGGAATCAGGAGTTGCAATGCGCCAAGGTCCGCTGTGTCTGCTGTTGGTCACATTATCGATCGGGGGCTTTGCCCATGCCGAGGAAGACTCGGATGCAGGCTTTTCAACGCCTCTGTCCTTGAGTGCCGGCAGCCAGATCACGCAGTTGCAGCAACGCTTGAAGGAAAGCGAGCGGCAACGAGAAGAGCTGAACAAACACCTGCAAACCGCTGACAGCGAACGCGAAAGCGCCCTGCTGGGCCGACTGCGCCAAGAGAATCAGCGCCTCAAGCTGCAACTCAAGGAAGTCCAGGCCAGCACCGTGCCGCGCCTGCTGACCGATCAGCAGCAATGGTTCGTCACCGGGGCGGGAGTCGCGCTATCGGCGCTGCTCTGCGGTATCTTCGCCAGCGGTGGACACAGGAGACGTCGACAATGGCTAAATTGAGTGAGTCATGAGCGAGCTGTTACTGATTGATGATGACCAGGAGCTGTGTGAGCTCCTCGGTAGTTGGTTGAGCCAGGAAGGCTTTGCGGTGCGTGCTTGCCACGACGGTTTGAGTGCGCGTCGCGCCCTGGCCGAATCGGCGCCTGCCGCCGTGGTACTGGATGTGATGCTGCCCGACGGCAGCGGCCTGGAACTGCTCAAGCAACTGCGCAGCGATCACCCGGACCTGCCGGTACTCATGCTCTCGGCCCGGGGCGAGCCGCTGGACCGCATCCTGGGCCTGGAACTGGGGGCCGACGATTACCTGGCGAAACCGTGCGACCCACGGGAGCTCACCGCCCGCCTGCGCGCCGTGCTGCGGCGCAGCCATCCGGCGCCGGTCTCCAGCCAGCTGGAACTGGGCGACCTGTGTTTCAGCCCGGCCCGTGGCGTGGTCAGTATCAACGAGCAGGAATACACCCTCACCGTGTCTGAAAGCCGCCTGCTCGAAGCCTTGCTCAAGCAGCCCGGCGAACCGCTGGACAAGCAGGAGCTGGCGCAGATCGCCCTTGGCCGCAAGCTCACCCTGTACGACCGCAGCCTGGACATGCACGTCAGCAACCTGCGCAAAAAGATCGGCCCGCACCCCGATGGTCGACCGCGCATCGTTGCCCTGCGCAGCCGCGGCTACTATTACAGCCTGTAAGTTTTGTCAGGGCGGTGCGAAACCATCTTTACCCAAGCTTTACGCTTCGCTGACCGCCACTGACCTTGATCTCTGTAATCTGCACACATCCGGAACACACCGGGAACGAGACAAGGAGATACACCATGCGCAAGACCCTTATCGCTTTGATGTTCGCTGCTGCCCTGCCAACGGTTGCCATGGCCATGCCAGAAGGCGAAGGTCCGATGGGCCCGATGGACGGCTCGCGACACGGCGGTCAGATGCACGGTAAAGGCCCGTACAGCCAGTTGGACCTGACCCACGAACAACGTGAACAGATCCGCAAAATCATGGGCAAGCAAATGCTTGAGCGTAAGCAACTGGTCGACAAATACCTGGAGAAACTGCCGCCAGCCGATCAGAAAGCCCTGAAAGACGAAATGGCTGCACGCCACCAGAAAACCGAAGCCGAGATTCGCGCCCTGCTCAAGCCTGACCAGCAGCAGAAATTCGACGCGATTCAGAAAAAGCAGGCTGAGCGCAAGGCCGAATGGGAGCAGTTCAAAGCCTGGAAAGCCCAACAGCCACAAAAAGCACAGTAACGCTCTAGTGCTATTCCCCAGCCCGATGGTTAACCGCCATTGGGCTTTTCTTGTTTGAGGACTTACCGTGCGTTCATTGTTCTGGCGCATCCTGGCCAGTTTCTGGCTGGCCATCACGCTGGTTGCCGGCCTGTCGATTCTGCTCGGGCACATGTTGAACCAGGACGCCTGGATTCTCAGTCGCCACCCGGGCCTGAGTGACCTGGCGCAACAGTGGACGCAGCGCTACGAAGAAAGCGGTGAAGAGGCCGCCCAGTTGCTGCTGCAGCAACGCAAACGGCTCTACCACATCAACGTCCAGGTATTGAACGAGAGCGGCGATCCGGTGGTGCGCGGTACATTCCCCCGACGCGCCGCTGCATTCGAGGCGCGACAGGGTGACGGCAATGACCGCCACCTGCCCTGGCGCCGCCTGACCGACGAGTACACCAGCCCGAAAACCGGTGAAACCTACCTGCTGATCTACCGCATCCCGCACCCGGAACTCGATGCCTGGCACCGCGAAAGCCTGCTTTGGCCGCTGAGTGCGCTGGGCATCGCCCTGGTGGTGTTGACCCTGTTCAGCTTGCTGGTGACGCTGTCGATCACGCGTCCCTTGAGCCGACTGCGGGGTGCCGTGCACGACCTGGGACAGACCACCTACCAGCAGAACAGCCTGGCGCGCCTGGCCAACCGACGTGACGAGTTCGGGGTGCTGGCCAATGACTTCAACCGCATGGGCGCGCGCCTGCAAAGCCTGATCGGCAGCCAGCGACAATTGCTGCGTGACGTTTCTCACGAACTGCGCTCACCACTGGCCCGCTTGCGCATCGCCCTGGCGCTGGCAGAGCGCGCCACCCCCGAGGAACGGGAAAAGCTCTGGCCACGCCTGACCCGCGAGTGCGATCGCCTGGAAGCCCTGATCAGTGAAATCCTGGTGCTGGCACGGGTCGATGCCGACAGCGCCAGCGCTGAGGACGTCGACCTCAACACACTGCTGGGCAGCCTGCAAAAAGACGCGCAGCTCGCGTCGCCGGAGCAGTACATCCGCATAGAAGCCGAACCGGCACTGCACCTCAAGGGGTGGCCGACCATGATCGAGCGGGCATTGGACAACCTGCTGCGTAACGCACAACGCTTCAACCCACCGGGGCAACCGATTGACCTGTCAGCCCGGCGCGAGGGTGAGCACATGGTGGTGAGCGTGCGTGACTACGGCCCCGGCGTGCAGCCTGAGCATCTGGCGCAGTTAGGCGAGCCCTTCTACCGGGCACCAGGCCAGACCGCGGCCGGTCATGGCCTGGGGCTGGCCATCGCTCGCCGGGCAGCGGAGCGTCATGGTGGCAGCCTGGTCCTGGCCAATCACCCGGAGGGCGGATTCATCGCCAGCCTGGACCTGCCGTTAGAGCCAGGAATCGTCAGCTGATTAAGATGAGAGTTCTCATACAGCGCGCAACCAAATGTGGGAGCAACGCTCTTGATCACATGGTTGCGTGCCGAACGCCTGCCCCGTGGCGAGCGAGCTTGCTCGCGCTGGGCTGCATAGCAGCCCCACACCGGTCACCTGGTTTTAGCTGAAAGTCCGCAATCGCCTTGTCAGGGCCGCTGCACGCTGGAGCGCCAGCCCGGCCCAACGGGAGCGAGCTAGCTCGCGCATTGACTTGATTGATCAATGATTCAGGTTCCCGCCGACCAGGCGCTGACGAATTCCGTCAGATCGACTTTCTCGGCTACCCGCGGTTCTTTCTGCGGAGTGCCGAGGTACAGGAACGCAATCACCTCCTCCCCTTCAGTCAACCCCAGGCCCTTGGCCACATGGGTCGAGTACGCCAGATCGCCGGTGCGCCATACCGCGCCGATCCCCTGGGCGTAGGCCGCCAGCAAAATGCCGTGGGCCGCGCAACCGGCGGCCAACAGTTGCTCGGACTTGGGCACCTTGACGTGATCCTGCAGGCGCGCCACCACAACCACTACCAACGGCGCGCGCAGCGGACCATTACGCGCCTTGTCCACCAACGCCTGCGGGGCGTCGGCGTCTTGCAACAGTGCCGCCTCGGCCAACAGCTCACCCAGTTGCTCACGCGCCGCGCCTTCAACCGTCAAAAAGCGCCATGGCTGCATATGCCCGTGATCCGGAGCCCGCAGGGCGGCGGCAAACAGCACTTCGCGCTGTTCGGCAGTCGGTGCCGGGTCAATCAAACGCGGAACGGAAACACGGTTGAGCAAAGCGTCGAGAGCCTGCATCGGCCACCTCCTGAAAAAAATGTTTGGCTATTCTAGCGGTAACTACCGTTGGGATGCCGGTTTACATGCCCTGCCTCGCAGGTAGAATGGCGCCCTTCCTAAATTACCCCGAGCGGACTTCATGGCGTTGCCGACCTTACGGATCATTGGTTTTATCATCGGCATCTTCCTGATCACGCTCGCCGTCAGCATGGTTGTGCCGATGGCGACCCTGGTGATTTACGAACGCACCAGCGACCTGCCATCGTTCCTCTGGTCCAGCATGATCACCTTTGTCGCGGGCCTGGCACTGGTCATCCCCGGACGCCCGGAACATATTCACCTGCGTCCGCGCGACATGTACCTGCTCACGGTATCGAGTTGGGTGGTGGTGTGTATCTTCGCCGCGCTGCCGTTCCTGTTGACCCAACACATCAGCTACACCGACTCGTTTTTCGAGAGCATGTCCGGCATTACGGCCACCGGCGCCACCGTATTGAGTGGCCTGGACACCATGTCGCCGGGCATCCTGATGTGGCGCTCGCTGCTGCACTGGCTGGGAGGCATCGGCTTTATCGGCATGGCGGTCGCCATTTTGCCGCTGCTACGCATCGGTGGCATGCGGCTGTTCCAGACCGAGTCCTCGGACCGCTCGGAAAAAGTCATGCCCCGCTCGCACATGGTGGCGCGACTGATCGTTGCCGCCTACGTCGGCATCACCATCCTCGGCAGCCTGGCATTCTGGTGGGCGGGCATGACCCCGTTCGATGCGATCAACCATGCGATGTCGGCGATTTCCACCGGTGGGTTCTCCACCTCCGACCAGTCCCTGGCCAAATGGACCGCACCGGCGGTGCACTGGGTCGCGGTGGTCGTGATGATTCTGGGTAGCCTGCCGTTTGCCTTGTATGTGGCAACCCTGCGTGGCAATCGCCGGGCACTGATCAAGGATCAACAGGTGCAGGGCTTGCTCGGCATGCTGGTGGTGACCTGGGTGGTGCTCGGGACCTGGTACTGGTGGACCACCGAACTGCATTGGCTGGACGCGCTGCGCCACGTCGCGCTGAACGTCACCTCGGTGGTCACGACCACCGGTTTTGCACTGGGGGACTACAGCCTGTGGGGCAACTTCTCGCTGATGCTGTTTTTCTATCTGGGTTTTGTTGGCGGCTGCTCAGGGTCGACCGCTGGCGGGATCAAGATTTTCCGCTTCCAGGTCGCCTATATCCTGCTCAAGGCCAACCTTAATCAATTGATTCACCCTCGGGCGGTGATCAAGCAGAAGTACAACGGCCACCGCCTCGACGAAGAGATCGTGCGCTCGATCCTGACCTTTTCGTTCTTCTTTGCGATCACCATCTGCGCCATTGCCCTGGCCCTGTCACTGCTGGGCGTGGACTGGATGACCGCCCTCACCGGCGCGGCCAGCACCGTCTCCGGCGTGGGCCCGGGCCTGGGTGAGACCATTGGCCCGGCCGGTAACTTCGCCACCCTTCCCGACGCGGCCAAGTGGATTCTGTCCCTGGGCATGCTGCTTGGGCGGCTGGAGATCATTACCGTGTTTGTGCTGTGTATTCCGGCGTTCTGGCGTCACTGATCATCTTGGGCGCCTCCAGAAAACGCACCCGGTACTCGCCGGGTGTGCTGTCGAACCAGCGCCTGAACGCGCGGAAAAAGTTGCTCGGATCGGCAAACCCAAGCAAGTAGGCAATTTCCAGCAAGGTCATGCTCGGCTGCGCCAGGTACTGTTCGGCCAGTTCGCGCCGGGTGTCATCGAGCAGCGTCTGAAAGCTCGTCCCCTCTTCCTGCAAGCGGCGTTGCAAGGTGCGCTGGGACAAATGCAACGCTTGCGCGACGGTATCGCGCTTGGGTTCGCCCTGGGGCAGCAGCCGACACAGCACCTGCCGCGCATTGTGGGTCACCCGACTGCCCGAAAATCGCGCCAGGTACTCACCGGCAAACCGGTCGTGCAACAGTGCCATGGCCTCATTGGCCGTGGGCAACGGCGCCTCCATGTCCGCCTGCTCGAAAATCAGCGCGTCGTAGGGTGCGTTGAACGCCAGCGGCGCATGGAAGGTCCGCGTATAAGGTCCGAGGTCCAGGGGCCGGTCGCCTTGAAACAGGACCTTGCATGGTTGCAAGGTGCGCCCGGTCAGCCAGTTGCACAAGCCTAGCGCACAGGCAAGCGAGGCCTCGGCGCTTTGCCGGGTCGGCGGCAGGTGATCGCCATGCACCGTCAGAATCAGCGCATGGCCTTCGGGTAACAGGCGAAAACTCAGGTCGGCACTTTCGGCAATGATGCGTTGAAAGCGCACCAGTCGCTGAAAGCCTTCGGCCAGGGTCCGGCTGGACATCAACGCGTAGCCGACCACATGAAAGGACGCCGGACGCACCACCTTGCCCATGTTCAAGCCAATGGCCGGGTTCCCGGACAACTCTACCGCCCGTTGCCACAGGCGCGTCATGGAGTCTTGAGGGAAACGCGCATCCGGATCATCCAGCGCCGCGTAGTCGAGCCCCAGCTGATTGAACAAGTCCCGGCAATCCAGGCCGTCCATTTCCAGTGCCTTGACAATTCCCATCGCCCAGCTTGAAGAAGTCGTTCGTTCGCTCATGGCGTTTTCTTATGTGATAGGCCGCATCTCGCGACCAACTTCAGAAGGATAGTAAAGTGGCGCCTATTGTCACTGGCTATGGCCAATGATGACTCTAGACTCAAATAAGATCCCCGCAGAACATCCGATCAACAGCATCAAAGCCACAGAGATCGCAAACATCAGACATTTCAACAGCTTCGCCGAGTTCTACCCGTATTACCTCGGCGAGCACAGCAACAGCACCTGCCGTCGGTTGCATTTTGTCGGCACCAGCCTGGTGATGCTGATCTTCGCCATCGCCATCGTCAAAGGCGCCTGGTGGTGGTTGCTGGCCTTGCCGCTGGCCGGCTACAGCTTCGCCTGGGTTGGCCACTTTTTCTTTGAGAAGAACCGTCCGGCGACCTTCCGACACCCGCTTTACAGCCTGCTCGGCGATTTCGTCATGTACCGCGACATGCTGGCGGGCAAGGTGCCGTTCTAGTGGCCTTGAGCCCGGGCTCAATCAACACAATAAGAGGATAGCCGATGAACGCACAGGCCCGTTTCACCCACATGAAGGATGGCACGCAGGAAGACTGGGCCATCATTGCAGCGGACTTCAGCGCCTACGCCAGGCAATTGCCGAAACGGATCGTGGCGCACCTGAAGTTGCTGGAGGGTGACTTTGGCGGCTTCCCGGTTGATCGCCTCACCCACTCATTGCAAACCGCTACCCGCGCCTGGCGCGATGGCCGCGATGAGGAGTACGTCGTGTGCGCGCTCTTGCATGATATTGGTGACACCCTCGGCAGTTACAACCACCCGGACATTGCCGCGGCGATTCTCAGACCTTTCGTCAGCGCCGAAAACCTGTGGATGGTGGAAAAGCACGGGATTTTCCAGGGCTACTACTTCTTCCATTACCTGGGCATGGATCGGCACCTACGTGAGCAGTTCAGCGAGCACCCGCAGTACCGGCAGACCATCGAGTTTTGCGCCAGGTACGATGCGGCGGCCTTTGACCCTGCGTACGAGACGCTCCCCCTGAGTTTCTTCGAGCCGATGATGGAGCGCCTGTTTACCCGGCCGAAAAACTCGATCTATACCGCGGTGCTGGAAGAACACGCCCCGGCCTGAAGACCGGCCGGTTGCCGGCGGTGAGACGTTTACGCCGGCTCTGCCACCTTCACCGCGCTCAGTTGTGCCTCACGCGCCTGGGCGTCCGCCAGCCGGTACAGCTCGATCGTGCCATCCCAATGCTCGATCAGCGCGGTGCAGGACTCCACCCAATCCCCGCAGTTGAGGTAGTCCACGCCACCGACCTTGCGGATTTCCGCGTGGTGAATGTGCCCGCAAACGACTCCGTGCAACCCGCGCTTGACGCACTCGTGGGCAATGGCCTCTTCGAAATCGCTGATAAAGCTGACGGCGGTTTTGACCTTGTGCTTGAGGTAAGCCGACAACGACCAGTAACCGTAGCCGTATCGAGCACGCCAGTGATTGAGCCAGCGATTGAGGGTCAACGTGAACTCGTAGGCCCAGTCCCCCAGAAACGCCAGCCAGCGGTGATAACGGGTGATCACATCGAACTGGTCGCCGTGAATCACCAACAGATGCCGGCCATCTGCGGTGACATGCACGGCCTCGTCCACCAACTGGATATTGCCCAGCATCAGCTTCGAGTAACGCCGCAGGAACTCGTCATGGTTACCGGTGACGTAAATCACCTCGGTGCCGCGCTTGCTCATGGTCAGCAGGCGACGGATCACGTTGGTGTGCGCCTGGGGCCAATACATACCGCTGCGCAGCTTCCAGCCATCGATAATGTCACCGACCAGGTACACCTTGTCGGCGTGGTAGCCCTTGAGGAACTGCGATAAATGCCCGGCCTGGCAATCCCGGGTGCCCAGGTGCACATCAGAGATCCACAAGGTGCGCACGCGTTGTTTACGGCTGGGTTTGGCGAGTTCGGCACGGGTCATGGGCAACCTCTGCGAGATTTTTTGCAAGCTTGCCCCGCAGCGATTAATAGACCATGACAAAAATGCGGCAGTCCGATGACAGCCCGTACCAGGGGGCGAGCGGTGTAAACTGCCGGTCTGCCTAGGGTCTGTTGACGTTTGGTGGCGAACCGCGTTGCTGGGCCAACGTGGGCGAGGCAAGGCGCGGGATGCCGCCAATGGTTGTTCCCTTGGCAAATCCCGCAACGCAGCCTCGCCCACGTTGGCACGCAACCCGAAGGGACGGGGCCCGCTTGGTGCAGGGCTGCGTTGCTCGGAACTTATTTGGAACAACCAAACCGCGTTCCTCGCGCCTTGCCCTGCACCAAGCGGGCATCCGTCGCGGCCGCCACCAAACGTCAACAGACCCTAAGGCCAGGCAGAGCGCCAGCTGAGCTTGCAGGGCAGGGGCCGGGTGGTTAGGGTTGCCGCAACTGGCAACCTCGATGAGACCCGTACATGCTCAATTACCTGTGGTTTTTCCTTGCCGCACTGTTTGAAATCGCCGGTTGCTTCGCCTTCTGGATGTGGCTGCGCCAGGGTAAAAGCGCCTGGTGGATCGTCCCGGCGCTGCTCAGCCTGACCCTGTTTGCCCTGCTGCTGACCAAGGTCGAGTCGACCTATGCCGGCCGTGCCTACGCGGCGTATGGCGGGATTTACATCGTCGCTTCGATTGGTTGGCTGGGCATGGTCGAGCGTATTCGTCCGCTGGGCTCGGACTGGTTGGGGGTTGCACTTTGTGTGTTGGGTGCGAGCATCATTCTGTTTGGCCCGCGCTTCACATCGCCTTGAGTCGGTCGCGTAGCGGTGCAGGGAGTGTCTGTAGGGTGATTCGTCGAGACGTGTAGGAGCGAGCTGTTTTCCTGCCTCGGCATTGAAGAGCGGTCGTCAGCCGGCCATCTTCATTGTCCGATTATCTCAAGGACTAGAGCCATGCTTGTACTCACTCGCGCTGTGGGCGAATTGATCTCCATTGGCGACACCATCTCTGTGCGCATCCTCGCCGTGAACGGCGGTACGGTGCGATTCGGCGTGGAGGCGCCCAGGGAGGTCAATGTACACCGCTGCGAAATCTACGAGCGTATGCAAGCCAAGCGTGCCCAGGACAAGCGTGACTGAGTGTCAGTCAAACAGGTGCTTGGGCACATCGTGCTTGAGCATCAATTGGCATTGCTCGCTCTCAGGGTCGAAGACAATCAGGGCCTGGCCTTTGCTGAGTGCATGACGCACCCGTAGCACACGGGTTTCCAGCGGGGTGTCGTCGCCATTGTCGGTGCCGTCACGGGTGACGAAGTCTTCGATCAGGCGGGTCAGGGTATCGACTTCAAGTTGGTCGTGGGGAATCAGCATAGGGACCTCGGGTCATCAATGGGGTAACGCTTGGGGTGGCTCAGGTACCGCGAATCAAGCGGCGCAAGGCGAAGCGGTTCGGGTGGCAGGCCTCGGCAACACTTCTTGGCAGAGGCAGCGGTTCGTTGTCCAGCCAGGCCGCGAGCAATTCACCGGACAGCGGCGCGGTGATCAACCCGCGAGAGCCGTGGCCACTGTTGACGTACAAGCCATCAAGCCATGGGCAAGGTACGTCCGGTACTTGCCGAGCATCCTTGCCCAGGGCCGCATAGGCCCGGTTAAAGGCCTGGCTGTCTGCCAGCGGGCCGACGATGGGCAGGTAGTCGGGGCTGGTGCAACGGAACGCCGCGCGGCCCTGGAGCTGCTCCGGGTCCAGTTGCTCGGCATGCAGGCGACTGACCAGGTCACTAGAGATTTCCCTGAGCATGTCCAGATTGCCCAGATGCTCGGCGGTGCTGGGTGTCAGGTCGTCACTGTTGAAGTCGAAGCTGGCGCCCAGGGTGTGTTCGCCCAGCCGCGCCGGGGCGACGTAACCTTCGGCGCACACCACCGTGGCCAGGCACTGGCTTTCAGTCGTTTGCGGCAGACGGGTGATTTGCCCGCGAATGCGTTTGAGCGGCAAGTCGGCACTTTGGGCAAAGCGCTTGATCTCTGCGGCACCGGCCAGGATCACCACCGGTGCACTGGCCAGCAGTGACGCGTTATCCCAGGCTTGCCAGCGGTCATCGACCTTGCGCAGTTCCAACGCGTCGCGGTGGGTCAGTACTTGCACATTGGGGTGAGAAGCTTGCCATCGGCACAAGGCCGGCGGATGCACCCAGCCGCCTTCGGGGTAATACAGGCCGCCGTGCTCCAGAGCGATGCCCGCTCGAGCCTGGGCGTCAGGCAAATCCAGCAGATGGACCAGGTCGGCGGGAAACGCGGCGGCCAATTGCGCCTGTCGCTCGGCTTCCTTGGCGTTGAACGCCAGTTGCAGTACGCCGCAGTCCGCCCAGTCAACGCCACGCTGCAAGTGTTCGAGCAAGCGTCGGGTATGGCCGAATCCGCTGACGATCAACTGCGAAAGGGCGGTGCCGTGAGCCGACAGCTTCAGATAGAGCACGCCCTGCGGATTGCCCGAGGCTTCCTGTGCCAGCGCTTCGTGACGCTCCAGCAGGCTGACTTGCCAGCCGCGTGCGGCGAGACTGGACGCCGTGGCACAACCGGCCAGTCCGCCGCCGATCACCAGGGCACGGCGCTCATCGACAACCTGGGTGGGGCGAGCAAACCACGGCTTGGCGGCCACCGGTGCGGGAGTGTCCCCGGGCCAGGCGACGAACGCACCGCGCAGGATTTCCCATTTGTGGCCGATGCCCGGCGTGCGGCGCATCTTGAAACCCGCGGCATTGAGCAGGCGCCGTACCCAGCCAGTGCTGGTAAAGGTGCTGATGGTCGAGTCGGGTGCGGCCAGGCGCGCCAGTTCGGCGAACAGTTCGGCGGTCCACATGTCCGGGTTTTTCGCCGGGGCAAAACCGTCGAGGAACCAGGCGTCAATCCGGGCATCGAGTTGCGGCAACTGTTCCAGTGCATCGCCGATCAACAGCGTCAGCGTGACCCGGCCGTTGTCCAGCACCAGGCGCTGAAAGCCCTGATGGATGGCAACGTATTGGGCCAACAACTGATCGGCAAAGACTTTGAGCTCCGGCCAGAGTGCCAGTGCCCGTTGCAGGTCCGCCGGACTCAGCGGGTACTTTTCGACGCTGATGAAGTGCAGGCGCGCACCGGCCACGGCCTGCTGCTCGAACAACTGCCAGGCGCAGAGAAAATTCAGCCCGGTGCCGAACCCGGTCTCGCCGATCACCAGCCGACCATCGGCCGGCAATTGGGCAAAGCGCTCGCTGAGGCGGTTTTGCTCGATGAATACGTAGCGGGTTTCATCAAGGCCCGACTGATCGGAGAAATACACGTCGTCAAACACTCGCGAACGCGGGCGACCTTGGTCGTCCCAGTCAAGCTGGGCGTGGGGCATAACAGGCTTCATGGTCGGCTCAGGGGTGGCAAGGCAGCCATTCTAGCCGATCACGGCAACGGCGATTGATCCATGGCAAGCCGGATCGCATTGCTCGCCCACGGGCACAGGCAATCCGCTAGTCTTGTGCAATCTTGCACGGGAGCAACTCAATGTTCGAATCTGCCGAAATCGGTCATGCGATCGACAAAGAAACCTTTGATGCCGAAGAGCCGGTATTGCGTGAGGCCTTGCTCGAAGCCCAGTACGAGCTCAAGCAGCAGGGCCGGTTTCCGGTAATCGTACTGATCAACGGCATCGAAGGTGCCGGCAAGGGCGAGACGGTCAAGTTGCTCAACGAGTGGATGGACCCCAGGTTGATCGAAGTGCGTACCTTCGATCAGCAAACCGACGAAGAACTGGCCCGACCGCCGGCCTGGCGCTATTGGCGGATGCTCCCGGCCAAAGGCCGGATGGGGGTGTTTTTCGGTAACTGGTACAGCCAGATGCTGCAAGGCCGGGTCCATGGCCTGTTCAAGGATGCGGTGCTGGATCAGGGGATCCATGGCGCCGAACGCCTGGAAAAAATGCTCTGCAACGAAGGCGCGTTGATCGTCAAATTCTGGTTTCATCTGTCCAAGAAACAGATGAAGGCGCGTCTCAAATCCTTGCAGGACGACCCGCTGCACAGTTGGCGGATCAGCCCGCTGGACTGGCAGCAATCGCAAACCTACGACAAGTTCGTGCAATACGGCGAGCGGGTGATTCGTCGCACCAGTCGCGACTATGCGCCGTGGCATGTGATCGAGGGGGTGGATGCCAACTACCGGAGCCTGGCGGTGGGCAAGATCTTGCTCGAAAGCCTGCAAAATGCGCTCAAACGCTCCCGGCTCAAGCCGGACAAGGTCAGCGCTGCACCACTGACCACCAGCGTCGATCAACGCAGCCTGCTCGGCAGCCTGGACATGAGCCAGCGCCTGGACAAGAAAGACTATGAAGAGCAACTGATCACCGAGCAGGCGCGCCTGGCCGGCTTGCTGCGCGACAAGCGCATGCGCAAGCACTCGCTGATCGCCGTGTTCGAGGGCAATGACGCCGCGGGCAAGGGCGGGGCGATACGTCGGGTCGCGGCGGCGCTGGACCCGCGCCAGTACAGCATCGTGCCGATTGCCGCACCCACCGAGGAAGAACGTGCGCAACCTTACCTGTGGCGGTTCTGGCGACACATACCGGCCCGGGGCAAATTCACCATATTCGACCGCTCCTGGTATGGGCGGGTGCTGGTGGAGCGCATTGAAGGCTTCTGCAGTTCGGCCGACTGGATGCGGGCCTACGGTGAGATCAACGACTTCGAAGAGCAGATCAACGATTCCCGGGTGGTCGTGGTGAAGTTCTGGCTGGCGATTGACAAGCAGACCCAGCTGGAGCGGTTCCAGGAGCGCGAGCAGATTCCCTTCAAGCGCTTCAAGATCACCGAAGATGACTGGCGCAATCGGGAGAAATGGGACGACTACCGCACCGCCGTTGGCGATATGGTCGACCGCACCAGCACCGAGGTCGCGCCCTGGACCCTGGTGGAGGCCAATGACAAGCGTTGGGCCCGGGTCAAAGTGTTGCGCACCCTCAACCGTGCCCTGGAAGACGCTTTTGAGAAAACCGAGCGGCAGGAGAAGAAATACAGGAAGGACAAGGAGTAGTCCGATGGGTTTGCATACGCGGGGTGAATGATTGTCGCAGTGGGCCGGGGCGCGGATTTATCCTCGAACCACTTTCCAACCGATAACAACAATGAGGTATGCCATGCGTGAAGTAGTGATCGTCGATAGCGTGCGGACCGGCCTGGCCAAGTCCTTTCGTGGCAAGTTCAATCAGACGCGTCCGGACGACATGGCCGCCCATTGCGTCAATGCGCTGCTCCAGCGCAATGGCATCGACCCGGCCAGTGTCGAGGATTGCATCGTCGGCGCTGGCTCCAACGAAGGCGCGCAGGGCTTCAACATCGGCCGTAACGTGGCGGTGCTGTCGCAACTGGGTGTCGGCACCAGCGGCATGACCCTCAATCGCTTCTGTTCGTCCGGCCTGCAGGCGATTGCCATTGCCGCCAACCAGATCGCTTCGGGCTGCAGCGACATCATCGTCGCCGGCGGTGTCGAGTCCATCAGCCTGACCATGAAAAGCGTCAACACCGACAACCTGATCAACCCGTTGCTCAAGGAACAGGTGCCGGGCATTTATTTTCCCATGGGCCAGACAGCGGAAATCGTCGCCCGTCGCTACAGCGTCAGCCGCGAGGAACAGGACCGCTACGCCCTGCAAAGCCAGTTGCGCACGGCCCAGGCGCAAGCCGCCGGGTTGTTCGACGATGAAATCGTTGCCATGGCGGTGAAGTACAAGGTCGAAGACAAAAACACCGGTGAGGTTCAAATCCTCGACGGTATTGTCGATCGCGATGACTGCAATCGTCCGGACACCACCTATGAAAGCCTGGCCGGGTTGAAGCCGGTGTTCGCCGAAGACGGTTCGGTCACGGCCGGCAATTCGTCGCAGCTGTCCGACGGGGCTTCGATGACATTGGTGATGAGCCTGGAAAAAGCCCTGGAGCTGGGCCTTAAGCCCAAAGCGTTCTTCCGCGGTTTCACCGTGGCCGGTTGTGAGCCGGACGAAATGGGCATCGGTCCAGTGTTTTCGGTGCCCAAGCTGCTCAAGGCCAAAGGCTTGCAGGTGGCGGATATCGATCTGTGGGAACTCAACGAAGCCTTTGCTTCGCAGTGCCTGTACAGCCGTGACCGTTTGCAGATCGACAACGAGAAATACAACGTCAACGGCGGCTCGATCTCCATCGGCCACCCGTTCGGCATGACCGGTTCACGCCAGGTCGGGCATCTGGTGCGCGAACTGCAACGGCGCAACCTGCGTTACGGCATCGTCACCATGTGCGTGGGCGGAGGCATGGGCGCGACGGGGTTGTTCGAAGCCGTACGTTAAACCAGCCAGGGCTGTGCCGGTACGACCGGTACAGTCTCGTTTGCGGCTTGTCCGCAACTGTCCCTGTGTGAGGCCGGGGTGTGCGCCTAGAATGGGGCTTTCTCGCCGCTGCCCCTGGGGTTCTCATGCACGTCTCGTCCGGTCGCTGGGTTTATGGCCTGTTTCTCGCCTTGCTGACCGCGTTCCTCTGGGGAATCCTGCCGATCAAGCTCAAACAAGTGCTGCTGGTCATGGACCCGGTCACCGTGACCTGGTATCGCCTGTTGGTGTCCGGCGGTTGCCTGTTCCTGTACCTGGCCGCGACCCGGCGCCTGCCACGCCGACAGGCACTCGGGCCCAAGGGTGGCTGGCTGGTGCTGATGGCGGTGCTGGGGCTGGTGGGCAATTACGTGTTGTACCTGATGGGGTTGAACCTGCTGAGCCCGGGTACCGCGCAACTGGTGGTGCAGATGGGGCCGATCCTGTTGCTGATCGCCAGCCTGTTCGTGTTCAAGGAGCGTTTCAGCCTGGGGCAGGGGATTGGCCTGATGGTGCTGTTGCTGGGGTTTGGCCTGTTTTTCAACCAGCGATTGAGTGAGCTGCTGACCTCCTTGAGCGATTACACCGCCGGTGTGTTGCTGGTGCTGGCGGCGTCGACGGTCTGGACCTTTTATGCGCTGGGCCAGAAGCAATTGCTCACGGTGTGGAATTCGTTGCAGGTGATGATGGTGATCTACCTGTTCTGCGCCTTGTTGCTGACGCCGTGGGTGCACCCGCTGGAGTCCCTGCAGTTGAGCCCGCTGCAGGGCTGGTTGCTGCTGGCCTGCTGCCTCAATACCCTGATTGCCTATGGTGCGTTTGCCGAGGCGCTGGCTCATTGGGAAGCCTCGCGGGTCAGTGCGACACTGGCGATCACGCCCCTGGTGACCTTCGCGGCCGTGGCGCTCGCCGCCTGGTTGTGGCCCGATTATGTGCAGGTCGAGCAGATCAATTCGCTGGCCTATGGCGGCGCGGTACTGGTGGTGCTGGGGTCGGCACTGGTGGCGTTGGGGCCGTCGCTGATCGCCGGGCTCAAGGCGCGGCGGATGCGCATGGCGGTTGATCGGTAGGCCGTGTCATCGTTCTTCGCGGGCTAGCCCGCTCCCACCGTAGACCGCATTTCAATGAGCGGACGCAGTTGAACGTGGTGCAACTGTCTTGAGCGCATGGGTTGTTCTCGCCACGCAGAGGAATACCGAACCCCGTGGCGAGCGAGCTTGCTCGCGCTGGGCTGCATGGCAGCCCCAAAGCTGGTCACCGGGTTTTATCTGAACGCCTGCAAATAGTCCTGTTGGGGGCGCTTCGCACCCCAGCGCGAGCAAGCTCGCTCGCCACGGGATGTGCGCGCATCCTGGTTGTCAGGCGCCGCTGAGCGTCAAGGCTTCATCCCTGCTGGCCCGCCTCCAGCATATTTTCCGGCCTCACCCAGGCATCGAACTGTTCATCGGTCAGGTACCCCAACTGCAACGCGGCCTCGCGCAGGGTCAGGCCTTCGCCATAGGCTTTTTTGGCAATCTCGGCGGACTTGTCGTAACCGATGTGCGGGTTCAGCGCGGTCACCAGCATCAACCCGCGCTCCAGGTGGGCCGCCATTTGCTCGGCATCCGGCGTAAGGCCCGCGATGCAATGCAGCTGGAAGTTGCTGCAGCCATCTCCTAGCAGGCGGATCGATTGCAGCAGGTTGTGAATGATCACCGGTTTGAACACGTTCAATTGCAGGTGGCCCTGACTCGCGGCAAAGCCGATCGCCACGTCGTTGCCCAGCACCTGGCAGGCCAGCATCGACAAGGCTTCGCACTGGGTCGGGTTGACCTTGCCGGGCATGATCGAGCTGCCGGGCTCGTTGGCCGGCAGCTTGACCTCGGCGAAGCCGGCGCGTGGGCCGGAGCCGAGCAGGCGCAGGTCGTTGGCGATTTTCATCAGGGCCACGGCGAGGGTCTTCAGCGCGCCGGACAAGGTGGTCAATGGTTCATGGCCGGCCAGTGCGGCAAATTTGTTGGGGGCAGTGATGAACGGCAAGCCCGAGAGGGCCGCCAGTTCCGCGGCAATGGCCTCGCCAAAGCCATGGGGCGAGTTGAGGCCGGTGCCGACCGCCGTGCCACCTTGTGCCAGTTCGCAAACCGCTGGCAGTGCGCTGCGGATCGCGCGTTCGGCGTAGTCGAGTTGGGTGACGAATGCCGATACTTCCTGGCCGAAGGTAATCGGGGTGGCATCCATCAGGTGGGTGCGACCGGTCTTCACCAGGTTCACGTGGCGGACGGCCAGTTCCGCCAGGCCGCCGGAGAGTTCGCTGATGGCCGGCAGCAGGTGCTGCTGCACGGCTTGCACGGCCGCGATGTGCATGGCGGTTGGAAAGCAGTCGTTGGAGCTTTGCGAGCGATTGACGTGATCGTTCGGGTGGACCGGGCTCTTGCCGCCGCGAGGGTTGCCGGCCAGTTCGTTGGCGCGCCCGGCGATCACTTCGTTGACGTTCATGTTGCTCTGGGTGCCACTGCCGGTTTGCCAGACCACCAGCGGGAACTGGTCGTCATGGTCGCCGGCGAGCACTTCGTCAGCCGCCTGCTCGATCAGCCGGGCAATGTCCGCCGGCAGGCCCCCATTGCGATCATTGACCCGTGCCGCAGCCTTCTTGATCAGCGCCAGCGCATGCAGGACAGCCAGTGGCATACGTTCGTTGCCGATGGCGAAGTTGATCAGCGAGCGTTGCGTCTGAGCGCCCCAGTAGGCTTCGTCCGGGACGTCAACCTGACCAAGGCTGTCGGTTTCAATTCGGCTCATGGATCAGCTTCCTCAAGGATTGATAGCCAAGTTTAGGTCGTGATCGGCGCTGCGGGTTCCATCAGTCGCTTTTTCTACCGTTCGGTTGCTCTAAATCAGGCCAGGCAAGGGCCAGGGGTTGAGCGCGCGCGTTTTTTTGGCGCAGAATGGCTCCCCTTGGGGTTTTACCTCGCCTGCTAGAATAGGAAACTCGATGACCCGTCTTCGTGCTATCTGTACCGCGGTTGCCCTGGTCTGCGCCAGCGGCCAGGCCTTCGCCGATACCGCCAGCCACAATGCCAGTGCCGAGGCTTTCCTGACCCTGGCGCACGCTGACAAGCTGGGCACTCCGGTGTACATGCAAGTGCAGCAGATGTTTGCCCAACGCTTTGCCCAGACCAAGGCGCCGGAATCGAAAAAGGCCCTGCTGGAAACCTATCAGGCCAAGGCCAACGCCGCGCTGGACCAGGCCATCGGCTGGAACAAGCTCAAGCCGGACATGGTCAAGCTCTACACCAGCAACTTCAGCGAATCCGAACTCAAGGACCTGGTGGCGTTCTACAAATCGCCACTGGGCAAGAAAGTCCTGGAAAAAATGCCGCAGCTGACTCAGCAATCGGCCCAACTGACCCAGGCCAAGCTGGAAAGCGCGGTACCTGTAGTGAACAAGCTGCTGGCGGACATGACCAACGAGCTGGATCCGAAAGCGGCTGCCGCCGCCAAGAAGAAGCCTTGAGCGGAGCCCGGGAATGATCATGCAACAACGGATCGAATCGGCACTGGGCGCCTTGAACCCTGCCCATCTGGATGTGCTGGATGAAAGCCATATGCACAGTCGCGGGTTGCAGACCCACTTCAAGGCCGTCGTCGTCAGCGACCAGTTCGCTGGACTCAACAGTGTCAAGCGGCACCAGAAGGTCTACGCCACCCTGGGCGACCTGATGGGCGAGTTCCATGCCCTGGCCCTGCATACCTACACGCCAGAGGAATGGGCGAAAGTTGGCGCTGCTCCTGCCTCGCCGACCTGCGCTGGCGGTAGCAAGCATTGATGTGAGGGTTGAGAGGTCGAGGCGCTGTTGTGGCCAGGGAGCAAGCTCCCTCGCCACAACGGTATCTGACAGTCCAAATACCCCGGCATTTTTGCTAGAATCCGCAACGCGCCGCTTAGCCGGCGCGTTTTTTTTCGCATCCGGTTCACCCTTTACGAGGGTAGCCACCTGGAGATTCACCCATGACACAACAGATTGTCGTGGCGGCACTGTATAAGTTCGTCACCCTCGAAGATTACGTCGCCCTGCGCGAGCCACTGTTGCAGGCGATGGTCGACAACGACATCAAAGGTACCTTGCTGATCGCCGAAGAAGGCATCAACGGCACGGTTTCCGGCAGCCGTGAAGGTATCGATGGCCTGCTGGCCTGGCTCAGGAATGACCCGCGCATGATCGACATCGATCATAAAGAGTCGTACTGCGATGAGCAGCCGTTCTACCGCACCAAGGTCAAGCTCAAGAAAGAGATCGTCACCCTGGGCGTCGAGGGCGTGGACCCGAATAAAAAGGTCGGCACCTACGTTGATCCGCAGAACTGGAACGCGTTGATCAGCGACCCGGAAGTGCTGTTGATCGATACCCGCAACGACTATGAAGTCTCGATCGGTACCTTCGAGGGCGCGATCGACCCGAAAACTACCAGTTTTCGCGAATTTCCCGACTACATCAAAGCCAACTTCGATCCGGCCAAACACAAGAAAGTCGCGATGTTCTGCACCGGTGGCATTCGCTGCGAAAAGGCTTCGAGCTACATGCTCAGCCAGGGGTTCGATGAGGTATTCCACCTCAAGGGCGGGATCCTCAAGTACCTCGAAGAGGTGCCGCAGGAAGAAACCAAATGGCAGGGCGACTGCTTTGTGTTCGACAACCGCGTCACCGTTCGCCACGACTTGAGCGAAGGCGACTACGATCAGTGTCATGCCTGTCGTACGCCTGTCAGTGTGGAAGACCGCGCATCCGAGCACTACGTGGCGGGCATCAGTTGCCCCCATTGCTGGGATAAGCTGAGCGAGAAAACCCGTCGCAGTGCGATCGACCGGCAGAAGCAGATCGAACTGGCCAAGGCCCGTAATCAGCCGCACCCGATTGGTTACAACTACAAGCAATCCAGCACCGAGGCCTGAACCATGTCTGCGCGCCTGCTCTATGTAATGGACCCGATGTGTTCCTGGTGCTGGGGGTTTGCCCCGGTGGCCGAGGCCCTGGTAGAGCAGGCACAGGCCGCAGGCGTAGACGTACACCTGGTGGTTGGCGGTTTGCGCACCGGTAGCGGTGCGGCGCTGGAACCCACCACCCGGCGCTATATTCTCGAACACTGGCAGGCCGTCATGCAGGCGACCGGTCAGCCGTTCACGTTTGAAGGCGCATTGCCTGACGGTTTTGTCTATGACACCGAGCCGGCCTGTCGCGCGTTGGTGACGGCGCGCAGTCTGGCGCCGGATTGTGCCTGGAAACTGCTCAAGCTCATCCAGCAGGCGTTTTATGTGCAAGGTCGCGATGTGACCCATGCCAGCGTACTGGTGGAGCTGGCCGAGCAAGCGGGTTTGCCGCGTATCGAATTCGCCGCGGCCTTCGATCGTGCCGAACAGCATGCCGCGACGGCAGCGGACTTCACCTGGGTTCAGGACCTGGGGATTGCCGGGTTCCCGACCTTGCTGGCCGAGCGCAATGGTCAATTGGCGTTGTTGACCAATGGCTACCAGGCCCTCGACGAACTGTCCCCGTTGCTCGGCCGTTGGCTGGAGCGCGCTGCCTGTGTATGACCCGCTTGACGATGTGCAGCCACCCAGGCAGGTCGACCGGCTGAGTTGGGCGGAAATCCGTCGACTGGCCCTGCGCCATAAAAAAGCCCTGTGGATTGCCAATGGTGTCGCCGTACTGGCGACCCTGTGCAGCGTGCCGATCCCTCTGCTGTTGCCGTTGCTGGTGGACGAAGTCCTGCTGGGGCATGGCGACGCGGCCTTGAAGGTGATGAACCACGCCTTGCCCGCCGCCTGGCAAAGCGCTGCTGGCTATATCGGTTTGATGCTTTTTGTCACCTTGACCCTGCGTTGTGGCGCGTTGCTGTTCAACGTCGTGCAGGCGCGCTTGTTTGCAGGCTTGGCCAAGGACATTGTGTATCGCCTGCGTCTGCGCTTGATCGAGCGCCTCAAGTGCATCTCCCTCGGCGAGTACGAGAGCTTGGGCAGTGGCACCGTGACCACGCACCTGGTCACTGACCTGGACACGATCGATAAATTCGTCGGCGAAACCCTCAGCCGCTTTCTGGTAGCGATGCTCACGCTGGTGGGCACCGCCGGCATCCTGATGTGGATGCACTGGCAGCTGGCATTGTTGATTCTGCTGTTCAATCCGCTGGTGATCTACGCCACGGTGCAGTTGGGCAAGCGGGTCAAGCACCTGAAGAAGCTGGAGAACGACAGCACCTCGCGGTTCACCCAGGCGCTGACCGAAACCCTGGAAGCCATTCAGGAAGTTCGTGCGGGCAACCGTCAGGGCTTTTTCCTCGGTCGGCTGGGCAAGCGCGCGCAGGAAGTGCGCAACTATGCCATCAACTCCCAGTGGAAAAGCGACGCCTCGAGCCGCGCCAGCGGTCTGTTGTTCCAGTTCGGCATCGACATCTTTCGCGCCGCCGCCATGCTCACGGTGTTGTTTTCAGACCTGTCCATCGGCCAGATGCTGGCGGTGTTCAGCTACCTCTGGTTCATGATCGGCCCGGTGGAGCAGTTGCTGAATCTGCAATACGCCTATTATGCGGCCGGCGGTGCGCTGAGCAGAATCAACGAGTTGCTGTCGCGTGCCGACGAACCCCAATACCCCGGTGGCGTGGACCCGTTCAAAGGTCGGGACACCGTGGGCATCGAAGTGCAGGGCCTGAGTTTCAGCTATGGCGAAGAGCCGGTGCTGGAGCAGTTGAACCTGTCCATCTCGCCCGGTGAAAAGGTGGCGATCGTGGGGGCCAGCGGTGGCGGTAAAAGCACCCTGGTGCAATTGCTGCTGGGGCTTTACACACCGCAGGCGGGCAGTATTCGATTTGGTGGGGTGACCCAGCAGGACATTGGCCTGGAAACCGTGCGCGAGCATGTCGCGGTGGTACTGCAACACCCGGCGCTGTTCAACGACACTGTCCGCTCCAACCTGACCATGGGCCGCGAGCGCAGTGACGAGGCCTGCTGGCAGGCGCTGGAAATTGCCCAGCTCGACGGGACGGTCAAGGCCTTGCCCCAAGGGCTGGACAGTGTCCTTGGGCGTTCCGGTGTGCGTTTGTCCGGTGGCCAGCGTCAACGCCTGGCCATTGCCCGCATGGTGTTGGCCGAGCCGAAGGTGGTCATCCTCGATGAAGCCACGTCGGCCCTGGATGCCGCCACCGAATACAACCTGCACCAGGCACTGGCGCGGTTCCTCAGTGGCCGTACCACCCTGATCATTGCACACCGGTTATCCGCGGTTAAACAGGCCGATCGAGTGCTGGTATTCGACGGCGGCAGCGTTGCCGAAGATGGCGACCATCAGCAATTGATTGCCGATGGTGGGCTGTACGCCAAGCTGTATGGGCATTTGCAGCAGCACTGATTGGCGGCGGGCAAGTTCAATCGCGGGTGGAATGGCTGCAAGGACTCTCGGGTTTTGTGTGCGCTGGTTAGGGGGCAGATCCTGCAATCTCTTTATGGCCTGATCAATTTTCACGATGTCTGTCGTGAAAGTAGAGCAGAGCTCCGCTCGGGGTGGGGGGCTACCGGTGATCAAACTCCAGCGGCTTCGCCGGATAGTGTAATGGCGCATGTGCCTTGGTATCGTGCGGATGAGTCAGTAGTGCACCCTAATCGTCCAATAGACCCAGATATTGCTGGTATGGCGTTGCAGAAGCATTCGTCGATTGCAGGGTAGAGGCTACTCTTGAAGGGAGCTGTCAGTTTCAAGGCCTCTAATACAATGCTGTCAGTACATATGTAGTGACGTTTGCAGTTGTGCTCGCTTGCCGGGATCGACAACCGGCCCTAGTCTAGCTGTAGCGATCTGGCCCGAACGGCAGTCGGGCAGTGTTTGCGCAAGGAATCTCATGAAGCAAAAACGGACTCTCGGAACGCCACGGTTGTTAGGTATCGTCTGGCCATTTATTGCCGTCGTGCTGTTTCAGGCCCTCCTGGGTGGGGTCAGCCTTTATGTGTTGTCGGCGGTTCGTGGCTACGTAGGCGGTGAGAGCCTGTGGTCCAAGGGCCAGAAAGACGCGATCTACTTCCTGAACCTTTACGCCGACGATCACAGTGAATCGACGTTTCTCAAATACCAGAGCGCCATGGCGGTGCCTCAAGGCGGCCATGACCTACGAGTAGCCCTGGACCAGCAGCCACCGGATCTGGAGGCAGCCCGGCGAGGTATCCTCCAGGGGGGGAATCACCCGGACGATGTGGCGCGCGTAATCTGGCTGTATTTGAATTTCCGCCATTTCAGTTACATGGAAACCGCCATTGATCGCTGGACGGTGGGCGATGAGTACCTGGTTCAGCTCGATAATGTCGCTCATGACATGCACCGGCGTATCGCAAGCAATCAAGCGACGCCAGCCGATATCCAGCACTGGAAAGCCCGGATATTTGCCATCAATGAGGCGGTAACACCCGCGGCCAAAGCGTTCAGCGATGCATTGGGCGAGGGGGCGCGGATGATCCTGCGGCTCCTGTTGCTCACTAACCTGGCGACAGCGCTTGGGTTGATTGTCCTGGCGTTGTGGCGCACCCATAAGCTTCTGGCTCAGCGCCATGCGTTTGCCGATGCCTTGCAGCTGGAAAAAGAGCGCGCGCAAATCACCTTGCAGTCGATTGGCGATGGCGTGATTACCACTGATGTGGACGGCGCCATTGCGTTCATGAATCCGGCGGCGGAGGCGTTGACTCACTGGAAGGCCGAGCAGGCGGTAGGCTTGCCCTTGGCGGCATTGTTCAATCTGCTGGATGAAAACGCCCAGGCAGATGGCTTTACCTTGATCGAGCACATCCTCAGCGGTCAGTTGAGGGGGGGCAGTGAGCATTCCAAGCTGATTCAGCGACTGGATGGCAGTACGGTCTCGGTCGCGCTGGTCGGGGCGCCCATTCACTCAGCCGGTAAAGTCAGTGGCACCGTGCTGGTGCTGCACGACATGACGCAGGAGCGGCAGTACATTGCCAACCTGTCCTGGCAGGCGACCCACGACGCCCTGACCGGGCTGGCCAACCGCAGGGAGTTCGAGTATCGCCTGGAGCAGGCGCTGCATAATCTGGCGCGCCAGCCAGCCCGGCATGCCTTGATGTTTCTCGATCTGGATCAGTTCAAACTGGTCAACGACACCTGCGGGCACGCCGCGGGTGACGAGCTGCTGCGGCATATCTGTGCGTTGCTGCAGTCGGGATTGCGCGAGGGCGACACCCTGGCCCGCCTGGGCGGCGATGAGTTCGGGATACTGCTGGAAAACTGTTCGGCGCAAGCGTCGGAAAAAATTGCCGAAAGCCTGCGCCAGACGGTGCAAAACCTGCATTTTGTCTGGAAGGGCCGGCCGTTCGTGACCACCGTCAGCCTTGGTCTGGTGCACATCGCGCACAATTCGACGACCCTGGAAGCGTTACTGCGTGCCGCTGATATGGCGTGCTACATGGCCAAGGAAAAGGGCCGCAACCGGGTCCAGGTCTATCATGCCGACGACTCGGAGCTGTCCCTGCGTTTCGGGGAAATGGCTTGGGTGCAGCGCCTGCATATTGCGCTCGAGGAGAATCGCTTCTGCCTCTACGCACAGGAAATCGCGACTCTGGGACGTGTCGAAGGGGGCGGTGGGCATATCGAGATCCTGCTGCGTTTACATGACGAAGCCGGACGGATGATTTTGCCGGACAGTTTTATTCCGGCAGCCGAGCGCTACGGACTGATGACATCGCTGGATCGCTGGGTTGTCGAGAACGTATTTAAAGTTATTGCGCAGTGTATTGCCCAGGAACGCGAAGGGCCGATGGCCATGTGTGCGATAAATCTGTCAGGTATTACCATTGGCGATGATGACTTTTTAATCTTTCTGCGCAAACAGTTCATTGCGTACGACATTCCGCCTGAAATGATTTGTTTTGAAATCACCGAAACAAGTGCGATCGCAAACTTGGCCAGTGCAATCAAATTTATTAACGAACTCAAAGGCTTAGGTTGCCATTTTTCGCTGGATGACTTTTGTGCCGGAATGTCCTCATTCGCGTATCTGAAACATTTACCTGTAGACTTCCTGAAGATCGACGGGAGTTTCGTAAAGGATATGCTGGACGACCCGATTAACCGTGCAATGGTCGAAGTGATCAACCACATCGGTCATGTCATGGGTAAGCGCACGATTGCCGAGTTTGTTGAAACACCGCAGATCGAGCAGGCACTGCTGGAGATCGGCGTGGATTATGCTCAGGGTTACATTATTGAACGCCCGCAATTGTTTACCTGCGACAGCCTGTTATGTCGGCCCGCCAGACCTCAGCCACTGTTATTCAAGGCGCCTGGCACGTTCCGCTGAAGTCTCTTGCTGATCCGTACAATCACAATCAAAAGGAGTGCGACAGTGATCGATACATTCAACAGATCCGGCCCGCTTATGGAAGCCGCAAGTTACCCTGCCTGGGCTCAGCAACTGATCCAGGATTGCAGCGAGAGCAAACGCCGGGTTGTAGGACACGAACTGTATCAACGGATGCGTGATAACAAACTCAGTGCCAGGACCATGCGCCAGTATTTGATTGGCGGCTGGCCGGTGGTTGAACAGTTTGCCTTGTACATGGCGCAAAACCTCACCAAGACCCGCTTCGCCCGCCACCCGGGCGAGGACATGGCGCGGCGCTGGCTGATGCGCAACATTCGGGTTGAGCTCAACCACGCCGACTACTGGGTGCACTGGAGCCGCGCGCATGGTGTCAGCCTGGAAGACCTGCAGGCACAACAGGTGCCCCCCGAACTCCATGCGCTGAGTCATTGGTGTTGGCATACCAGTTCGGCGGACTCTTTGATTGTGGCCATTGCCGCGACCAACTACGCCATCGAAGGGGCGACCGGGGAGTGGTCGGCGCTGGTGTGCTCCAACGGGATCTACGCCGCTGCGTTCCCGGAAGAGGATCGCAAGCGCGCCATGAAGTGGCTGAAAATGCATGCTCAGTATGACGATGCCCACCCGTGGGAGGCGCTGGAGATCATTTGCACCCTGGCAGGTCTCAACCCGAGCAAGTCGCTACAGCTCGAACTGCGTCAGGCGATCTGCAAAAGCTATGACTACATGTACCTGTTTCTGGAGCGTTGCATGCAATGGGAGCGCTCGGAAAAGGCGCCCGTAGTCCGTGAACGCAGGGTGTTGGCCGAAAGCTGATCGGTCGTCAATGAGGGGGGCGCAACGAGCGGTGTTCCCACATGGATGTTGAGTGGTGCCTGAACAGCTCAACCGGCCATCGCCAGTCGATTACGCCCCTCGCGCTTGGCCACATACAACGCACTGTCGGCGCGCCGCAACAGGCTTTGCGCGGACTCGCCCGGCAGGAGCGTTGAACATCCGAGGCTGACGGTCAGTTCGATCAGTGCCTCATCGGCCTGGTAGTCTTCGGCTTGCGCGGTATACCGAAGACGTTCCCCCACCATGGCTGCGGCCTCGCGGCTGGTGTTGGACAGCAGGATCAGAAACTCCTCGCCGCCAAAGCGAAATACCATGTCGACATTGCGCAACTGGTTCTTGATCGAGTTCGCGACGGCCTTGAGTACCTCATCGCCGGCACTGTGGCCGTGGGTGTCATTAATGCGCTTGAAGTGATCGATGTCGAGCATCAGTAGCGACAGCGGCTGCGTGTGCCTGCGGGCCATGTCGATTTCGCGCTGCAGGGTCTGATCCATGGCAATACGGTTGCCGGTACCCGTCAATGGATCGCGCAGTGCGCTTTGCGTGGCGGCACGATAGAGCAGGGCATTGCGCATCGGGAACAGCAGGGTCGACAGCAAGGACTCGAGGTTGGCCTGATCCTGTTCGCTGAAGCGCTGATTGCGCCGGAACGCCAGTTCGCCCAGATGCTGGCTTTCGTGGCTCAGGTTGTAGGTGATCGAGTGATGCCCGCGCTGACCGAACTCCAGCCGAAGGTCACTGGCCTTGTGCTGGAAACGCAGTGCATCCAGTGGGACCAGGCGCTGAACTTCACGAAAAAACAATCCCAGGATGCGCTGCGGCTCAAGGCTGGTTTGCAGTTGCAGGCCCATTTGCTGGCGTAGCTGGTCCAGGCTGGCGGGGCGCTCCAGAAGGGGGGGGATTTGACCGAAACCCAGGCGCTGCAATTTGGCGCTATCAAAGTCAATTGCGTTGGTCTGGGGCGGAAATTTCATATGGCGTGAGCCTCTAAGCAGGATGCTGTCTTACAGGCTGGGTGAGAGCGGCATTGGCTGCACGTCATACTGTTCCATCAGTCCCCTGGGACATTTGGCTCGAGTTTAGACTGCTTTGCCAGGCTGAAGCACAGGGTTTCCCGAGCACTCACACGCTGCATGTTTATGCAGGATTAGAGCGAAAGTCATGCCATTCGGTTCAGTTGGATAAAAGTCTTTGAAAATCAGTTTGTTAGTTTGCAGTGACGAACAATCGCGAAGGCATTGATGGCATTTGATTGGCGGCCATGGCGGTCCGACGGCGCTCAACAACGTGCCGCGACGGAATGCCGTCGCGGCAGAGCCCTATGGCTTAGGGCGTTACTGGGCGTCGAAGGCCTGGCCGCTGATGCCGGTGCTGTCCGGGCCCATCAGGTACAGGTAGACCGGCATGATCTCTTCCGGTGTCGGGTTGTTGACCGGGTTTTCGCCGGGATACGCTTGGGCACGCATGCTGGTGCGGGTTGCCCCGGGGTTGATGCTGTTGGCGCGAACCGGTGCGACGGTGTCGAGTTCGTCGGCCAGGGTCTGCATCAGCCCTTCGGTCGCGAACTTGGATACACCATAGGCGCCCCAGTAGGCACGGCCTTTACGCCCGACGCTGCTGGAGGTGAAGATCACCGAGGCGTCCCGGGACAGCTTGAGCAGCGGCAACAGGGTGCTGGTCAGCATGAACATGGCGTTGACGTTGACTTGCATCACGCGCATGAAGTTCTCGCCAGACAGTTGTTCCAATGGCGTGCGCGGGCCGATGATCGAGGCGTTGTGCAGCAGGCCGTCAAGGTGACCGAATTCGGTTTCGATCATGGCGGCCAGTTCGTCGTACTGGTGCGGCAGGGCGGTTTCCAGGTTGAACGGGATCACGGCGGGCTGTGGATAACCGGCTGCTTCGATGTCGTCGTAGACCTGGGTCAGATTGGCTTCGGTCTTGCCCAGCAGCAGCACGGTTGCGCCGTGAGCGGCATAGGTCTTCGCCGCGGCAGCGCCGATCCCGCGACCGGCGCCGGTGACCAGGATGACCCGGTCCTTGAGCAGTTCAGGGCGGGCGGAGTAATCAAACATAAAAAACCTCACAACAAATTCAACTAGAAGGTAAGCACCGAACCTGTGGCGAGGGAGCTTGCTCCCGTCGGCCGGTCCGCGTTCGGGCGAAGCAGTCGTAAATTCGGTTAATGCGGTGTGCTCGACAGAGTGCGGTTGCCGATTCTGGGGCCGCTTTGCGACCCAGCGGGAGCAAGCTCCCTCGCCACAACACCCCTGTGCTCAGCAGCCGCACAGCGCGCTGTCGAGCACCTTGCGCAACTCCAGCGGATGGTCCACGACCACGTCGGCACCCCAGTGCCTTGGGTTGTCGTCAGGATGAATGTAGCCGTAGGTGACCGCGGCGGTCCTGGTACCTGCATCGCGCCCCGACTCGATATCGCGCAGGTCATCGCCCACGAACAGCACATCGGCCGGGTCCAGGTCGAGCATGCGGCACGCCAGGATCAAGGGTTCCGGGTCGGGCTTGCTGTTCTTCACGTGATCGGGGCAGATCAGCAGGGCAGAGCGCTCGGCCAGCCCCAACTGCTGCATGATCGGCTCGGCGAAACGTAGCGGCTTGTTGGTGACCACGCCCCAGATCAGATTGGCCTTCTCGATATCGGCCAGCAGCTCGGCCATGCCGTCGAACAGTCGGCTGTGCACCGCGCAGCCTGCGACATAGCGCTCCAGGAACTCCAGGCGCAACGCCTCGAAGCCTGGCGATTCGGGGTCCATCATGAAGGTCGCGGCAACCATGGCTTTTGCCCCGCCGGAAATCTCGTCGCGGATGCGGTTGTCCGGGATTGCCGGCAAGCCGCGGTCGGCAAGCATGCCCTGGCAAATGGCGATGAAGTCCGGAGCGGTGTCGAGCAGGGTGCCGTCCATGTCGAAAAGAACTGCTCTGATTGCCATGGGCTTACTCCTCGCGCAAGGTCTGGATCATGTAGTTGACGTCAACGTCGCTGGCCAGCTTGTAGTGCTTGGTCAGCGGGTTGTACGTCAGGCCGATGATGTCCTTGACGGTCAGGCCGGCCGAGCGGCTCCAGGCGCCGAGTTCGGAAGGGCGGATGAATTTCTTGAAGTCGTGAGTGCCACGAGGCAGCAGCTTCATGATGTATTCCGCGCCGACGATGGCAAACAGATACGCCTTCGGGTTGCGGTTGATGGTCGAGAAGAACACCTGGCCACCCGGCTTGACCATGCGATAGCACGCACGAATCACTGACGAGGGATCCGGTACGTGCTCGAGCATTTCCAGGCAGGTGACCACGTCGAACTGCTCGGGCATTTCCTCGGCCAGGGCTTCGGCGGTGATCTGCCGGTACTCTACGTTTACGCCGGATTCGAGCTGGTGCAGTTGGGCAACGGCCAGTGGTGCTTCACCCATGTCGATGCCCATCACGGTGGCGCCGCGCTGGGCCATGGATTCGCTGAGGATGCCACCACCACAACCGACGTCCAGGACCTTCTTGCCGGCCAGGTTGACGCGTTCGTCAATCCAGTTGACCCGCAGCGGGTTGATGTCGTGCAGTGGCTTGAACTCGCTTTCGCGATCCCACCAGCGATGGGCCAGGGCCTCGAATTTGGCGATTTCAGCGTGGTCGACGTTGCTCATGGGTAATCCTCTGAATCTGAAAAATGCTGCTGTCAGCCTTGAGGTTCAACTCAAGGGATCGTTCTATTCGCTATGGCCGCTGATGCGCTTGCCCCAGGTGGTGGCGGTAGCGCACAGCTGTTGTTCATCAAGGCGCGTCAGGCGCCGGTCATCGAGCAGTTGCTTGCCGGCGACCCACAGGTGTTTCACGCAGTCCCGGCCGGTGGCATAGATCAGCTGCGAAACCGGGTCGTAGACCGGTTGCTGGGCCAGGCCGGACAAGTCGAAGGCCACCAGGTCCGCGGCCTTGCCGACTTCCAGCGAGCCCGTTTCGGTTTCCAGCCCCAGTGCGCGGGCACCGTTGAGGGTGGCCATGCGCAAGGCACGGTGGGCGTCCAGCGCCGTGGCCGAGCCGGCAACGGCTTTGGCGAGCAGGGCAGCGGTGCGGGTTTCGCCCAGCAAGTCCAGGTCATTGTTGCTGGCCGCGCCATCGGTGCCGACGGCGACGTTGACACCGGCCTGCCACAGGCGCTCCACCGGGCAGAAGCCACTGGCCAGTTTGAGGTTCGATTCCGGGCAATGGATGACGCTGCTGTTGCTTTCTACCAGCAATGCCAGGTCGTCTTCGCTGATTTGCGTCATGTGAACGGCCTGGAAGCGTGGCCCGAGCAGGCCCAGGCGCGCCAGGCGGGCCAATGGTCGTTCGCCGCGCTGTTCGGTCGACTGCTGTACCTCGAACGCGGTTTCATGAACGTGCATGTGAATCGCGGCGTCCAGTTCCTCGGCGATCACCCGGATTTTCTCAAGGTTTTCGTCACCAACGGTGTAGGGTGCATGAGGGCCGAAGGCAATGTTGATGCGCGGGTGATGCTTGAGGTCGCTGAACAGCTCGACACCCTGGCGGATGGCCTCGTCGGCGTCGCTGGCACCGGGAATCGGAAAGTCGAGGATCGGAATGGCGATCTGGGCGCGAATGCCGCTGTTGTGTACGCGCTCGCTGGCAACTTTCGGGAAGAAGTACATGTCCGAGAAACAGGTGATGCCACCTTTGATTTGCTCGGCAATGGCCAGGTCGGTGCCGTCGCGCACGAATGCTTCGTCGACCCATTTGCCCTCGGCCGGCCAGATGTGCTGTTCCAGCCAGGTCATCAGGGGCAAATCATCGGCCAGGCCACGGAACAGGGTCATCGCCGCATGCCCGTGGGCATTGATCAGGCCGGGGCTGAGCAACGTGCCCGGCAGTTCTCGGACTTCGGTTGCCTGTAGCTTCAGGGCTTCATTGCGCGGACCGATGAAGGCAATTCGCCCGTCACGGATACCCAGGCCATGCTCCTTGAGCACCACGCCAGCAGGTTCGACAGGGACTAACCAGGTCGGCAGCAAGAGTAGGTCGAGCGCGGCGGCAGGGTTCGGCATCGGGGGTTTGGTCCAGTGCTTTTATAAAGGATGGCGAAGTATACCCGAGCGTCTTCGCCGGGGGATCGCTATAATCGACGGCTTTTGTTCATGAGTGCGGGGTGTGGGATGCGCGATCGACTGTTGGCAGCCGAGAAAGTGAAAGCCATCGATTGGCGGGACGGCGCCCTGTACCTGCTGGATCAGCGCATTCTGCCATTCGAGGAGCGCTGGATCGCCTATACCAGTGCGGCAGGCGTGGCCGAGGCCATTCGCGCCATGGTGGTGCGTGGTGCGCCGGCCATCGGCATCAGTGCCGCCTATGGCGTGGTGTTGGCGGCGCGTGCGCGCTTTGCTGAAGGTGGCGACTGGCAGGTAGCGCTGGAGGAGGATTTCGCGCTGCTGGCCGATTCGCGACCGACCGCGGTCAATCTGTTCTGGGCGCTGGGCCGCATGCGCGAGCGTCTGGAGCGACTCAAGGGGCACGCCGACCCATTGGCCGCCCTCGAGGCCGAGGCGCTGGCAATCCACGAAAGCGATCGTGAGGCCAACCTGACCATGGCACAGTTGGGCGTGGACCTGATCCGCAAGCATCAGGGCAATGCCCAGGCCATTCTGACGCACTGCAACACCGGCGCGCTGGCCACGGGTGGCTTTGGCACGGCGCTGGGAGTGATTCGCGGGGCGTTCATCGAGGGGATGGTCGAGCGGGTGTATGCCGATGAAACCCGGCCATGGCTGCAAGGCTCGCGCCTGACCGCATGGGAGTTGGCTAACGAAGGCATTCCGGTGACCCTCAACGCCGACTCCGCCGCCGCCCACATCATGAAGACCAAGGGCATTACCTGGGTGATCGTCGGTGCGGACCGCATTACCGCCAATGGTGATGTGGCGAACAAGATCGGCACCTACCAGCTTGCGGTCAATGCCATGCACCATGGCGTGCGCTTCATGGTCGTGGCACCGAGTTCGACGATTGACATGAATCTGGCCAGTGGCGAAGACATCCCCATCGAAGAGCGTGACGGCAGTGAACTGCTGGATGTGGGTGGCAAGCGGGTGGGGGCGGATGTCGAGGCCTTCAATCCGGTGTTCGATGTCACCCCGGCGGACCTGATCGATGTGATCGTCACTGAAAAAGGCATCGTGGAGCGGCCCGATGCCGCGAAAATGGCGCAACTGATGTGTCGTAAGCGCCTGCATTGAGGGCTTTGGCGCCTGCCAGGTCGCCTTCGCGGGCAGGCGCGTTTCCACAGGTTGTGTGATTGTCACCGGCCGATGAGGGAGCGGGCTTGCCCACGAAGAGGCCCGAAAGCCAATGATCCAGCCTGAATCAGGCCCTGATTCTTCATTCAAAGCAGCTCTAAGCCCCTCTGACCCCCTTCAAGCCTGTCACCGGTCAACTAACTATGCTCCATGCGCATCAGGGGGATAGGTGCGTGGCGGCTCTTGTGATAACATCCGGCGGTTTCCAAGGCAGCCTCTCGGGCTTGCCTTTACTGCGCAGATCCATGGTTTAACTCGTTGATTTGTCGTAAGTCGGTGTATGGCACTCAGCCTGCAGCGGCGAGCTTCGTTCGTCCCATATGGATGTGACGAAGTTTCACCAGAAAAAGGAATCAGGCTTCTCATGGGCGAACTGGCCAAAGAAATCCTCCCGGTCAATATCGAAGACGAGCTGAAACAGTCCTACCTCGACTACGCGATGAGCGTAATTGTCGGGCGGGCACTGCCTGATGCGCGCGATGGCTTGAAGCCCGTGCATCGGCGTGTGCTGTTCGCAATGAGCGAGCTGGGTAACGATTTCAACAAGCCGTACAAGAAATCTGCCCGTGTTGTCGGTGACGTGATCGGTAAGTATCACCCGCATGGTGATACCGCGGTGTACGACACCATCGTTCGTATGGCGCAGCCATTCTCGCTGCGTTACCTGCTGGTAGACGGTCAGGGCAACTTCGGTTCGGTCGACGGCGACAACGCCGCGGCGATGCGATACACCGAAGTGCGCATGACCAAGCTGGCGCACGAGCTGCTGGCTGACCTGCACAAGGAAACCGTGGACTGGGTGCCGAACTACGACGGCACCGAGATGATCCCCGCGGTCATGCCGACCCGTATTCCCAACCTGCTGGTCAACGGCTCCAGCGGTATCGCCGTGGGCATGGCGACCAACATTCCGCCGCACAACCTCGGTGAAGTCATCGACGGTTGCCTGGCCCTCATCGACAATCCCGAGCTGACTGTCGACGAGCTGATGCAATACATCCCGGGTCCGGACTTCCCGACCGCCGCGATCATCAATGGTCGTGCCGGCATCATCGAAGCCTACCGTACCGGTCGCGGCCGCATTTACATGCGCGCCCGCTCGATGATCGAAGACATCGACAAGGTCGGTGGCCGTCAGCAGATCGTCATCACCGAACTGCCTTACCAGTTGAACAAGGCGCGTCTGATCGAGAAGATCGCCGAACTGGTCAAAGAGAAGAAGCTTGAAGGCATCACCGAACTGCGCGACGAGTCCGACAAGGACGGTATGCGTGTCGTGATCGAGCTGCGTCGCGGCGAAGTGCCTGAGGTGATCCTCAACAACCTCTACGCCCAGACCCAGCTGCAAGCGGTATTCGGTATCAACATCGTCGCGCTGATCGACGGCCGTCCGCGGATCCTGAACCTCAAGGACCTGCTGGAAGCCTTCGTTCGTCACCGTCGCGAAGTCGTTACCCGTCGTACCGTGTTCGAGCTGCGTAAAGCGCGTGAGCGCGGTCATATCCTCGAAGGCCAGGCGGTTGCCCTGTCGAACATCGATCCGGTCATTGCCCTGATCAAGGCCTCGCCAACCCCGTCGGAAGCCAAGGAAGCGCTGGTCAGCACGCCTTGGGAGTCGTCCGCCGTGGTGGCGATGGTGGAGCGTGCCGGTGCGGATTCCTGCCGTCCGGAAAACCTCGACCCGCAATACGGTCTGCGCGAAGGCAAGTACTTCCTGTCGCCAGAGCAGGCGCAAGCCATTCTGGAGCTGCGTCTGCACCGCCTGACCGGCCTGGAACACGAAAAACTGCTGGCTGAGTATCAAGAGATCCTCAACCAGATCGGCGAGCTGATCCGCATCCTCAACAGCGCCACGCGCCTGATGGAAGTGATCCGCGAAGAGCTGGAAGTGATCCGTGCCGAATACGGCGATGTGCGCCGCACCGAAATTCTGGATGCGCGCCTGGACCTGACCCTGGGTGACATGATCCCGGAAGAAGAGCGCGTCGTGACCATTTCCCACGGTGGCTATGCCAAGACCCAGCCATTGGCTGCGTACCAGGCCCAGCGTCGTGGCGGTAAAGGCAAGTCGGCAACTGGCGTCAAGGATGAGGACTACATTGCTCACCTGCTGGTCGCCAACAGCCACACCACGCTGTTGCTGTTCTCCAGCAAGGGCAAGGTGTACTGGCTGAAAACCTACGAAATTCCGGAAGCCTCCCGCGCCGCCCGTGGTCGTCCGCTGGTCAACCTGCTGCCGCTGGATGATGGTGAGTACATCACCACCATGCTGCCGGTCGAGGAATACACCGAAGGTCACTACATCTTCATGGCGACCGCCAATGGCACCGTGAAGAAGACCCCGCTGGAATCCTTCAGTCGTCAGCGCAGCGTTGGCTTGATCGCGCTGGAGCTGGATGAAGGCGACGTATTGATCAGCGCTGCCATTACCGATGGCGAGCGTGAAGTCATGCTGTTCTCCGACGGCGGCAAGGTCACTCGCTTCAAAGAGTCCGACGTCCGTGCCATGGGTCGTACCGCTCGTGGTGTGCGTGGCATGCGCCTGCCGGAAGGTCAGAAACTGATTTCCATGCTGATCCCGGAAGAAGGCAGCCAGATCCTCACGGCTTCCGAGCGTGGTTTCGGCAAGCGTACCGCCATCACCGAGTTCCCTGAGTACAAGCGTGGCGGCCAGGGCGTTATCGCCATGGTCAGCAACGACCGTAACGGCCGTCTGGTCGGTGCAGTCCAGGTGCTCGACGGTGAGGAAATCATGCTGATTTCCGACCAGGGGACCCTGGTGCGTACCCGGGTTGACGAAGTGTCGAGCCTGGGTCGTAACACCCAGGGCGTGACCCTGATCAAGCTGGCCGGCGATGAAACGCTGGTAGGCCTGGAGCGGGTTCAGGAACCGTCGGAAGTCGAAGGCGAAGAGCTGGAAGGCGAAGAGGGTGCTGAGCTTGACGGTGTCGTCCTCGATGCCGGTGCCGAGCCGGATGACGGTGTGGAAAGCCAGCAAGCCGACGCAGCTGACGAAGAAGAGCCGCAAGACTAACCAAATCGTAGCAGGGCAGAGTGTTTGCTCTGTCCGCTACCGTGATTGCATAGCGAGAGTGGATGTGAGCAAACGAGCCTATAACTTCTGCGCAGGTCCCGCTGCGCTGCCTGAAGCTGTCCTGTTGCGTGCCCAGTCCGAGTTGCTCGACTGGCATGGTAAAGGCCTCTCGGTCATGGAAATGAGCCATCGCAGCGATGAGTTCGTGTCCATTGCCACCAAGGCCGAGCAGGATCTGCGTGATCTGCTGAATATCCCCTCGAACTATAAAGTGCTGTTTCTGCAAGGCGGCGCCAGCCAGCAATTCGCTCAGATCCCTCTGAACCTGTTGCCGGAAAACGGCTCGGCCGACTATATCGATACCGGTATCTGGTCGCAGAAAGCTATCGAAGAAGCCTCGCGTTTTGGCCGCGTCAACGTTGCCGCTACCGCCAAGCCTTACGACTATTTCGCAATTCCCGCTCAGAACGAATGGAAGCTGTCGCAAGACGCGGCCTACGTGCACTACGCGCCGAACGAAACCATCGGCGGTCTGGAGTTCCAATGGGTCCCGGAAACCGGTGACGTGCCGCTGGTGGCCGACATGTCTTCGGACATTCTGTCGCGTCCGATCGATGTGTCGCGTTTCGGCATGATCTACGCCGGTGCGCAGAAAAACATCGGTCCGAGCGGTATCGTCGTCAATATCGTGCGTGAAGACCTGCTGGGCCACGCCCGTTCGCTGTGTCCGACCATGCTTGACTACAAGGTCGCGGCTGACAACGGCTCGATGTACAACACCCCGCCAACCCTGGCCTGGTACTTGTCCGGTCTGGTATTCGAGTGGTTGAAGGAGCAAGGTGGTGTAGAGGCCATCGGCAAGCTCAACGACGTCAAGCAGCGCACTCTGTACGACTTCATTGATGCCAGCGGCCTGTACAGCAACCCGATCAACAAGGCTGACCGCTCGTGGATGAACGTGCCGTTCCGTCTGGCTGACGATCGTCTCGACAAGCCGTTCCTGGTGGGTGCCGAGGCTCGCGGCTTGTTGAACCTAAAGGGTCACCGTTCGGTAGGCGGCATGCGTGCCTCTATCTACAACGCCGTCGATATCAACGCCGTCAACGCGCTGGTTTCGTACATGGCAGAGTTCGAGAAGGAACATGGCTAATGTCTGAGCAAGAACTCAAGGCACTGCGCCTGCGCATTGATGCTCTGGACGAGAAGGTCCTGGAGCTGATCAGTGAGCGTGCACGCTGCGCCCAGGAAGTCGCGCGAGTAAAGATGGCCTCGCTGGCCGAAGGCGAAGTGCCGGTGTTCTATCGTCCTGAGCGTGAGGCTCAGGTGCTCAAGCGCGTCATGGAGCGCAATCAGGGGCCGCTGGGTAACGAAGAGATGGCGCGGTTGTTCCGCGAGATCATGTCCTCGTGCCTGGCGCTCGAGCAGCCGCTGAAAGTGGCGTACCTCGGCCCCGAGGGGACCTTCACCCAGGCGGCGGCCATGAAGCACTTCGGTCACGCGGTGATCAGCAAGCCGATGGCGGCGATCGACGAAGTGTTCCGTGAAGTGGCGGCCGGTGCGGTGAACTTTGGTGTGGTGCCGGTGGAAAACTCCACCGAGGGTGCGGTCAACCACACCCTCGACAGCTTCCTCGAGCACGACATGGTCATCTGTGGCGAAGTCGAGTTGCGTATTCACCACCATTTGCTGGTCGGTGAAAACACCAAGACCGACAGCATCAGCCGTATCTACTCCCACGCCCAGTCCCTGGCGCAGTGCCGTAAATGGCTGGATGCCCATTACCCGAACGTCGAGCGCGTGGCGGTATCGAGCAATGCCGAAGCGGCAAAACGGGTCAAGGGCGAGTGGAACTCGGCAGCGATTGCCGGTGACATGGCCGCGGGCTTGTACGGCCTGACCCGCCTGGCCGAGAAAATAGAGGATCGCCCGGATAACTCCACGCGATTCTTGATGATCGGTAACCAGGAAGTGCCACCGACCGGCGACGACAAGACGTCGATCATCGTGTCGATGAGCAACAAGCCGGGCGCGCTTCACGAATTGCTGGTGCCATTCCATGACAACGGCATCGACCTGACGCGCATCGAGACCCGTCCCTCGCGCAGTGGCAAGTGGACCTACGTGTTCTTCATCGACTTCGTCGGCCACCACCGCGATCCGCTGGTAAAAGGTGTGCTGGAGAAAATCAGTCAGGAAGCAGTGGCACTTAAAGTGTTGGGTTCCTACCCCAAAGCAGTTCTCTAAGGGCGTTAACAATGAGTGGCGACTTCCTCGCTCTGGCACAGCCGGGCGTGCAACAACTTTCGCCTTACGTTCCGGGCAAGCCCGTGGACGAACTGGCTCGTGAGCTGGGCATCGATCCGGCCGGCATCGTCAAGCTGGCGAGCAACGAAAACCCGCTGGGGGCCAGTCCCAAGGCGCTGGCGGCGATTCGCGACGAGCTGGCCGAGCTGACCCGTTATCCGGATGGCAACGGCTTTGCCCTCAAGACCCTGCTGGCTGAACAGTGCCGGGTCGAGCTCGATCAGGTGACGCTGGGCAATGGCTCCAACGACATTCTGGAGCTGGTTGCACGTGCCTACCTGGCGCCTGGCCTCAATGCAGTGTTCAGTGAGCATGCATTTGCGGTCTATCCGATCGTTACCCAGGCGGTGGGCGCTGATGCGCGAGTGATTCCGGCCAGGGACTGGGGGCATGACCTGCCTGCCATGCTGGAGGCTATCGATAGCAACACCCGCGTGGTGTTTATCGCCAACCCGAACAACCCGACCGGGACCTGGTTCAGTGCCGAGGCGCTGGATGAGTTCCTGCAGGACGTGCCTGAGCGTGTGCTGGTGGTGCTGGACGAGGCCTACATCGAGTACGCCGAAGGCAGTGATCTGCCCGATGGCCTGGACTTCCTCGCGGCCTACCCGAACCTGCTGGTGTCCCGCACCTTCTCCAAGGCCTACGGCCTGGCGGCGTTGCGCGTGGGTTACGGTTTGTCGACCGCGGTGGTTGCCGATGTATTGAATCGCGTTCGTCAGCCATTCAACGTGAACAGCCTGGCGCTGGCCGCGGCCTGTGCGGCATTGAAAGACGAAGAGTACCTGGCCGAAAGCCGTCGCCTGAACGAATCCGGCATGCAGCAGCTTGAAGCGGGTTTCCGTGAGTTGGGCCTGGGCTGGATTCCTTCCCGGGGCAACTTCATTTGCGTGGACCTGGCGCAGGTCGCTGCGCCGATCTTCCAGGGGTTGCTGCGTGAAGGTGTGATCGTGCGCCCGGTGGCCAACTACGGGATGCCGAATCACTTGCGCATCACCATTGGCCTGCCAGCGGAAAACAAGCGCTTCCTAGAGGCGCTGAGCAAGGTCCTGGCTCGTGGTTGATGTGATTGCCGTGCAACCTGCTGTACCTGTGATCGGTCGCCTGGTGGTGGTCGGTCTCGGGTTGATTGGTGGATCCTTTGCCAAGGGCCTGCGTGAAAGCGGGCTGTGCCGTGAAGTGGTGGGGGTCGATCTTGATCCGCAATCGCGAAAGCTGGCGGTCGAGTTGGGGGTGGTGGATCGTTGTGAGGACGATCTCGCTGCCGCCTGTGTCGGCGCCGATGTGATTCAGTTGGCGGTACCGATCCTGGCCATGGAAAAACTGCTGGCGTTGCTGGCGGGCATGGAGCTGGGCGGGGCGATCCTGACGGACGTCGGCAGCGCCAAGGGCAATGTGGTGCGCGCCGCGACCGAAGCGTTTGGCGGCATGCCGGCACGCTTCGTTCCCGGGCACCCGATTGCCGGGTCCGAGCAGAGCGGGGTAGAAGCCTCCAATGCCCAGCTGTTTCGTCGACACAAAGTGATTCTCACGCCACTGGAGCAGACCGATCCGGCTGCCCTGGCAGTGGTCGACCGGCTGTGGCGTGAATTGGGCGCCGATGTCGAGCATATGCAGGTCGAGCGTCATGACGAAGTGCTGGCGGCAACCAGCCATCTGCCGCATCTGCTTGCGTTCGGCCTGGTCGACTCGTTGGCCAAGCGCAATGAAAATCTTGAGATCTTCCGTTACGCTGCGGGCGGTTTCCGCGATTTCACAAGAATCGCCGGTAGCGACCCGGTCATGTGGCACGACATCTTCCTCGCTAACCGCGAGGCTGTCCTGCGCACACTCGATACATTTCGCAGCGATCTCGACGCCTTGCGCGACGCGGTCGATGCAGGGGATGGGCATCAATTGCTGGGCGTATTCACTCGCGCCCGGGTTGCCCGCGAGCATTTCAGTAAAATCCTGGCCCGTCGGGCCTATGTGGACGCTATGAATTCCAACGACCTGATTTTCCTGGCACAACCTGGTGGCCGCCTGACTGGGCGGATTCGTGTACCGGGCGATAAATCGATTTCCCACCGTTCGATCATGCTCGGCTCCCTGGCTGAAGGCGTGACCGAAGTCGAAGGTTTTCTCGAGGGCGAAGACGCCCTGGCAACCTTGCAGGCTTTCCGCGACATGGGTGTGGTGATCGAAGGCCCGCACCATGGCCGTGTGACCATTCACGGGGTTGGCCTGCATGGCCTGAAACCGGCGCCTGGTCCGATCTACCTGGGTAACTCCGGCACCTCGATGCGTCTGCTGTCTGGCCTGTTGGCTGCGCAGAGCTTCGACAGCACCCTGACTGGTGACCCATCGCTGTCCAAGCGCCCGATGAATCGCGTCGCCAACCCGCTGCGTGAAATGGGCGCCGTGATCGAAACCGCTGCTGAAGGTCGTCCGCCGATGATCATTCGCGGTGGCCACAAGCTCAAGGGGCTGACCTACACCATGCCGATGGCCAGTGCCCAGGTGAAGTCCTGCCTGTTGCTGGCGGGGCTGTATGCCGATGGCAAGACCACGGTGACCGAGCCGGCGCCGACCCGCGACCATACCGAGCGCATGCTGCGCGGCTTCGGTTATCCGGTCAGCGTTGACGGGGCAACCGCTTCGGTCGAGTCCGGCAACAAGTTGACCGCGACTCACATCGAAGTGCCGGGGGATATTTCCTCGTCCGCCTTCTTCCTGGTGGCGGCCTCGATTGCCGAGGGTTCGGAACTGGTGCTGGAGCATGTCGGCATCAACCCGACCCGTACCGGTGTGATTGATATCCTGCGCCTGATGGGGGCAGACATTACCCTGGAAAACCAGCGTGAAGTCGGCGGCGAACCTGTAGCCGACCTGCGCGTGCGAGCGGCTAGACTCAAGGGTATCGAGATTCCGGAAGCGCTGGTTCCATTGGCGATCGACGAGTTCCCGGTACTGTTCGTTGCCGCGGCTTGCGCTGAGGGTCGGACCATTCTGCGTGGCGCTGAAGAGTTGCGGGTCAAGGAGTCGGATCGTATCCAGGTGATGGCGGATGGCCTGTTGGCACTGGGCGTCAAGTGCGAGCCCACGCCGGATGGCATCATCATCGATGGCGGCCAGATCGGCGGTGGTGAAGTGCATGGTCACGGCGATCACCGGATTGCCATGGCGTTCAGTGTTGCGTCCTTGCGCGCCAATGCGCCGATTCGCATCCATGACTGCGCCAACGTCGCGACGTCCTTCCCGAACTTCCTGGCGCTGTGTGCCCAGGTTGGAATCCGCGTTGCCCAAGAGGCTCAGTCGTGATCAATATTGCTCCTGTCATCACCATCGACGGACCTAGCGGTTCCGGCAAGGGCACCATCGCCGGGATGCTGGCCAGGCGCCTGAACTGGAATCTGCTGGATTCCGGTGCGCTGTACCGTTTGCTGGCGTTCGCGGCGCGTAATCATGGTGTCGACCTGACCAATGAAGAGTTGCTCAAGAAACTGGCCGCTCATCTGGATGTGCAGTTCATCGCGGCGACGGACGGTCAGTTGCAGCGAATCATTCTGGAAGGCGATGAAGTCAGCGACGCCATCCGTACCGAAACCGCCGGTGCCGGTGCCTCCCAGGTTGCCGCGTTGCCCGCGGTCCGCGAGGCGCTGCTGCAGCGTCAGCGCGCTTTTCAGGAAGCGCCGGGCCTGGTAGCCGACGGTCGGGACATGGGCACGGTGGTGTTTCCCGATGCGCCGTTGAAGATTTTTCTGACCGCCAGCGCCGAGGAACGTGCGCGCCGTCGATATTTGCAGTTGAAGGGCAAAGTCGAGGGTGTTAGTCTGTCGAGTCTGCTAGATGAGATCCGTGTGCGCGATGAGCGCGACACCCAGCGAGCGGTAGCCCCGCTCAAGCCGGCGGTCGACGCGATTCAGCTGGATTCCACGGAGTTGTCCATCGATCAGGTGTTGGAACGCATCATGAGCGAAATCGCCCTTCGCGATATCGCCGGGTGACCAAGAAGGCCGTAGGGGACCAGTCATAGTCCTGTGGTGCTTCTTTTAAATGAAACTAACCCACACCGTCTGGGGTGTGGAGATGGGCGTATTCTTCGCCCTTATCGACAGGAATTAAAATGAGCGAAAGCTTTGCGGAACTCTTTGAAGAAAGCCTAAAAACCCTGAACCTTCAGGCAGGCTCCATCATCACCGGTGTTATCGTTGATATCGATTACCAAGCTCGCTGGGTAACCGTTCACGCTGGCCTGAAGTCTGAAGCACTCATCCCGCTTGAGCAGTTCTACAACGACGCTGGCGAACTGAACATCAACGTCGGTGACGAAGTTCACGTTGCTCTGGACTCGGTTGAAGACGGCTTTGGTGAAACCAAGCTGTCCCGTGAAAAAGCCAAGCGCGCTGAATGCTGGATTGTTCTGGAAGCAGCCTTCGCAGCCGAAGAAGTGGTCAAGGGCGTTATCAACGGTAAGGTTAAAGGCGGCTTCACTGTCGACGTTAACGGCATCCGTGCGTTCCTGCCAGGTTCTCTGGTTGACGTCCGTCCAGTGCGCGACACCACGCACCTGGAAGGCAAAGAGCTGGAATTCAAGGTCATCAAGCTGGACCAGAAGCGCAACAACGTTGTCGTTTCCCGTCGCAGTGTCCTGGAAGCCGAGAACTCCGCCGAGCGTGAAGCTCTGCTGGAATCCCTGCAGGAAGGCCAACAAGTCAAAGGTATCGTCAAGAACCTCACCGATTACGGCGCATTCGTCGATCTGGGTGGCGTCGATGGCCTGCTGCACATTACCGACATGGCTTGGAAGCGTATCAAGCATCCTTCCGAAATCGTCAACGTTGGCGACGAGATCGATGTCAAGGTTCTGAAGTACGATCGCGAGCGCAATCGTGTTTCCCTGGGCCTCAAGCAACTGGGCGAAGATCCATGGGTTGCTATCAAAGCCCGTTACCCAGAAAGCACTCGCGTTACCGCTCGTGTAACCAACCTGACCGACTACGGCTGCTTCGCTGAGCTGGAAGAAGGCGTTGAAGGCCTGGTACACGTTTCCGAAATGGACTGGACCAACAAGAACATCCACCCTTCGAAAGTCGTACAAGTCGGCGACGAAGTGGAAGTCATGGTTCTGGACATCGACGAAGAGCGTCGTCGTATCTCCCTGGGCATCAAGCAGTGCAAATCTAACCCATGGGAAGATTTCTCTGGCCAGTTCAACAAGGGCGATAAAATCTCCGGCACCATCAAGTCGATCACCGATTTCGGTATCTTCATTGGTCTGGACGGCGGCATCGACGGTCTGGTTCACCTGTCCGACATCTCCTGGAACGAAGTGGGCGAAGAAGCCGTACGTCGTTTCAAGAAGGGCGACGAGCTGGACACCGTTATCCTGTCGGTTGACCCAGAGCGCGAGCGTATCTCCCTGGGTATCAAGCAACTGGAAAGCGATCCGTTCTCCGAGTACGTTCAAGAGAACGACAAAGGCGCAATCGTTAAGGGCATCGTGAAAGAAGTTGACGCTAAAGGCGCCATCATCACTCTGGCCGACGATATCGAAGCGACTCTGAAAGCCTCCGAAATCAGCCGTGACCGCATCGAAGATGCACGTAACGTTCTGAAAGAAGGCGAAGAAGTAGAAGCCAAGATCATCAGCGTTGATCGCAAGAGCCGTGTAATCCAGCTCTCGATCAAGTCGAAAGACGTTGAAGACGAGAAAGAAGCCATCCAGAGCCTGCGCGACAAGCCAGTAGCTTCGGATGCTCCAGTAGCCACCACCCTGGGTGACCTGCTGCGTGCTGCACAAGCGGAAAAACAGAACTAAGTTCTGACTTTCTGTAAAAAAAGGGCGACTTCGGTCGCCCTTTTTTGTGCCTGCGATTTGTGGTCTTGGGTGTGTGGATGACATTCATTGAAACCAACTCCTTGAAATGCTGTCTTTTCTTTGGCGGAGCATCCCTCTATTTGGGCTAGGCTTACCTGAGGCCAACGGCAATCGGGCGGCTGCCCGGTCTAAGGATGTGAATGAACAAGTTCGTTGTCGTACTTGTTGTGCTGGCTGTGACAGGGTGCACCACCAACGTGAAAACCCATGCGGTACGTGGTGTCAGCGGCATCGAGATCGATTGTTCTGGGTTGGGCTCGGGGTGGGACAAGTGCTACAGGCGAGCCGAGAAGGAGTGCAAGGAGGAGGGGTATAAGGTCGTTGTCAGGTCCAGTGATGCCAAGGAGGAGGATGAGGACTATCCGTTTGGCTGGAATCCCGCGGGATACCTGACACGGACACTGGTGGTTATCTGCAGGTGATTATGTGGCGCGTGTCGCATGCGTCGGCTTGGTCCTGTGCTCGAATCGTGTCCGTTTTCTGGTGGATGAGCGGTAGCGCAGATAAGTCAATGCCTGGGCTGTTCAAATTCCTTCGGGCATGCTAAAACCTTTGAAGCGCTGATCTAGCTGCTTGAAAAAGAAGGGAAAAATATGACGAAGTCGGAGTTGATCGAACGAATTGTCACCCATCAAGGGCTGCTTTCATCCAAGGATGTAGAGTTGGCCATCAAGACTATGCTTGAACAAATGTCCCAGTGCCTGGCTACCGGTGATCGTATCGAGATCCGTGGTTTTGGCAGTTTCTCCCTGCACTACCGCGCGCCGCGCGTAGGTCGCAATCCAAAGACCGGGCAGTCCGTCAGCCTGGACGGCAAGTTCGTCCCTCACTTCAAACCGGGCAAGGAATTGCGTGACCGTGTGAATGAAGAAGAGGAGGAGGGGCTTTGATCCTCGCCGCTCAAGGAGTGAACCATGCGTAACCTCAAAAACGTGCTCCTTGTAGCTTTGATCCTGTTGCTGGTTTTGGCGGTGATGGCATTCGTGCTGGAAAATCAGCAGTCGGTTTCCTTGTTGTTCTTTGGTTGGGCGGGGCCACAACTGCCGATATCAATCGTGGTGGTTCTGGCGTTGCTGCTGGGAATGCTGATGGGGCCGATTCTTGGTTGGTTTATCGGTCCGGCCTTACGCAAGCGCCGCGCCTGACGACAACAAAGGTAAACGGCTATTGGATGGATGCGACAGCTTGTCTATATCCATTAGCAAAACCTCGATTAAGCTGTAAAATGCGGCGCCTGTCCGAAAGAGGGTATGTTTGCCTTTTGGCCAAGGCTGGTTCCGTCGGAAGTCGCTGTTGACTCGACGGCTTTTACATTCATGGATTAGACGGTGCGCGGTTGGTGGCCCTGTCGTAACTCAAGGGTATGGTTTCGCGTGAAAATTCTAGTTACCGGCGGCGCCGGGTTTATCGGTTCGGCAGTCATCCGTCATATCATCGCTAACACATCCGACTCTGTCGTCAACGTCGATAAGCTGACTTACGCCGGTAACCTTGAGTCGTTAGCTGCGGTCAGCCAGAACTCGCGTTATGCATTCGAGCGTGTCGATATTTGCGATCGTGATCAGATCGACCGAGTCCTGCGTGAACATCAACCGGATGCAATCATGCATCTGGCCGCAGAGTCCCACGTCGACCGCTCGATTTCCGGTCCGTCCGAGTTCATCCAGACCAATATCATTGGTACTTACACCTTGCTGGAAGCGGCGCGCCATTATTGGGCGGCCATGGATGACTCCCGCAAAGCCGGTTTCCGCTTTCACCATATTTCGACTGATGAAGTGTATGGTGATCTTGAGGGGCCGGAAGACCTCTTCACCGAAACCACGCCGTATCAACCAAGCTCGCCGTACTCGGCCAGCAAGGCCAGCTCCGATCACCTGGTTCGCGCCTGGAGTCGTACCTACGGCCTGCCGACGCTGGTGACCAATTGCTCGAACAACTATGGGCCGTGTCACTTCCCTGAGAAGTTGATCCCGCTGATCATTCTTAATGCGCTGGAAGGCAAGCCGCTGCCGGTTTATGGCAGGGGCAACCAGGTCCGTGACTGGCTCTACGTCGAAGATCACGCTCGTGCGTTGTACAAAGTCGTGACCGAAGGTGTCATTGGCGAGACTTACAATATTGGTGGTCACAACGAAAAGCAAAACATCGACGTCGTGCATACCCTATGCGCGTTGCTCGACGAACTGCGTCCGGACTCCGCGCATCGTCCCCACGCCAGTCTGATCACCTACGTTCAGGATCGCCCGGGGCACGACCAGCGCTACGCGATCGACGCCAGCAAAATCCAGCGCGAGCTGGGCTGGACGCCAGAGGAAACTTTCGAGACCGGTATCCGCAAGACGGTCGAGTGGTATTTGAACAATACTGAATGGGTCGCTCATGTGAAAAGTGGCAGCTATCAACAGTGGATCGACCAGAACTACGCGGATCGTTCGGACAAGGCATGAAGATCCTTCTGCTGGGAAAAAGTGGCCAAGTGGGTTGGGAGTTGCAACGCTCCCTGGCGCCGCTGGGTGAATTGATTGCGCTGGACCGTCATGCGGTAGACGGTTTAAGCGGCGACTTGTCCGACCTCGATGCGTTGCGTGCGACGATCCGTCAGGTCGAGCCGGATATCATCGTCAATGCCGCAGCCTACACCGCTGTCGATAAGGCTGAGTCCGAGACCGAGTTGGCCAATCGCGTAAATGGGTTGGCTTGCGGAGTCATGGCTCAAGAGGCAGCGTCATTGGGAGCCTGGTTGATTCACTACTCGACTGATTATGTCTTCAGTGGCCTGGGTTCTACACCATGGCGCGAGACCGATACTGTCGCGCCGGTGAATCACTACGGCTCCAGCAAGTTGGCCGGTGAGCAGGCGATTGCAGCATCCGGTTGCAAGCATCTGATTTTTCGCACAAGTTGGGTCTACGGTGCTCGCGGCAATAACTTTGCCAAGACCATGTTGCGTCTGGCCAAGGAGCGAGAGACCTTGAGCGTCATCGCCGACCAGATCGGGGCTCCGACGGGGGCGGACTTGATTGCCGACGTGACCGCGTTAGCCATTTTACAAGTCATGCAGAACCCAGGGCTGGCAGGCCTGTATCATTTAGCGGCAGGAGGCGAAGTATCCTGGCACGGCTATGCTAATCATGTAATTGGTTTTGCTCGATCCAATGGCGAAGATTTGGCAGTCACGGCGATCAACCCCATTGGAACCTCCGAGTATCCAACGCCTGCACGCCGCCCTCTGAACTCGCGATTGAGCACTCAGAAGTTGCGTGACAGTTTTTCTCTACACTTGCCGGACTGGCAAAGTGGTGTAACCCGAATGCTTATGGAAGTCCTTAATAAATGACCACGACCAATCGTAAAGGCATCATCCTCGCCGGTGGCTCGGGCACTCGTCTGCACCCGTTGACCCTTGGTGTGTCCAAGCAGATGTTGCCGATCTACGACAAACCGATGATCTTTTATCCGCTATCGGTACTGATGCTCGCGGGCATGCGTGAGATCCTGATCATCTCCACTCCGGAAGACTTGCCGTGCTTTCGCAAGCTTCTGGGCGACGGCAGCCTGTATGGCATCAAATTGACATATGCCGAGCAACCAAGCCCCGATGGTCTAGCGCAAGCATTCATCATCGGTGAAGAGTTCATCGGCAAGGATCCTTGCTGCCTGATCTTGGGCGACAATATCTTTTATGGTCAGCACTTCTCGGACAACTTGCGCTCCGCCAGCACTCAAGAGAGCGGCGCTACGGTGTTCGGTTATCACGTATCAGACCCTGAGCGTTTTGGTGTGGTTGAGTTCGACGTTTCTGGTCGTGCCTTGAGCATCGAAGAAAAGCCGCTTAAACCAAAATCCAATTATGCGGTTACCGGTCTGTATTTCTACGATAACCAGGTTGTTGAAATCGCCAAAAACATCAAGCCATCCGATCGGGGCGAGCTCGAGATTACTGATGTTAACCGCGCTTACCTCGAACAGAAGACCTTGAATGTCGAAATGCTGGGCCGTGGTTTTGCCTGGCTGGATACCGGGACTCATGATTCGTTGCTGGAGGCCAGTCACTTTGTTCATACGATTGAACAACGTCAGGGGTTGAAAGTGGCTTGCCTGGAGGAGATTGCTTACCACAATGGCTGGATCACCTCCGAGCAGCTTGGGGCCCAGGCCGACGCTCTCAAAAAAACTGGTTATGGCCAGTACCTGCAAAAGCTGCTGGACTCGTCTCCCCAATAAGGCGAGCGTGTAACTTTCTGAGCGGTAACGTTCGACCCGTTTGAGCAGGAATGGCATGCCCGTAAGACGTCCCAAGGTTGCAGTTTTGCTGGCTGCCTTTAATGGTATGCAGTGGATCGAGAGGCAATTGGTCTCGATCCACGATCAGTCAGAGGTCGATGTAACCGTTTATATCAGCATTGATCCCTCTACGGATGGTACTGAGGCTTGGTGCGCTGAATATGCTCTGCATCATCATGATGTTGTCCTGTTGCCGTATGCCGGTAGCTACGGCGGCGCATCGCGTAATTTCTTCAGGCTTATCCGTGACGTTAACGTTGAAGGTTATGACCTCGTCGCTTTTGCCGATCAGGATGATATCTGGCATGTCGATAAGCTAAAGCGAGCGAGTGAAGCCATTCAAACCCGCCATGTCGAGGCTTATTCCAGCAACGTTACGGCTTTTTGGTCAAGCGGTGAAACCCATCTGGTGGATAAGGCGCAACCACAGGTGGCCTGGGATTTTCTTTTCGAGGCGGCCGGTCCTGGCTGTACCTACGTACTGACCACAAAACTGGCCATGCAACTCAAACTCTCGGTACTTGCCCGTTGGTCAGAGTTGCAGGACGTCAGCTTGCATGATTGGTATTGTTATGCGTTTGCTCGCAGCCATGGTCACGAGTGGTTTATCGACCCGGAACCTACCATGCAATACCGTCAGCACGAAAATAACCAAGTGGGAGCGAATGTCGGGATAGGCTCATTACTAGTGCGCTATAAAACCATTCATGACGGTTGGTGGTTTTCTCAGGTGCGACTCATCACTGCGCTCGTCGGTAAGGAAAATGATCCATTTGTTCGGTGTTGGTTTCCACTCGGGCGCAGGCAGCTTATAAAACTTTCGTTCAGTGCGTGGCAGTGCCGGCGGCGTTTACGTGACAAAGTATTCTTTTTTCTGATTTGTTGGGCGACCGCAATTATCGGGAAAAGTACCAGATGAATGGACCAAAAGTTCTAGTGACCGGGGCGTCGGGGTTCGTGGGCGAGGCGGTGGTTTTTCGCTTGCTGCTGGACGGGAAGTTCACGCCGGTGGCTGCTGTTCGGAACTTTTCACGGCTTGTTGAGCATTGTCAGGTCGTGCCGTTCTCGCTGGGTGAGGATGTGCTTTTGCCTCCGCTGAACGATATTCAGGTGATCATTCATTGTGCTGCGCGCGTGCATGTGATGCATGAGGTCGGGGTTGATGCCTTGGCTGAGTTTCGCAAGGTGAATGTAGATGGCACGGTGCAACTTGCTCGCAAGGCTGCAGAGGCAGGCGTGAAGCGTTTCATCTACATAAGCTCGATCAAGGTAAACGGCGAGAGTAGCGTCCAGGGTTCGCCCTTCAGATTCGATGATATTCCTGCACCAATCGATCCGTATGGTATTTCCAAGCGAGAAGCGGAAATTGCTCTCCAGCAGGTCAGCCTGGATACCGGGATGGAGGTCGTGATCATCCGTCCACCATTGGTTTATGGCCCCGGGGTTGGAGCCAATTTTTTGAGTATGATGGTTTGGCTGAACAAAGGTGTGCCACTTCCTTTGGGAGCCATCAATAATCGAAGAAGTTTTGTCGCTGTGGATAATCTGGCGGATCTGATTGTCAAATGTGTCGACCATCCTGAGGCTGCCAATAATACATTCCTGGTCAGTGATGGCGATGATCTGTCCACGACTCAGTTGTTGAAGCGCATTGGCGCGGCATTCGAAAGGCCAGCGTTGCTGATTCCAGTTCCCGTTCGGGTGCTGAAGTTTTTTTTGTGTGTCGTCGGAAAAAAAGTCATAGCCCAGCGCTTACTTGAATCTCTCGAGGTTGATATTGTCAGGACTCAAACGCTCTTGGATTGGAATCCACCTGTCGGAGTGGATTTCGCGTTACGTCAGACAGTTGATCACTACCTGGATGCTCAAAAAAAATGATGTTTTGTTGGTTGTTAATTGCTGTATTCGTTAGTTCACTATTGTTGACTTATGTATTACGGTGTTATGCGCTCGCAAATAGTTTGATCGATATTCCCAATTTACGTAGCTCCCATGCTGCTCCTACTCCACGGGGCGGCGGGGTGGCGATCGTCGTTTCATTTCTGTTGGCATTACCTGTATTGCATTACCTCGATTTAATTGATCTATCCACAGTGATCGGACTGTTTGGTGCAGGGGTGCTGGTCGCATCTTTGGGATTTGCCGATGATCATGGGCACATTGCGGCAAAATGGCGCCTTGTCGGTCATTTCGTAGCGGCCGGTTGGGCGTTGTTCTGGCTGGGTGGGGGGGCTCAGATCTCTATCTTTGGTCTGCTTCTAGACCTGAGAGGGTTTATGGTCGTTCTTTTCGCTGTCTTTTTGGTCTGGATGCTTAATCTCTATAATTTCATGGATGGTATCGATGGGTTGGCCAGCATCGAGGCGATCACTGTTTGTTTGTCTGGGTGCCTGGTGTATTGGTTGAGTGGCTATCAGGAACTGATCTGGGTGGTCTTGATACTGGCGGCCTCTGTTGCGGGCTTCCTGTGCTGGAATTTTCCACCTGCTCGAATTTTCATGGGGGATGCCGGTAGTGGTTTTCTCGGGCTGATCATCGGTTTGCTGGCGATTATCGCCGCTGCTAAAGAGCCAGAGTTGCTTTGGTGTTGGCTGATAGTGTTAGGGGTGTTCATTGTTGATGCCACCTGGACGCTCATGCGGCGCCTCCTGCGTGGGGACAAGGTTTATGAGGCCCATCGCAGTCATGCTTATCAGTATGCATCTCGAAAGTATGGAAGTCATAAAGCAGTTGTTTATGCGGTGCTGGCAATAAATTTGTTATGGCTTGCGCCACTTTCGGTGGCTGTCGGGGTCGGGCTTATTCCTGGTGTTGCAGCGTTGATCATAGCGTACATTCCATTGGTGGTAATTGCGTGTAAATTCAAGGCTGGAGTGCTGGAGTCGGTGAGTTAATGCTGGCTTCTGAAAAATTATATTTCTTGGGTTTTTCTTGCGATTTTCGGAAGTCTCTCGCATCTCTCCCGCTGGCGGTCGTGTTCTGAGTGGCGCAGTTCCTCGGCGTGAGTGTTGCGACTCATGGCCCAGTATCAAGGTGGCGATGAGGGCTCTGCCGCGGATGAAACGCGGGTTTCGGGCTGCAGCGATAGGGGAGTAGCCTAAAGGTGCGCAGTTTGATAACCATGAAAAGAATAGCTCGTATTTAAAGGATGAAATTATTCAGTATGAGGACTTCAAAAGAGTCATTTTTAATGCGCTATTTAGCGAAGTTGCGCCGACTCGTGTCGAGTCCGAAAGCGGTCCTTCGGCCGTTATATCAAAAATTTCCTGTTCTGGCGAAAGTTCGTATTCGCATAGGTCTCTGTTTAAAAGCGGTTCGTGTAAAGCTTTTTTCGATAGTCAACTCCAATGATAATGCTAAGGCGATACAGGTCATTACGGATCGCCGCTTTTCTTATGCGTTATCCAGCCCGCTAGTGGCTTCGTGGCCGATTATTGATGTGTCAGTTGTTACCTATAACAGTGAAAAGTGGGTTGATGGTTTTTTTGAATCGCTAAAACATCAGAGTTATCCACTTGGGAAGTTGAATCTCTATTTTGTGGATAATGGTTCCAGTGATGATACAGTCGAAGCCTTGGAGCGTTGGCAGGCGAAACTGGGTGCGCAGTTAGCCGGCTTTCAGGTGTTACAGGGTGATAACGTAGGTTTTGGGGCCGGTCACGACCGTGCGATCAAGCTTGGGAAGGCGGATTATTTCCTTGTCAGTAATATTGATATTGTTTTTGCCGAGGACTCCATCGACAAGATAGTGTCTTGTGCGTTATCGGGTAGTCAGGAGGACGTTGCATCCTGGGAGTTGCGGCAAGCGCCTTATGAACATCCGAAGTATTATGATCCGGTGACGCTGGAAACCAATTGGTCTTCACATGCGTGCGTCTTGATCAGAAGATCTGCCTATGTTGAGGTCGGTGGGTATGAAGATCAAATATTCATGTACGGTGAGGATGTAGAGCTTTCTTATCGATTCAGGTCCTATGGCTTCAGATTGAGATATTGCCCTTCAGCCGTCGTTTATCACTATACCTATGAGTATGAGCAGCATGTTAAGCCGATTCAGTATATCGGTAGTACACTGGCCAATGCTTACATTAGGTTGCGTTACGGTCGGCTCACCGACAAGATCGGTGCGGGTGTTTTGCAGTTGCTATTATTGTTGCGGTCGCAAGCTTATCCGGGTTCTCGTCGGGATCTGCTACGCAATATCGCTAAAATTATAAATAAGACGTCGTATTTTCTGAACGGTAAAGGTCCCGGCAAGGATGCATTTTTTCCTTTTAGGGGGTTTGATTATGAAATGATCCGGGACGGTGCTTTTTGGCCTGTCGGTGACCCGTTTGTAGAACAGCCTCTAGTCACTATCGTGACTCGTACCTATCAGAAAAGGGACGAGTTCCTGCGGCAGTCCATTATGACGGTGTTCAATCAGACCTACCGCAATATCGAGTTGATTGTGGTCGAGGACGGCGGTTCGACGATGAGCTCTCTCGTTTCTGAGTTGCGGCCTCCAGAGGGGCGAAGTGTTAGATTCTACGGTTTGGAGAAAGTAGGGCGCTCGGTGACAGGCAACTATGGTCTTGAGATGGCCAAGGGTAAGTACTGCATGTTCCTTGATGACGATGATTTGCTTTTCTCGGATCATGTAGAGGTGCTTGTCTCGGAGCTGTTGAAAAATGAAGAAGCTGTTGCAGCGTATTCACTGGCGATGGAAGTCGGTACGGTCAACGATGGCAGCGCTGGGCGATATAAGGAGGTCAGTTATGAGACTCATAGCTCCTTCAAGCATGAATATGATTACGATGTGTTGCTTGATCATAACTTCATTCCCATTCAGTCGCTTTTGTTCAAAAGAGAGTTGTATTTGACGCGAGGAGGGTTTGAAGTCGATATGAGTAATCTTGAGGACTGGAATCTCTGGTTGCGGTATGGGTATAAAAATAGATTCTGTTATGTGCCAAAAACGACATCGTTGTTCAGGACGCCTGCGGACCCAAAAGTCAGGCTAAGCAGGCACAAACAACTGCATGAAGCCTACTTTGTTGCTAAAAGCCGTGCGTTGAAGGCTTGTGAAAGTTACGGCTAATTTTTACTGGCTAACAGTGCAGTAATTAAAGAGCTGCCTGTTCAGGCAGCTTTTAGGTTTTTTTGAGGGGGGAGTGAACTCTCCTGCGCCATTGAAGTCATTTCACGGCGCTTGAAGCGCAGCTAATTGCCGTCCGGTGTAACGCATTTTCGATCATGCCGAAGGTCTGTTTTTCAGGGGGGAGGCAATGGAGGGGTCGAGGGAATTTTCGTGTTCTGTGTGGGTTTGAATGTTATCATTCGACAGCATGTGGACCGCAGCGTTACGGCATTCGAAGCCTTGGATTACCGCTATATTTCAGCTGGGTTGGCTTTGGTTTGACGGAAGTCGACGACTCTTGGCGCTGTTGAGTTTAGGCTTCAATCCTTACCTTTTTCGCCATTAGGCGCTGTGGTTAGGCCTTTGCCATCCGTCGCACAGAGCTTTGACGGACTCGCCTCAGGTGGTTTTTCATGTTTGATTTAGCACTTTTTTCAGTAGGGCTTTCCATCCGCTCCATAGGTGAGCCGGGTAACCTGGCGGCATGCCGGGGATCAACAGTTTCGGGCAATACATGCTTTGCGCTTGAGGAAATACTGCTCCGATGAATGGATTTTCCCTTGCTGTGCCCAGCGTCATGCCAATCTGCCCCGAACCTAGTGCTGGTGAGTGCGGCATCTCCCTTGAAGGCTCCAGCCACACACCATTGAGTATTGTCCCATCGCTTGCGGTCAATAATGCACGCAGCCATGCACCATTTTCTGCTGAGGTTTTTGCTTGATGCGCCAGTTTTCTGCCAATCCTTTGGAAATGTTCGCCAGCCTATGGCGCAATACAGCCTTGATCAAGGCGTCGACTATACGAGAGGTGCTCGGCCGGTACCGTGGATCGGCAATGGGCTTGCTCTGGTCGTTTTTCAACCCGCTGCTGATGCTTGCGGTGTACACCTTCGTGTTCAGTGCAGTACTCCGGGCTCGGTGGAGCGTAGACAGTGATTCGAAAACTGAATTTGCACTGATTCTGTTTGCCGGCTTGATCATCTTCAACCTGTTTTCCGAGTGCATTAATCGGGCTCCAGGACTGATTCTTGGCAAGGTCAACTTCGTCAAGAAAGTGGTTTATCCGCTGGAAATTCTCCCTGTCGTGGTGTTGGGGTCCGCATTGTTCCATGGGGCCATCAGCCTCGCCGTCTGGCTTGTTGCTTATGGGATATTCTTTGGCGTACCGCATGCTACGGCATTCTACCTGCCGTTGATCATCATCCCGTTTGTGATGTTCATCATGGGGGTCAGTTGGGCGTTGGCCTCACTGGGGGTGTACTTGCGGGACGTGTCGCAATTTATTGGTATCCTGACAACTGTCCTGATGTTCTTGAGTCCAATCTTTTATCCTGCGACGGCACTCCCTGAAGCCTATCGCCATCTGCTTTATCTGAATCCGCTGACGCCCGCGATAGAGATGACGCGTGATGTTCTCTTCTGGGGGAAGCTGCCGGACTTTGAAATATTGGGAATCTATTGGGTAGCCACCACCTGCATCGCCTGGTTGGGTTTTGCCTGGTTCCAGAAAACACGTAAGGGATTTGCTGATGTCCTCTGAAGTCGCTATCAAGGTTGAGAACCTTAGCAAGTGCTACGAAATCTATGACCAGCCACGTGACCGGCTCAAGCAGTTTATCTTGCCCCGTTTTCAAGGGGTCTTACGCCTGCAGCCCCGTCGATACTTTCGCGAGTTCTGGGCTTTGAAAGATGTATCTTTCGAAGTGAAGAAAGGTGAAACGGTAGGGATTATCGGGTGTAACGGCAGCGGAAAGTCCACCCTGTTGCAGATGATTTGCGGTACGTTGAATCCCACTACGGGTAGCGTACAAACCAACGGTCGTATCGCAGCCTTGCTGGAGCTGGGCTCCGGGTTCGATCCAGAGTTTACCGGGCGTGACAATGTCTATATGAACGCTGCGGTGCTCGGTTTGGCGAAGGAGGAAATCGACCAGCGCTTTGATGAAATTGCTGCCTTTGCGGACATCGGTGCCTTTATCGAACAACCGGTAAAAAGTTATTCAAGTGGTATGGTCGTTCGCTTGGCGTTTGCTGTTCAGGCAATGATTGATCCGGATATTTTTATTGTTGATGAAGCGCTCGCAGTTGGTGATGAAAAGTTCCAGCGCAAGTGTTTTGCGCGTATGGAAGAGTTGAAAAGCAATGGCACTTCGATTCTCTTTGTATCGCATTCTGCGTCCAGCATCATTGAGTTATGCGATAGAACCTTGCTGCTCGATCACGGTGTCCGGCTTATGTATGGTGCCGCTCCCCAAGCCGTGCGCGCCTACCAGAAGTTGATCTATGCGCCTGAGGCTGAGTACAAGCGACTTGTTGAGCAGTACACTGCAGCAGATAGGTCGGGAGAGGCAGTAGATACCGATAAGGTGGCATTGCTGTCGGTCGAGACAAAACCTCTTCCCAGTGAAACATTTGACTCCGGACTGGTTCCGGAAACCACCGCGATCTACCCAACTCAAGGCGCCGAGATCAAGGCGATCTCGATTCTGGATGCAGAAGGCCATGTCGTAAACGTGCTGGAGGCGGGTAAAACTTATCAGATCGAAGTGTCGGGTCATTTCATGGAAGATTTTGCCGGCACTTACTGGGGTATACACATCCGTAACGTTTCCGGAGCCGTTATCACGGGGCAGCGTTTTCCAGAAGAGGGCACTTATTTTGAGCGAGCTAGTGCCGGACACTCCTTCAGTGTGAAGTTTTCATTCAAAATGCATTTGCTGCCAGGCGTCTATTTTGTCGGTGGTGGCGTATGGTCGACTCAGGAACCGAGCTGTGCCCACCGGATTATGGACGCGATCATGTTCCGAGTTATTCCGGGTGAAAAGTTGAATTCATTTGGCTATGTGGACTTGATGTCGAGCGCACCTCAGTCGGAAATCGGCTGAAAGGCGAGGCTTTAGGGTGTCAGGGTTCAGGTTGCCCTGACAGCTTTGACTCGATGGATATGACGTCGCTCGGAGCAGGCACAAGGTCAGTGACTTGTGCAGTTAATTTATTCGCTTGGAAGTTTGTTGCTTTAAATAGCGCATTCATAGGATCTTCAGACGTATATGCTAAATATTAGTGATTGGCCACCAGCTGACGAAAAGAAAGTATTCAACTACCTGCAGTGGAGTAGCTACCGTTCGGAGCAGTACAAGCTCTTTTACGTCAGCACACCAAAAGTTGCATGCACATCTCTCAAATGGTGGATTGCTTCGCTGGAAGGCTGCACGAAAGCGCTGAGCGGTATCACTGATAGTGCAGAAAGTAATCCGGACCAAGTTGTTCATGAGTTGCACAAAGTGGCGCCACACATTACCGGGCTCTCTTCGCAGGAGCTTGTTGAGGCGTTGACTTCAGACTCGTACTTCCGATTTGCTGTTGTCAGAAATCCTTACAAGCGAATTTTTTCGGCTTGGCAATCAAAGTTATTGCTGCAGGAGCCGCAGCAAGTCGGGCCTTATCTTCAGCGCGACTTTTTTCATCAGCCGCTAAGAAATGCAAATGACATTGCGTTAGCCTTTGAAGGTTTTCTCGAACATCTCGCCAGTATGGAGGCTCCCTCCTATTGGGATCAGCACTGGACTCCACAAGCAGTTTTGCTTCGTCCTGACTTGATCAATTACTCCAAGCTGGTAAAGATCGAAGAGTCGTCACAGCTTAGTAAGGCGCTGTCGGAGCGCCTTGGTGAATATGTTCCCGATCCATTTGCAGAGCGTCGAGCGAATGAGAGTCTTATTCCTTACTTGCCGGAGTTTGTGACAGAGCGCAGTGCAAATTTGATTCGCACTCTGTATGCGGAAGACTTCAGTGTGTTTGGATATGATACAGAGTTGCCGGAAGTAAAAGAGCGATTTTCCGAGCAGGAGTTGGAGTTAGCTCTGCGGGCGATCAAGCTGATTCGAGGGCGCCATCAGCGCCTGGGTGAGCGCACGCTACAGATTTCCGCGTTGACACAGGCCGCTGCGGCACTAGAGGGGCAAATCGCGAGTCTCAATGCCATCACGAGTGAGCGTGACGCGCAGATTACCAATTTCAATCACCTCATTGTCGAGCGTGACAGCGAGATTGTTCAACTTAACCATCGTGTAGTTGATCTGGAGGGGCAGGTAGACTATCTGAATCTCAATGCCAGTGCCGTAGAGTATGACGAGAAAATTGCGAACCTGAGTCGTACTCTTATTGAACGCGATGGACAGATTGCTGCTCTTACACAAAGTGTCGTTGAGCGAGAAGGGCAGATTTCCAGCCTTCAGCATTCTGTCGTAGCGCTAGAAGCTCAGTTGCTTGGCTTTAACCGTGCAGTCATCGAACACGAAGGCGCAATTAACGGTCATGCCCAGAATGTCGATATTCTCAGTCGTGCCTTAACAGATCGCGATGGGCAGATTTCCCACCTCAATCGTGTTGTTGGCGAACGTGATGGTCATATCACTCACCTCAAGCATGCCATCATCGAGCGTGAAGAAGAGATCGGTCACCTGAAGGACGAAATCGTTCGCATCGTTCAGGAGAAAGAGGTCGTAGTTCATTCATTGACGCAAGAAGTCGAGCAGTTTCTGGGTTCGCGCTCTTGGCGCGTCACTTCGCCTTTGCGCGCGGCCGGCTCCGTGGCTCGTCGGGTAAAGCGTCTGATCAGGACTCCTTCATTTGGTAAAATTATTGAAGTTCTGAGAGTCCGGCGTGACTTTTTTAACAAAGCAACAGTCCGCCAACTCCGTGATAGTTCGCTCTTCGATGCGGATTATTATCTGGGTCGGTACCCTGATGTGCGTGAACAGGGTATAGATCCGCTCAAGCATTACATGCTTCACGGCTGGAGAGAGGGTCGTGATCCTTCTGCTCTTTTCAGCACCTTGAAATATCTTTCCGAGAATCCGGATGTTGCTGCTGCGCGAGTGAATCCGCTGATCCACTTTCTCAAGTGCGGTCAACTGGAGGGGCGTTCGATCACCTCTCACACTGTTTCCAAAGCAGTTTCCTCAAGTTCTCCTCGTGTGCAAGTTACTGCGGCAGCTCAACCCGCGGCAGTTGAGCTGCCTGTACGCTTACCTGTTCCCAAGGCTGTAGTGGATGCGCAGGTTGATGCAATCAGAAAGTCCGGGCTTTTCGATGAAGCGTTCTATTTTGCGATGTATACCGGACTCGATGCTGCAATCGACCCGATCAAGCACTATTGTGAGGAAGGATGGTTCGACGGCCTGAATCCTTCTCCCGACTTCGATACCCTTTCATACTTGGGCGCCTACAAGGATATCCGCAGTGCCGGAGTCAACCCCTTCTGGCACTATGTTGTTGCCGGCGCCTCGGAACAGAGGATTGCAGTTCCCAGTTCGGTCGCACGTCACGAAGACGACATTCAATTTGGCGAAGTGATCAGCGATATTAAACTAATAGCGTTTTACACGTCCCCTGAGTGGGATGCGTTGCGTCGTGAAAAGTCGGCCTCTAGGGGCAGTTCACAGCTACTGGTTCCTGGCGAGGCGTTTGGTTTCTACGACTCAACGGACTGGAGGGTTCTGGAAAAACAGGCGCAGCTTGCAAGGCGTCACGGTGTGCATGGCTTCTGCTTCAAGCTGAACCTGGATTCCCGCGCTGCTAAAACAGCCCAGCCGCTGGATGTGTTCATTGCGCATCCGAGCATCAATTTCACGTTCTGCTCACAGACAGATCTGAATCCTGAAGGTCTTGAAGGGAGTCTGGCCGCAGCCCTGATGCCTGCTTTGTCCGATAAGCGGTGCATGCGAATCGACGGCCGCCCGGTGGTGGTGATCGGGATGTCTGGCGATGTTGAGCGCGATACAGATGCGCTTCGTCAGCTGCGCAGCCAACTGGCCGAGCTGGGTGTGAGTGTCTATCTGATCGGCCATTTGTCGCAGGCCAGTGGACGCGAACTGGACAGTGCCTTGGTGAGTCTGTGTGATGCGGTTCTTGATCTTCCCGCAGCTCCAGTCCCAGGGGAAACAGGCGTCTTTGCGCCACAGGACAAGAATGGGATCGCGACCGTTCCATATTCCGTCGTTGCGTCGCAAGGCGCAGCAAGGGCGCAACGTGCTCTGCTTCAACCCTTTCCGGTCTATCACGCGATTACGCTTGGGCGAGATGAATCGGCGTTCAAGCCTGTTTCTCCTCTGGTTTATACGCGCTTCAACACCGGCGAGTATCGTCGCTGGCTCGATGCGGCGATTGCCGCTGCAAGGGCTGCCCACGCGGAAGATCGTCGTCTCGTGTTCGTGAATGCCTGGAATGACTGGACGCAGGGCTTATTCCTCGAACCTGATCGTCTGGGGGGCTTTGGTCGTGTGAATGAAACGACCCGTGCACTCCTGGATATCAAGTCGAATACGTTAATGCCGAAAGTATCGGTCATTGTACCGAACTACAATCACGAGCGTTTCCTGCGTCGCCGACTGGATAGTATCTATGGGCAGACGTACAAGAATATTGAAGTCATTTTGATGGATGATTGCTCGTCCGATCAAAGTCGCGCGGTACTGAACCAATACGCTGCCAACTTCCCTGACGTGACGGTGAAGTTGTTCAATGAGACCAACTCCGGTGGTGTTTTCCGTCAATGGGCCAAGGGCATCAAGACGGCAACGGGAGATCTGATCTGGGTCGCTGAAAGCGACGACTATTGTGATGAGACCTTTCTGGAGGCACTTGTCCGTTGCTTCGATGATGAAGCTGTGATGCTGGCTTATGCAAAATGCGAGTTCGTCAGCAGTGATGAAGTCATCATGGAAGATGAGTTTCATAAGTACGTTAACGATCTGGAAGGCGCAGAAAAGTGGAGAAGTTCCTACGTAGAGACCGCTCACAACGAAGTGCGCACCGCACTGGGTATCAAGAACACGATTCCTAACGCCAGCGGCACGATTTTCAAGCGTCCTACCGATCTGCCACTGCTGGAAGACGAATCCTGGTTGTCGATGCGTGTTGCAGGCGACTGGGTTTTCTACCTTCACATTCTTCGTGGCGGCAAGATTGCCTATTCCACCGAGGGTACAAACTTCTTCCGCCGTTACGAAGGCAGTGCTGCCGAGAGCACTTACAGGAAAGAGGTTTTCTACCGTGAGCTCGGGATTTCTAGTCGGACGGTGCAGGCGCTATATAACGTGCCACTTTCTGTGCTTGAGCGCTGTGAAGAGGGCAGCAAAAGGCTTTATGACCACTACGTAGGGCACTCGAACGAAGAGTTTCTACGCTGGTACGACAAGGATGCGATCCTTCAGGCTCGGGCGAATCGAAAGCCAAATGTCATGGTGTCGACGATTGGTTTCTATCCGGGTGGAGCCGAGATCCTTCCTATCCGGTTGGCCAACGAGTTCAAGCGTCAAGGGCTGTCCGTATTCTTGCTGAGCGCTGGGTTGACCGTGCGAGAGGATGGTATCCGCAAGATGCTCAGGACCGACGTTCCGCTTGTAGAGACCTCGGATGTCGATGCGGTCAAGACGATCATCCGTGAATTCGGTGTCGAAGCACATAACTCTCATCAGTGGCATATTCAGAGGTACCCGACCCATGTGCCAGATGTTTTCTCGGACTTGGGGGCTCATGTTGCGTCCCTTCACGGGATGATTGAGCATGAAGATGCCTTTGGCGTCACCGAGGAGCAGCTACGTACTGCGGATAACAGTGTGAGCACCTGGGTCTATACCGCTGAGAAGAATCTCGTGCCGTTCTCGAACTTTTCGCTATACGACAACTCGTCCGATCGGTTCGTCAAAGTACCCAACGGGTTGCAACCACCAAAGGTTGTCGCTATTCCACGCGCTCAGCTGGGTGTACCTGAAGACGCCTTCGTTTTGTGCTGTGTTAGCCGCGCGATACCCGACAAGGGCTGGGATGAAACGATTGAGTCTGTCGAATTGGCGCGATCCATCTCGGGTCGAGACATTCGTCTGATACTGGTCGGGAACGGCCCGGTCTATGAGACGTACTGTCAAACCGGAGTGCCCGAGTTTGTCTATTTGGCAGGTTTCAGCGAAAACGCCGTGGGTTACTATGCGGCGGCGGACATGGGCATTATGCTGACCAAATTCAAGTCGGAAAGCTTTCCCCTGACCATTGTCGATTGTCTGTTTGCTGGTAAACCGTATATCGCCTCCGATGTGGGCGACATTAGAAATATGCTTAGCATATGGGATGAGGTGGCGGGCGAGGTGTTGTGTCTGGAAGATTGGGAGATTCCGATCGAGAAAGCAGCTCGGATTATTGCTGATTTTGCTAGCGACAAAGAAAAGCATCAGCATGCCTTGGCATTGGTGAAAGAGGTTTCAAGTCGCTATCGGATTGACGCCGTGGCGGCTCAATATGTGCGTCTGTTCGAGCGAGATATCGAAGCAAAGCATGCGAAATCGGTAGTGCCAGGCATTTAAACGAGCGAGGGCATCCTCTCAACACGATCAGCTCAGCTGTTAGTATTTACCCGGTGTATGAGGGTGTTGAGGGGAGCGTCATGCAAGATCGTGAAGTGGCATGCAGAAGCTGTCGAGGCGTAAGCGTGTCAATTTTGAATGCGACCGGTGTACAGCGCCTTGTGATACGGGTGGTTTGACCTTCTCGTACTTTGGAGCTTGTTGGGGCGCTACTTATCGTATTTCCATTTGTAGTATTTGCTAGGGTAATCAGGTCAAAGGCAGCGACAGAGCGCCTTGGCTACTGCGGCGTGAAGCGGCAGATCGAATCGTGCAGCATGGGAGGCAAACGTTGAAAAATTTCGGGAACAGTTCGACTGATAGAGTCATGCGTTCGTTGGTATTGGGTGGACGAGGCTTCATTGGTGCGCATCTCGTCGATGCATTGCTTGGTCAGGGGCACGCTGTGCGTTGTTTTGATCGGCCAAATGTTGTCGACCTCGGAGGTAATCACTCAAGTCATCCTCGGTTCGAGCTGTTTGAAGGCGATTTCACCAGTGAAGCCGATATAAGCGGAGCATTGCAAGACTGCGATGTTTGTTACCATTTGGTATCAACCACGCTACCGAAGTCGTCTAATGCGGATCCTGTTTTCGACGTGGAAAGTAATTTGGTCGGAACGATTCGTATGTTGACGCTGGCGCTTGAGGCCGGGGTCAAGAAGGTCATTTTCGTTTCGTCAGGGGGGACCGTTTACGGCGAGCCCACCCAAGTACCAATCCCTGAAACGCACGCAACAGATCCGGTGTGTTCCTATGGTATTGCGAAACTGGCAATCGAAAAGTACTTGGCACTTTTTCATCACCTGCACGGCTTGGACTATACGGTTTTACGCTTGGCAAACCCCTTTGGCGAGGGGCAGCGCACGCATGCGAGTCAAGGTGCAATAGCTGTTTTTCTTGGTAAAGTGTTGCGAGATGAGCCCATAGAAATCTGGGGTGATGGCTCTGTCGTACGTGACTACATTCACGTCGCCGATGTTGTACAAGCTCTGCTGGCGGCTCTTGAGCCATCAACGCAAGAGCATGTATTTAATATCGGTTCAGGTCGCGGGCATAGTTTGAATGAAGTGCTTGATACGATTGAGAAGATCACCGGGCGCGTTGCGATTCGTAAGTACTTGCCGGGGCGAGGTTTTGATGTGCCGCTGAGTGTTTTAAATATAGACCGTGCAAAAAACGTGTTGGGGTGGGCTCCAGCCGTAGGCTTCGAAGAGGGCGTGGAGCGGTTTGTGAAGTGGATGCAGGATGGCCAGGGTTCGAGAGTTGTCTGAAGAGGTTGTTTTATTGTGAGTGCGGTGCGCGGATCAAGTAATTGGCGCGCTGCACTACAAAACCGAAAGCGAGAGGCTGGAATGTATCGTAAGTCCGCACTTGACTGCTGATAAACATAGTCAGTGACTTTCTGCGTAGAGCAACAATGTGACACCTATCCGAAATCGCCAGTGTGCGATTTTTTATTGCCTGGAGAATAGTGAGTCCCAGAGCTTACGAAGCGTGGAGCGCTTTTCGGATGCGGCCTTATCCATGGAGTTGTTTCGTTCTGGGTGGGTGTCTTGCTTGAGTAGCGGCCTGAGTAGAGGCTCGATCATCAGCGCGTGAGCAGATGGGTCATAGTGGTGATCGCTGGGGTCGAGGTTCTGAAGAGATACTTTGAGGGTGCCAGTTTCATCCGTGGAGAGGCTATCAAAGTTCAGGTAGCTTATACCCTCGCGAGTGCAAAAGGCTTCCATGAGCGTATTGAACTTAATGGTAAGTTGTGTTCGGTCGGAGAGTGAGGCTTTTACTTCTTTCCGTAAGTTAGCTACCTCGCCCCACTCCATGTCGTCTCGAATTGTCGGGAGGGGGGTGCTGATGCAGATAACGTAAAATTCTCTCGCCACATCTTGCAAAAGCTTCTGGTAATTTTCCAGAGCCTGCTGAAGCATTTGTTCTACCGAGCTGCCATGTTTTTGAGCGCGGTACCAAATAACAAACCCGGTGTCGACCTCCCCAAGCATCACGATCACCGTGTCGGCTGTGGTAGTTTCCATTGCTGAGATGTATTGCGGCATGGCTTGGGTGACGGCGTTGGGGTTTTTCAATCCGGAAACGGTGGCACCGCCGACGGACGTCACTTCAAATGAATATTCAGGAAACAAGGCTTTCATTTTTTCAGAGCTGAAAACCAAAGCGTGAGAGTCGCCGAGTACAAGCACAGGGTTCATTGTTTGATGGGCTCCTGATTCAGTTCTTCAAGGTGACGTTTCGGCTCATGGTTCCAACGCTTATCGAGTTGGAGCATTGTGCATGTTTGCCGTTTGTGGGCATCTGTCAGTGTGGGGCAAGAAGAGACATAGGCTCAGGTCGCAGTCCTGGCACATGTCATCCTGTGGCCTGCGCCACGAAGCAGGCCGGTTGTGGTCGCGCTGGTTTGGTCGTTCAAGGGTTGATTTTATATGCGGCTGAATTTTTCCGATATTTTTCGGGCCAGCATTGATGCGTAGAGACGCAGTTCCGGCACAGCGGTCGCCTCCCAGAAGTTGGCCTTCAGCATAGGGCCGACATAACTCAGCCACTCGGATGGAGTGCCGTCTTTGCTTTTGACAGCCAGGCTGTTATCAACGAGTAGCCCAAGGCCCAAACTGTCGATAGCAATCAGGTCGTCACGTATCATCTGTTGCATCAACGGCTCCTCAATCAAGCCTGGGTTCGAGTTGGGGCCGGTGCAGTTTATGATGCGATCAACGTGCAGCTTTTTTACGTCGTGTATGCCGCGGGACTGAATGGTAACGAGTGCCTTGTCATTGTTGAGCTCAATGGATTTGATTCGCCCGGCCAGAGGGATGATTTTTTTGAGCTGCAGCGCTTCATCGAAAGATTGGTAGGTTTCCGGCGCTACCCGGTGGCGATGAACGTCCCAGTAAGGTTGGACGTGACGTAAAAACCTGCTTCGTTCATGTTCTGAAAGTTTCAACCAAAGGCGGGATGTAATCGGCCGCACGGCCGCGATGATGTCTCGCCAGTTGATGCCGGACGCTGCGCTGGACTTGATCTGTGCCTTGATCGTTCTCAAGTAACTTCGTGCGGTCGGTGTTGTGTTCAGTAGTTCGTCATGAAGCGAGGTCGGCGGGTGTGAGGTGCTTTTGGCTGTGCGGTGCGCCAGCGGCAATAGCCCGCGACGGGACAGCATGTAAATCGGCCCGGTATTGGTTGCTTGTATCAAGCTGGAAATTACATCGAGAGCAGTGAGCCCTCCACCGATCAGCAAAATCGACGCATCTGGCTTCTCGGGCAAAGATATTGGACCGCTCCACGGATTTGCCATATAGCATGCGGAGTCCAGCACACCGTCAAGTACGGCAGGGGTGCGTGGCGGGAAATGACCAAATGCCAAAATAACGTGATCGGCAAAAATCGTGTCGCCTGAGCACAGCTCGACATTTGCCCCCTTTTCATGAGGGCTGAGGCTCTTGACTTCGGCCGTTATACGCTCGACATCGATATGGTTTTTGGCATCGTGTTCGGCTTTATCCAGTAGTTCGGCCAGGTAGTTTCCGTACTGTTTCCTTGATACGAAAGAGCTCGAAGTGGTACCCGGCAAGCAGGATTGGCAATATCGCAGGAATGAATCGGGATCGTCGACCAATGCGCTCATATTGCCAGCGGGCACGTTAAGTAGATGTTTGGAGCTGCTGGTGCCATAGGCCAAGCCACGCGCAACAGCGCCGGACCTGTTGATGATGATGAGCTTGGCACCGTGAGGAGCGGAACGTAAAAACTCTATGGCGGCAACGGTCCCACTGAAACCCGCGCCAATGATCATCAAGGTTTTCATTTTTGCGACTGCTTGCCAATAAAATCGACAATGCGCTGTGCAGCTGTCTCCAGATCGTCTTCTAACGTATTGATCCTGACTTGTGGGTTCAACGGAGCTTCATAGGCAGAGTCTATGCCGGTGAAGTTCTTGATCAGGCCCTCTCGTGCTTTTTTGTAGAGGCCCTTTGGGTCTCTACGCTCGCATTCGCTCAGAGGTGTATCGATGAAAACTTCTACAAAATTCCCTTCGCCAATCACCTCACGGGCCAGGGCGCGGTCGCGTAAAAAAGGTGAAATGAACGCAGTGATCACGATCAGTCCCGCATCCATGAACAATTTCGCGACCTCAGAGATGCGTCGTATGTTTTCAACGCGATCGGCGTCGCTGAATCCCAGGTCATTACACAGCCCCAGCCGAATATTATCACCGTCAAGCAAATACGTATGACGCCCGGCATTGCACAGCGCTAGCTCCAAAACGTTAGCAATGGATGACTTCCCTGCACCGCTCAGCCCCGTTAGCCAAATCACAATAGGGCGCTGGCCTTTTGTAGCGCTGCGGCGCTCGGCGTCCACGGTTTGCAAGTGAGCTACAAGATTTTTGGGCATGTGTTCTCGTTATAAACTAAAAATTGTACAAAAATTGACATCTGTCGGATCAACCGTGCCTGGGCGTAGGAGCAGGGCGGCGTTCACTGCTCTGGCTGGCTGAATGTGTCTGTCGCGACATGAGTTGTCGGATGCAAATAGGCGACCTTCGTCGTCAATTCCATGATTGTTTTGCTTTATTGCAGTCTAGGAATTGTAGCTATGCTGTCAGCAAAATGCTCGTGTTGAATCGTCAGGGCCCGTTACCACGCCAGGCGTAGCCGCTTGGTCCTGGAGCATCCGACAAGTATTCAGCTGATAGTTTGTGCGTTGAGGTTACAATGCGGATCGTCGATTGTGTAAGGAGGGGGCCACGTGCTCGAGCCGGTGAATGGATAAAGTGCGGACTGTTCTGCTTGGTTTACCTCGCAAGCAAAAGCGACTGATACAGGTTGCTACCGACATTGTTTTGGTTTGGGTCGCTTTGTGGTTGTCCTTCATCGTGCGTTTGGGGATCGACGATATGTACAACCCCTTCAAGGCCCACGTATGGCTCTTTGTTTGCGCTCCGATCATCGCTATTCCACTATTCATTCGCTTTGGAATGTACCGTGCGGTGATGCGCTATTTTGGCAACGACGCTCTGATCGCGATTGTAAAAGCTGTCAGTTTATCTTCTTTGATTCTGGCTGTTGTCGTTTATTGGTACAGTAACCATGAGGCAGTGGTTCCGAGATCAATCATTTTTAACTATTGGTGGCTGAGTATGGTCATCATTGGTGGCTTGCGGCTGTGCATGCGCCAATACTTCATGGGTGACTGGTTCACAGCCGCTCAACACGTGCCGTTTGCCAGCCGCGATGATGGCCTGACCAAGGTCGCCATTTATGGGGCAGGTGTTGCCGGCAACCAGCTTGTGGCAGCGCTTCGCATGGGGCGTGTGATGCGACCAGTGGCATTTATCGATGATGATCCTAGTATTGCAGATCGATCCATATCGGGCCTTCACGTTTACAAGCCCAAACACATCCCGCAGATGATCGACGTCACCGGTGCTCAGGAAATTCTTCTGGCGCTACCGTCATCCACCCGGGCACGTCGCAGGGAAATTCTCAATCTGCTGGAAGGCTATCCGCTTCACATTCGCAGTGTTCCCAATTTCACCGATCTGGCCAGTGGCCGGGTGAAGGTCGATGATATTCAGGAGGTGGACATTGCTGACTTGCTGGGACGGGATTCGGTGCCAGCCCAACCCGATCTGTTGGCACACTGCATCAAGGGCAAGACAGTGATGGTCACCGGGGCGGGTGGCTCAATCGGTTCGGAGTTGTGTCGGCAGATTTTCTCCATTGGTCCGACCACGCTTTTGCTGTTCGAGCACAGTGAGTTCAACCTTTACAACATTCTTTCCGAGCTCGAGCGGCGTGCTGCCCGGGAGTCTTCTTCTGTCCGGTTGCTGCCGATCCTGGGGTCCATTCGTCATCCCCATAAACTGCTGGATGTCATGAAAACCTGGAGCGTGGACACCGTCTATCACGCCGCCGCGTACAAGCACGTTCCAATGGTCGAGCACAATATCGCCGAAGGCGTGCTGAACAATGTGATGGGTACGCTTAATACTGCGCAAGCCGCACTGCAGTCGGGTGTCGCCAATTTCGTGCTGATTTCGACCGACAAGGCGGTACGCCCCACCAATGTGATGGGCAGTACCAAGCGGCTTGCCGAGATGACCCTTCAGGCGTTGAGTCGGGAGATTGCGCCGGTGTTGCTGGGGGAAAAGGCCAACGTTTCTCGCGTCAACAAGACCCGGTTCACCATGGTGCGCTTCGGCAATGTACTGGGTTCGTCCGGTTCGGTGATTCCGCTGTTTCATAGTCAGATCAAGTCGGGAGGACCGCTGACGGTCACTCACCCTAAAATCACCCGTTACTTCATGACCATTCCCGAAGCTGCCCAGTTGGTGATTCAGGCCGGTTCAATGGGGCAGGGCGGGGACGTGTTCGTCCTGGATATGGGTGAACCGGTGAAAATCGTCGAGCTGGCGGAGAAGATGATTCACCTGTCAGGTTTGAGTGTACGTTCGGACAAGAACCCTCAAGGTGATATAGAGATCGAGTTCACGGGGCTTCGTCCGGGTGAGAAGTTGTACGAAGAGTTGCTGATCGGCGACAACGTCGCGGCCACTCAGCACCCGATGATCATGACGGCCAATGAAGACCATCTGGCGTGGGATGTGCTCAAGGGGCGTTTGAAGGAGTTGCTCAGCGCTGTTGAGCATGACGACTACACCCGGGTTCGCCAGCTTCTGCGCGAGACCGTCAGCGGCTACACCCCCGACGGAGAAATCGTTGACTGGATCTACCAGCAGCGTCGCCTCGAACCCTGATTGTTACACACTCTGCAACGGACACATTTTTGACAGAACCGCTCCATGACCTAGGTTTGGGAGGCAGCCTCGTAAAGGCTGCTTCTTCCCTAACGATGTCATGGAGTGTCACTTATGCGTACAGGTTACTTCCTCTCTCTGGTTTTCATCCTGATGACCAGCCTGTCCACTACCGCACTGGCAGCGCCAGCGGCGAAGACTGAGGCGGGTGCTGCGCCGGTGACGGTGCCGGCAGTATCGTCGGTCGGGTCCGCAAAGGTTGATTTGAACAAGGCGGATGCCGTGACCTTGCAACGTGATCTCCTGGGAATTGGTGAGGCCAAAGCCAAGGCGATTGTTGCGCATCGTGAAAGTAATGGTCCATTTGCATCGGTGGACGAGTTACTGGAGGTCAAGGGCATTGGCAAGGCAATCCTGGACAAGAATCGTGACAGGCTTGCCGTGAACTGATGCGTAGATGGGGTGCAAGGGCCGGTCATTGATCGGCCTTTTTTGTGCGTGACGGTTGAGTCTCTGTGCGCTGGCGTCACGTCGCCATTTGTCCGAAAATAAATATTACGACTGTAATATTGTCGTTGGATTATGCCTATAATCAATCCGCCAGCCCATTCGGCATTCCGCGAGCGGGGGCATCCAGGTTCCCTACGGCATCTTCCAGGAGTACGGCTATGAATTCTGTCCAGTCCAAAGGTACAGCGCTGGTTACCGGGGCTTCTTCCGGCATAGGCGCTATCTACGCCGAGCGCTTGGCGGCTCGTGGTTTCGACTTGCTGTTGGTGGCTCGCGATGAACAACGGCTGCAACATGCCGCAATGCGCTTGCGGGCTGAGCATGGCGTGCAGGTGGAGGTGTTGAAGGCGGACCTCACGCTCAAGGCGGATGTGATCACCGTCGAGCAGCGCCTGCGCAGCGATGCGAGTATCAGTTTGCTGCTGAACAACGCTGGTGTTGCGGCTGATGGAACCTTGGCGGACGCAGACCTGGATCAACTGGAGCGGATGATTCAGCTCAATGTGGTGGCGGTGACGCGTTTGGCCTCGGCGGCCGCGGCAAGTTTTTCACAGGCCGGCAGAGGGGCCATTATTAACATTGCCTCGGTGGTTGCCCTGTTCCCGGAGCGTTTCAACGCGACCTACAGTGCGAGCAAGGCTTACGTGCTGAGCCTGACGCAGTCACTCGACGCGGAACTCAGTGGTTCGGGGGTTCAGGTGCAGGCTGTTTTGCCAGGTGTGACGCGTACCGAAATCTGGGAGCGTTCAGGAATCGACGCCAGTGCCATACCGGCGGAGATGGTCATGGAGGCCGGGGAGATGGTCGATGCGGCGTTGTCCGGGTTCGACCTGGGGGAACTGGTCACCATTCCTTCGCTACCCGATGCCGCGGACTGGGATGCTTTTGTTGCCGCGCGCCACGTGTTGGGGCCGAACCTGTCCAGGAATACGGCGGCTGCGCGCTACAAGTAAGGCGGCTCTTTACTCGACCTGTTTTTTAAGGTGTTCGCGGGTGACGTCGAGGAGCCGCCGGGCCAGCTCCGGGTTTTCGACACTGCGTGACAACAGCAATGCGCCGACCAGGGTCGACATGATGATCAGGCTTTGGTCGGCGGCATTCTCGCCACCCAGCGCGTGCTCGACCTGTTCGAGTCGCGCATTGAGTACCGCGTCGCTGGTGGGACTGGCCTGGCCACGCAAGCCCAGTTCCGACGACATGGTGGGCAATGGGCAACCCTCGTGAGGAGAGGACTTGTGCCATTCGGACAAGTAGGCGTCGACGAAGGCTTCCAGGGGGCGGTTCTCGGCAAAAAGCTGCGCGCAACGGACACTGACTTCTTCACCGGCCGCTTGCAGGGCTTTCTCCACCAACTCGTCCTTGGACTTGAAGTGAGAGTAGAAGCCACCGTGGGTCAGGCCCAGGGCTTTCATCAAAGGTTGCAGGCCAGTGGCGCCGATACCGTCGCGGCGAAAGCGTGCAGCGGCTTCCTTGATAATGCGCTGATGGGTCTGGGCTTTATGGTCCTGCGAGTAGCGCATCTGAAAATCTCCACGGCGATGGGCCATCTTAACCAAGGTAAATAAGATGGTGACTGTACTTTTACTGCCATAAAGCATGCAGATGCGTCCAACGTGTCAGTAACGCGCGTAAACAGGTGACACGAATACGGATTAATCAGTGACTGGCGATTGTTCAACAAGGGCGAGTTGATGAGGGTGAGTGGCGGACTTCCCTGGCTGACCACACCACACTGGAGCTGCATGCCGACAGCATTGGTGGCCGTTTGCTCCCGGGCAAGGCGCTGGCGGCCCCGGATCTGGCCTGCGACTACTGCCCCATGGCTTGACGGACCTCGAGGTGCATGACGTGCTGAATATTTTCCAATGCACGGGCGCGCACGGCTGCATATCGCCAAGGCGGATTGGCAGGTGCAGTGAGTGCCGTGGCGAGGGGGCAATTCCCTCGCCACGTTTTTCAATCAGCGATCCTGAGCGTCCTTGGCGTCCATTTCTGCGTTGCGCTCGGCCACGCGTTTACGCTGTTCATCGGTCAGCTCAACCTTGTTTGCGGTGTCGCGCAGCAGCATCAGGCCACCGACGATCGAGCCGATTGCAAGTATCAGAATCAACCAGCCATACCAGGGCATAGGGCTCTCCTTAAGTGCAGGCGTCAACGCCGTGCTTATCCATTTTGAGTCACTGCGTTTCTCAGTGGTTCCATTCTAGGCCTGTTCTGCACGTTTGACGTCATTTACGCCGCAGGCCAACGCATTGCTCGCGATGGCCTGGTTCAATCCGCCGTAACAAAGCCATAAAGCCACTCTTTACGCTTTCTTTATGTCGCGCCCACCCCCTCGATCTCGTTCTTTTACGGCCTGGCTGCGGACAATGCCTCCACACGCGGCAATCGCCGTATGACGGAGAAATTCCATGAGCGTTCTGGACGGGGTGTCCCTGCTATTGGCGGTTGGACTGTTCATCTATCTATTGGTCGCGCTATTACGCGCGGATCAGCACTAGGAGCGGCTATGCACAGTTATGACTATTGGCTGATCCTTGCCTTCTTCGCCGTGGTGCTGGTGCCGGCACCGTTTCTGGGGCGCTTCTACTACAAGGTGATGGAAGGCCAGCGCACCTGGCTGACGCCGGTTCTGGGGCCGGTGGAGCGCGGCTGTTATCGCGTGGCCGGGGTCGACCCGAAGCGTGAGCAGAGTTGGCAGATGTATGCCCTGGCGTTGCTCGCGTTCAACCTCGCGGGCTTTTTGCTGTTGTTTACGATCCTGCTGTTCCAGAACTACCTGCCGCTCAACCCGCAGCATTTGCCGGGCCAGGAGTGGACCCAGGCCTTCAACACGGCGGTCAGTTTCATGACCAACACCAACTGGCAGTCCTACAGCGGTGAGGCCACCCTGAGCTACTTGAGCCAGATGGTTGGCCTGACTGTGCAGAACTTCGTCAGTGCGGCCACCGGCCTGGCGGTACTGGTAGCGTTGTGCCGTGGTATCAGTCGCAAATCGGCGCAAACCCTCGGTAACTTCTGGGTCGACATGACCCGCGCCACGCTCTATGGCTTGTTGCCGCTGTGCTTGCTGCTGGCGTTGTTCCTGGTCTGGCAGGGGGTGCCACAAACCTTCGCGCAGTATGTGAATGCGCTGACCGTGCAGGGCGTTGACCAGGTGATTCCACTGGGGCCTGCGGCCAGCCAGATTGCAATCAAGCAACTGGGTACCAACGGTGGTGGCTTCTTCGGTGTCAACTCGGCGCATCCATTCGAGAACCCCACGGCCTGGAGCAACCTGTTCGAGGTCTCCTCGATCATTCTGATTCCCGCAGCGCTGGTGTTCACCTTCGGCCATTACGTCAAGGATCTGCGTCAGAGCCGGGCCATTATCGGCTGCATGCTCGCGCTGTTCCTGATCGGTGGTGCGGTGTCGCTGTGGGCTGAAAACCAGCCGAACCCGAGCCTGAGCAATGCAGCAGTCGAGCAAACCGCACCGCTGGAAGGCAAGGAAGCACGCTTCGGGACCACCGCGACCGTGCTGTGGTCGGTGACCACTACGGCGGCTTCCAACGGCTCGGTCAACGGCATGCACGACAGCCTCAACCCACTGAGCGGCATGGTTGCACTGGTCAACATGATGGTCGGCGAGGTGATTTTCGGCGGTGTCGGCGCGGGCCTCTACGGCATGTTGCTCAACGTCCTGATCGCAGTGTTCCTCGCCGGCCTGATGATCGGGCGCACACCGGAATACCTGGGCAAGAAATTGCAGGCCAGGGAAGTCCAGTTGCTGGTGGTGACCTTGCTGGTGATGCCGGTTGGCGTGCTGGTGCTCGGTGCCCTGGCGGCGAGCCTGCCTGGCCCGGCGGCCACCATCAGTAACCCCGGCCCTCACGGCTTCAGCCAGTTGCTGTACGCCTACACCTCGGCCAGCGCCAACAATGGCTCCGCCTTTGCCGGCCTGGGTGCCAACACGCCGTTCCACAACCTGATGCTGGGGCTGGGCATGTTGATCGGGCGCTTCGGTTACATCCTCCCGGTCCTGGCGCTTGCCGGCAGCCTGGCGATGAAGAAAAGCGCGCCGGTCGGCCAGAACAGCTTCCCGACTCATGGTCCGCTGTTCGTCACCTTGCTGACTGTGACTATTTTGCTGGTGGGTGGCTTGACCTTCCTGCCGACCCTGGCGCTGGGTCCTATCGCTGATCACTTGAGCATGGGCTTCTAAGGAATCCAACATGAATATGCACGTTCCTGCCTCAAAACAAGCCGCCCCCGCCCAATTGGCCGAGGCGCCGAAAACCTCGATTTCGGCCCTGTGGCGACCGGCGCTGGTGCAAGCGTTCGTCAAGCTCGACCCGCGACAGCTCAAGCGTTCGCCGGTGATGCTGGTGGTCGAGCTGACGGCCATCCTCACCACGGTGTTGTGCTTTATCCCGGACACGGCGGTGCCGTCCTTTGTCGCGGCGCAAATTGCCCTGTGGCTGTGGTTCACCGTGTTGTTCGCCAACTTCGCGGAAGCCCTGGCCGAAGGTCGTGGCAAGGCGCGCGCGGACAGTCTCAAGGCCGGCAGCGAAGGCCTGAGTGCTCGGCGCAAACAAGCCGACGGCCGCTTTCAGGTCGTGCCGGCGAGTTCATTGCGCAAGGGTGATGTGATACGGGTTGAGGCCGGGGAGATGATTCCCGGTGACGGTGAAGTGATCGAAGGCATCGCGGCGGTCAACGAAGCGGCGATTACCGGCGAATCCGCACCGGTGATTCGTGAGTCCGGCGGTGATCGTTCGGCAGTCACCGGCAATACCCGGTTGGTCTCCGACTGGTTGCTGGTGCGCATCACCGCCAACCCGGGTGAGTCGACCCTGGACCGCATGATCGCGCTGGTGGAAGGTGCCAAGCGGCAGAAAACGCCGAACGAAGTGGCGCTGGATATTCTGCTGATCGGCCTGACCATGATCTTCCTGGTGGTGGTCGTGACCCTGCAGCCGTTCGCCCACTTCGCCAATGGCAACCTGCCGCTGGTGTTTCTGGTGGCATTGCTGGTGACGCTGATACCTACCACCATCGGTGGCTTGCTGTCGGCCATCGGTATTGCCGGCATGGACCGCTTAGTGCGCTTGAACGTCATCGCCAAATCCGGTCGTGCGGTGGAGGCCGCCGGTGACGTACACGTGCTGCTGCTGGACAAGACCGGCACCATCACCTTCGGTAACCGTCGTTGCAGCGCTATTTACGCAGCGCCTGGCGTCAGCTCCAAGGAGCTGGCCGAAGGGGCGCTGTTCGCCTCGCTGGCCGATGACACGGCCGAGGGCAAGTCGATTGTCGAGTACCTGCGCGGCCTTTATCCACAGGCCGAGCCGTCCGCCGAGGCGCTGACCGCCGTGCCATTCAGCGCCGAGACCCGCTTGTCCGGTGTTGACTATCAAGGCCGCGTCTATCGCAAGGGGGCCGTGGATTCGGTGCTGGCGTTTGTTGGCCTGACGCGTGCCGACATGCTGCCGCCGATGTCCCGGGAAATCGACAAGATCGCCCAGAGCGGTGGTACGCCGTTGCTGGTGTGTGCCGAGGGCAAGCTGCTCGGCGCGATCCACCTCAAGGACGTGGTCAAGCCGGGTATCCGTGAGCGTTTCGCCGAGCTGCGCAAGCTGGGGATTCGCACTGTCATGGTCACTGGCGACAACCCGCTGACCGCCGCCGCGATTGCCGCTGAAGCCGGCGTGGATGACGTGTTGGCCGAGGCCACTCCCGAGAAAAAACTCGCCCGCATTCGTCACGAGCAAAACGACGGTCGTCTGGTGGCCATGTGTGGCGACGGCGCCAACGATGCACCGGCACTGGCTCAAGCGGATGTCGGGATGGCGATGAACGACGGCACGCAGGCCGCTCGCGAAGCGGCGAACATGGTCGATCTCGACAGCGATCCGACCAAGCTGCTGGACGTGGTGCAGATCGGCAAGGAGTTGCTGGTCACCCGTGGTGCGCTGACGACGTTCTCCATCGCCAACGACGTCGCCAAGTACTTTGCGATCCTGCCGGCCTTGTTCGCCTCGATTTATCCACAGCTGGGCGTGCTGAACATCATGCACTTGAGCAGTCCCCAGAGCGCGATTCTGTCCGCCATCGTCTTCAACGCCCTGATCATCGTTGGATTGATCCCGCTGGCGTTGCGCGGGGTACGTGTGCAGGCCGCGAGTGCGGCGCATCTGCTGCGTCGTAACCTGCTGATCTACGGCGTGGGCGGCCTCGTGGTGCCGTTCGTGGGCATCAAGCTGATCGACATGCTGCTGACGGCGCTGCACCTGGTGTAACTGCTGCGCGCCGTGCCCCGGGCGCGGCGTTCACCCTGAATGGAGATTTTTGACATGTCCACAATGATTCGTCCGGCCTTGAGCCTGCTTGTCCTGATGACGCTGGTCACGGGCGTCGCTTATCCACTGGTGGTGACCGGTATCGCCCAGGTCGCGTTCCCCGATCAGGCCAATGGCAGTCTGGTGTGTGATGCCGATGGCAAGGTTCGTGGCTCTTCCCTGATCGCCCAGGATTTCGTCGGTGACGCCTGGTTCCACCCACGGCCATCGGCCGGTGCGTTTGCCACGGTTTCCAGCGGCGCCAGCAACCTGGCACCGAGCAATCCGGCCTTGGCGACGCGGGTGATCGACGACGCCACCAAGCAGCTGGTCCCAGGCCAGGGGCCGGTTCCCCTGGCGTTGCTGACCACGTCCGGCAGTGGCCTCGATCCACACTTGCCACCTGCCGCGATTACCTATCAACTGGCGCGGGTGGCAGCGGCACGTGATGTGCCGATTGCCACCTTGCAACAGTTGCTCGACGCCCACATCGAACGGCCATGGGTGGGGCCACCGGTGGTCAATGTGCTGGAGTTGAACCGGGCACTGGACGCGTTGTAGACACGTGATTGGCCGGGACGCCGAACGTCCCGGTCTGTATTCCCGAGCCAGGCCCGGGAGCGAACAACCTGAAAGAAAGAGACCCCGATGAGTGACTCCGGCCGCGCCGATGCACTGCTAGCTGAACTGCCCCGCGACGGTCGCGGTCGACTCAAGGTTTTTCTGGGTGCCGCCCCCGGTGTCGGCAAGACCTACGCCATGCTGCAGGCCGCCCACACCCAGTTGCGTCAGGGCGTGAAAGTCATCGCCGGGGTGGTGGAAACCCATGGTCGTGCAGAAACCGAAGCGCTGCTCGCCGGCTTGGCGCAGCAACCCTTGGTGCGCTCCGAATACCGCGGCGTGATGCTGGAGGAAATGGACCTCGACGGCCTGCTCAAGGCCAGGCCGAAACTGGTGCTGGTGGATGAGCTGGCACACAGCAACGCCCCCGGCAGCCGGCATGCCAAGCGCTGGCAGGACATCCAGGAGCTGCTCGCGGCGGGGATCGACGTGTACACCACCGTCAACGTCCAGCACCTTGAAAGTCTCAACGATCAGGTGCGCGGTATCACCGGCGTTCAGGTGCGTGAAACCTTGCCCGACTGGGTGCTGCAGGAAGCCTACGAGCTATTGCTGATCGACTTGCCACCGCGAGAGCTGCTGGAGCGCCTGCGTGACGGCAAGGTCTACGTGCCCGAACAGGCGCGGGCGGCTATCGATGCCTTCTTCACCCAGACCAACCTCACCGCGCTGCGTGAGCTGGCCATGCAAACGGCGGCGGCCCAGGTCGATGATGACCTCAGTCGTGGCTATCGACAGCTGGGGCAGGCGGCCCCCGCGGTACGTGGTCGCTTGCTGGTGGGGGTGGACGGCGATGCCCAGGCTGAGCGCCTGGTGCGTCACGCCAGTCGGGTCGCGCAGCGCCGGCATTTGCCCTGGAGCCTGGTGCACGTGGATAACGGCCGCGTGGGCGATGAACAGTCGCGCCTGCGGTTGCAAAATGCCCAGCAATTGGCGGAACGGCTGGGCGGGGAGGTGGTACTGCTGCGCGCCGGTGAAGTGGCGAAAACCCTGATCCAGCACGCCGCCGAGCGGCGTGCCAGCCTGCTGTTGGTTGGTCAGTCACGCCCGCGCCTGCGTCGTCGAGTGTTGGGTGGCGGGTTGGCGTCGCGCTTGTTGCGCAATGCCCGAGGTCTGGAAATCAACGTTCTGGACAGCGACGAGCAACAGTTCCAGCCACGTCAGCGTTCGGTGCAGTCGCTGGCCTGGTTCGACTATGCGCTGGCGCTGCTGGCAACGGTGCTGGCCACCGGTATTGCGTGGGCGGTGTCGAGCCTGCTGCCGTTGCCGAACATTTCGCTGGTGTTCCTTGCGGCGGTGTTGCTGGTGGCGGTGCGCAGCAGCCTGGGACCGGCGCTGGCGTGCGCGGCGTTGTCCTTTCTGACCTACGACTTTCTGTTTATCCCACCGAATTTTTCCTTCGCGATCCAGCGTGAAGAGGACGTGCTGACGCTGCTGTTTTTCCTGTTGATGGCGGCGCTCACCGGCAACCTGGCGGCGCGCCAGCGGCGACAATTGCAAGCATTGCGCGACACCCAGGAAGAAACCAGCGAGTTGCTCGACCTGTCGCGCAAACTCACTGCGGCCACTGACCGGCAGGCCGTGGTCAGCGCGGCCGCGCAGCACCTGGTGGGCTGGAGCGATATGCAACTGTGCCTGGTCAATCGTGACGGGCAGGCGGGCTGGAAGGTCGAAACCGGTGGTCCGATACAGTTTTCCGACGCCGAGCGCGCGGCGGCCGACTGGGCCTGGCAGCACGATCAACCGGCCGGCATGGGCACCGGCACCTTGCCGTTCGGCCGCTGGTGGTGGTGGCCGTTGTCAATCGACGATGGGCCGTTGGGCCTGCTCGGTGTTTGCCCGAAGGAGGGGCAGCCGCTCAGTGGCCAGCGCCGGCGTTTGCTGACCGCGTTGAGCCAACCGCTGGCGCAAGCGTTGGCCCGCGCTCAGTTGGCCGAAGACCTTGAAGCAGCGCGCCTGCACGGTGAAACCGAACAATTGCGCAGCGCTCTGCTGGCTTCGGTATCCCACGATCTGCGCACGCCGCTGACCTCCATGCGCGGCAGTATCGACAGCCTGCTGGCACTGGGTGAGGCGATTCCGTTGGCGGATCGTCGCGAGTTGCTCGAGGGTACCCGGGATGAAGCCGAGCGCCTGGATCGCTACATCCAGAACCTGCTGGACATGACGCGCCTGGGGCACGGCGCATTGAAACTGGCGCGGGACTGGGTGTCGCCTGCCGATATCGTCGGCAGCTCGCTCAACCGCTTGCGCGCGGTGCTGGCGCCCTTGCAGGTGAGCGTCGAGGCCCCGGGCGAGTTGCCGCTGCTCTTCGTGCATGCGGCATTGATCGAGCAGGCGCTGGTCAACATACTGGAAAACGCCGCACGCTTTTCACCGGTCCATGGCCGCTTGCAACTGAGTGCCGGTGTCGCCGACAGCGAACTGTTTTTTGCCGTGAGTGATGAGGGACCGGGTATTCCCGAGGCGGAGCGGGCGAAGATCTTCGACATGTTCTACACCGCCGCCCGAGGCGATAGAGGGGGGCAGGGGACGGGTTTGGGCCTGGCGATCTGTCAGGGCATGGTCGGTGCGCACGGTGGGCGAATCAGCGTGGCCGCCGGCATTGACGGGCGCGGCACCTGCATCACCATTCACCTGCCGTTGCAGGAGCAGCCGGGGATGGACAGTGAAGCTTGATGCGACCTGCGCTACGCTTGCGGCTCTTTGTTTGCCACTTTCTCTTATTGATGTGAATCCATGAGCCAGACCGCGACCATCCTGGTCATTGACGATGAACCGCAGATCCGTAAATTCCTGCGTATCAGCCTGGCCTCCCAGGGTTATAAAGTGCTTGAAGCCGGCACCGGCAACGAAGGCCTGGCACAGGCCGCGTTGAACAAGCCGGACCTGCTGGTGCTCGACCTCGGCCTGCCTGACATGGACGGCCAGCAAGTGCTGCGCGAGTTTCGCGAATGGTCGACGGCGCCGGTGCTGGTGCTGTCGGTACGTGCCAGCGAAGGGCAGAAAGTCGAGGCCCTGGACGGTGGCGCCAACGACTATGTGACCAAGCCGTTCGGCATCCAGGAGTTTCTGGCGCGGGTCCGTGCGCTGTTGCGTCAGGCACCCGCGGGCGAAGCCCGGGAAGCGGCGTTGTCCTTCGGGCCGTTGACCGTGGACCTGGCGTACCGACGGGTGCTGCTCGATGGCGCCGAGGTGGCGTTGACCCGCAAGGAGTACGCCGTGCTGGCGCAATTGGCGCGCCATGCCGGGCGGGTCATCACCCAGCAGCAACTGCTCAAGGATATCTGGGGCCCGACCCATGTCGAGGACAGTCATTACCTGCGGATCGTGGTCGGGCACCTGCGGCAGAAGCTGGCAGACGACCCGACCCGACCCCGGTTCATCCTGACCGAGGCGGGGGTGGGGTATCGGTTGTTGAGCGAGGGGAGCCAATGATCCCGCCCGGGATGCGAGCTCCTCAGTCGCGCTCGTTCTCGTAGCGATCCAGGGTGTCGCGGGCAATTTCCCGTCCCAGGGCGATCAGTTCCGGCGCCTTGTAGAACTCGAAGAACCGGCAGACCCGTTTCGGTACGTTGATCAGGATGTCCGGTGGGTAACCGGCGATCTTGTATTGCGCCAAGGAGGTTTGCATCACCTCGAAGCTCTGGTTGATCAAGTCCAGCAGCGAGGCCGGACCGACGTTGTCGATGATGAACGACCCCGTGGCGGATTTCGGAGCGCCTTCGTTTTCCGGGCCCGCGGCGGGTTGCTGGGCTTCAGGGGCAGGGGACTCAATCCACGGATTGATCTCGGCGGCCTCACTGCGCAGTGCTTCCTGTTCCAGCAGCAGCAATTGTTCGGCTTGCTTACGGCGAAACGGCAGGTGCGAACCCACGGAGTTGATCAGGCTGTCGAACCGGCTTTTGAACGCGGCGGGTCGCTGGATCACCGGCAGTTGGTAATGCTTCTGGTTGGTGGAGTTGAGGTTGACCGCGATGATCAGGTCACAATGGCTCGACACCACCGGCACGATCGGCAGCGGGTTGAGCAGGCCGCCGTCCACCAGCATGCGGTTGCCTTGCATGACGGGAGTGAACAGGCTCGGAATGGCCGCCGAGGCACGCATGGCCTGGTGCAGGCAACCTTCCTGGAACCAGATTTCCTGCTGGTTGGTCAGGTCCGTGGCCACCGCCGTGTAGGGGATGCGCAACTGTTCGATATTGATCTCGCCGACGATCTTGCGGATCTGCCCGAAGACTTTCTCGCCGCGAATGGCGCCCAGGCGAAAACTCACGTCCACCAGGCGCAGCACATCGAGGTAGTCCAGGCTTTCGATCCAGTCGCGGTAATCGTTGAGTTTGCCGGCGGCATAAATGCCACCGACCACCGCGCCCATGGAGCAGCCGGCAACACAGGCAATGTCGTAGCCACGGCGTTCAATTTCTTCGATGACCCCGATATGGGCATAGCCCCGGGCGCCACCTGAGCCCAGCACCAGTGCGACACGCTTTTTCATGTACTCGTCCTTACGTCAAACAGGCCTCAACAATGCACCCATCGAGGGGCGTGCTTCAATCATGTTGATCGGGTGTGCATGATACGCGTCGTTTTTTCGACATTCGATGACGGCACATGAGTCCTCTGGCGGACGCTATAGTTTCCAGCGACGCTGCAAGGCACTTTTGGCCGCGCTGACCGTCTTACCCAGCATGATTGTTTTTTTACCTTGAGGTGTCATTGATGAAAGCCTGGATCTGTCTGCCATTGATTGCGTTGGTACTTGCCGGTTGCGCGGGTAAAACCGCCTACCGTGACAGTTGTGGTAGCCAGCTGGATGCGGCCTGGAAAGAGCTGGACCTGGCCAAGGCCGAAGGGTTTGCCGGTACCGTGAGTTACTCCAAGGCATTGTCGCTGTTGACCGGGGCCAAGACCCAGCAGCAGTTCGAGGCCTTCGAAGGTTGCGCCAACAAGGCCCAGAAGGCACGCTTCTATATCCGTGAGTCCCGTGCGGGTCGTTGAACCGTCCATGACCTGGCGCACTACGGGCGCCAGGTAGCCGATCCAGTATGGGCCTATGCTTGTGCTCTGATGTGGATGCCTGACCTGGGAGAAGACGATGTCTGCGTTGGTTGATCGGTTGGTGTCCCGAGTCCTGGGGCTGGAAGTGCGTTTGCTGGCCTGTCAGGCCCGGCTGAGTGCGAGCACCGACGCCGAAGCGCTGCATGACTTGCGTACCTCGGTTCGCCGTTTGCGCAGCCTGTTGCGACCCTTGCGGGGGCTGCCCGGGGTTGAGCAACTGGAGGCGGCCGCGGCGGCGCTCGGCACCCTCACGACCCCCCTGCGCGACCGTGAAGTACTGGCTGCCTATCTGCTCCAGCATGGGCAGCGGCAAGCGGCCGAGCATCGCATGCTGCAGATGAGCCAGGCGTATCCGGCGGTGGCGGCCAGCCCGCAGCTGGCGCAGTTGATGATGATCCTCGACGCGTTTCCGCGCTTTCTACGCGCCTGTGAGCGCCAGGGGTTGCTCAAAGGCTTGCGCAGGCGTATCGAGAAGCGTCTGGCCAAGCAGTGGAAAACCCTGGATGACACCCTGCACGATCCCGCCCACGACCGCCACCGCCTGCGTCTGCTGATCAAGCGGGTGCGCTATGCCATCGAAGCCTATCCCGAACTGGATCGCCTGCCTGGAGCCGCCATGCCACGGCTCAAGGCGGCACAAGGCGCCCTGGGGGATTGGCATGATTGCTGGCAATGGCTGGCGCGGGCCGAACATGAGCCCGACTTGTCGCCCTGCGTGGAGGGCTGGAAAGTGACCATGGCCACGGCCGAAAGCCGCGCCGATCGGGTGCTCGACAAACTCAGTGCGGCCTGTTTCAAGCCTTGAGCACGTGCGATTGCTCGAGCATCCGTCCTATCTGTCCGTTTCTTTGGCCGGAATAGGCGCTGTACCGGAGGCGAAGGCTGGTTAAGATCCGTCAGTCTTTTCCTAGCCTTGAGGTTTTCATGCGCTTTTCAGAATTACTCGACGCCGTGCGCAACTCGCCTGATGAGCTGGTGATACCGGCGCAGTGGGGGCAGGGCCGCGCCAGTTTCGGTGGTCTGGTGGCCGCGCTGCAGTACGAAGCCATGCGTGCGAAAGTCCCGGCTGATCGCCCGGTGCGCTCGTTGGCGATTACCTTTGTCGGTCCGGCCGAGCCCGGTGTTCCCATCCGCTTCGAAGTGGAAGTCCTGCGTGAAGGCAAGGCGGTCAGCCAGGTGCTGGGCCGAGCGCTGCAAAATGGCCAGGTGGTGACTGTGGTGCAGGGCAGCTTTGGTGCCTCGCGTCCCTCCGAAGTCGCGGTGACGGCCTTGCCGGCACCCGAGATGATGCACTGGGACGATTGCCAGGAGCTTCCCTACATCGATGGCGTCATGCCTGAATTCATGCGCCATCTGGCGATGCGCTGGGGTGTCGGTGGCATGCCGTTCACCGGCAACAAGTCCCGGGACATGGGCGGCTGGGTTCGCTTGCGCGGCGACGTGAAGGATGAGCCGGTGAGCGAGGCGCACATTCTGGCGCTGGTGGACGCCTGGCCACCGGCCTTGTTGCCGCATCTGGCGAAGCCCGCGGCAGGCAGTACCCTGACCTGGACCATCGAATTCGTACAGCCCTTGCTGGCCGTGAGCACGCTGGACTGGTGCAAGTACCATGTGGAAATCGAGCATGCCCGTGATGGATACGGGCATGCCGCCGCCGCGTTATGGAACCCCGAGGGGCAGTTGATTGCCCTCAGCCGGCAGACCGTGACGATTTTCGCTTAACGATCTTTATGCCGGTGGCGTTCGCACCAGGCGCGCCACCAGCGACCACTGAAGAGAAAGCGCGGGAACGTCAGGAACTGCTCAACCAGCAAGCGCGACACCGCATCCTTGCGATCACTGAATGGCTCGGAGGCCTGCGCCTCCAGGCGGTGACCATGACGCTGCAAGCCCAGGGCTGCCAGCAGGCCGACGATGCCGATGGCGACGTTCCCAAGGTTCAGGCTGAACACCCCGGAAACGATCAGCAAAAATGCCAGGATGAACAGCGGCACGGCAATCAGGTGCAACACCAGGTTGGTCGGATGCTGGTGATTGTTCGGGTACGCCCGCCATTGCCAGGCGGGGAGGTTGGGGTGACGTTTGCCCATCGTGGTAGTCCTCGATCCGTGAAACTCATACCTGAAGAATAGGCGGGGTAGAGGTCAACGGCGAATCAAGGTTGGCTATCGGAGTGATAGGCGGTCATGGCCAATGATGAGGGGGGCCGGTTTAGAGCTTCAATTGCCCGATGGCCTTGCTCAACTCGCCCGCCAGTGTTGCCAGCTCATTGCTGGTGGTGGCCGAGTCCACGGTCTGCTGCACGGTTGACTCGGTGACGTCACGAATACTCACCACGGCGCGGTTCATTTCTTCGGCGACCTGGCTCTGCTGCTCGGCGGCCACCGCAATCTGGGTATTGCTTTCACGCATCTGTGCCACGGCACTGGTGATCTGCGCGAGTGCGGCTCTCGCCTCCTGGGCCTGTTGCATGCAGTCGTCGGCCTTGTAAGAGCTCTCCTGCATGAAGTCCACGGCGTCCCGGGTACCGGTCTGCAAAGTCGACACCATGCGAGTGATTTCGTCGGTAGAGGCCTGCACGCGCTTGGCCAGGTTGCGCACCTCGTCGGCAACCACAGCGAAGCCTCGACCCATTTCCCCGGCCCGCGCCGCTTCAATGGCGGCGTTCAGGGCCAGCAGGTTGGTTTGCTCGGCGATGCTATGGATCACGCTGACCACGCCATTAATTTTCTGACTGTCCTCGGCCAGGCGTTGAATCATCTCGGCGGTTTGTTGCACGCCGGTGGACAGCCCGGCAATCGATGTTTGCACCCGACCCACCACCTCCTGACCACTGCCGGCGAGGGTGTCGGCGGTTTTCGACAGGTCACGCGTGGCGCCGGCATGCTGGGCGATGTGATACACCGTGGCCGACATCTCATTGATGGCGGTGGCGGCCTGATCGGTTTCGCTCTGCTGGCCGAGCATGCCCTGGCGTACGTCGTTCATGCTGCTGGCCAGGCGAGCCGCGCCGACATCCAGTTGGCGCGCCGTGTGGGCCACGGTGCTGACCACCCGTTGATAGCCGGCCTGCATGGCGTTGAAGGCGCTGGCCATCTGCCCGACCTCATCGGTGCAGGACAGCGGCACGCGTGCCGACAGGTCGCCGGTTTTTTCCACATGCAGCATGACGTCCTTGAGGGTGTTGAGTTGGCTCAGCAGGAAGCGGATCAACAGCTGCGAGGCACAGAGCATCGCCAGCATGAGGATGAACACGGCCATTGCATAGTTGGCAAAACGGTCGCTGAACACCTGGCTCAGGCTCGGGCCATAGGCCAGGACGGCGGTGTATTGGCCATTGCCCCGCGACACCACGTCGGCGCCAATCAACAGGGTCTCCCCGAACAGCGGCATGGGGTTGATGTCGACCCAGCCGTTGGCGTCGATCAATTGGGGCAGTGGCTGATCATTGAGCCTTGGTGTCTGGCCCTTGCTGAAGTTCAGCAAGGTATCGGCCTGGGGCAGTGCCTGACCGGCGGGCCACGCCGTGATCAACCGTGCCTGAGCGCTGGCCGCCTGCTGTGAAGCCTGGCTGCGCGCCTGTTGTTCCAACTGCACGGCATACAGCACCAACAGCAATGTGGTGACGAAAGCGACGGCGTTGACCGCCCAGAATTTGTATTTCAGCGAGATATTGCTAAGCCAGGCACCCATGGAAGGTCTTCTCTGATAGCGGAAACAGTATTGGCAAGGTGCCAGCATTGTGCCGCTACTCAGGAGAAAAATTTTTGATGTGGATCAAGTCCACAGGGCGGCGCAGAGGCGCACCGACTCAATCAATCGCGGGCAATGCAAAAAACGCCCGTGCACAGGCGGTGCTGTGTGCCGCCAGATCTTCCAGCGACTCGCTACGGTGCAGCGCGACTTCACGCAGTACTTCCGTCAGGTACGCCGGCTCATTGCGACCGTTCTTCGGCTTGGGGCGCAAGCTGCGGGGCAACAGATAGGGCGCATCGCTTTCAAGCATCAAGCGTCCACGGGCAATCTCGCGCACCAACGGGTGCAAGTGCGTGCCCCGGCGTTCATCGCAGATCCAGCCGGTGATACCGATGTGCAGGTCCAGATCGAGGTAACTGAACAGCGCCTTCTTTTCACCGGTGAAGCAATGCACCACGGCCGCCGGTAACTGGTCTCGGTAATCGCGCAGGATTTCCAGCAGGCGCTGGCTGGCGTCACGCTCATGCAGGAATACCGGCAATTGCAGGTCGACGGCCATTGCTAGGTGCTCTTCGAGTACCTTTTCCTGTTGCGGGCGCGGCGAAAAATCGCGATTGAAATCCAGCCCGCATTCCCCCACCGCCCGCACGTTCGGCTCTTTGAGCAAACGGTGTAAACGCTGAGCGCTGTCGGCATTCCAGTCGCTGGCGGAGTGTGGATGAATGCCGGCGGTGGTGAACAACCGCTGCCCGGTTTCGTCCAGTTGCTGGCACAGCTCCAGGGCCTGCTCGCTGCCCTCGACACTGGTGCCGGTCAGCACCAGTTGGCAGACGCCAGCGGCATAGGCACGGTCCAGTACAGCCTGGTGTTTGTCGGCGAAACTGGGGTTGGTCAGGTTGACGCCGATATCGATGAGTTGCATGGTGCTACCCTAGGCCAATGGCCGGAAAGCATACCAGAGCTGTAGATTTATAAGAAAAGCCAAGAACTACAACGAGTTATAGCTGTCTTTTGATGCCGAAAATGCACTTCGGCGGTTTTTCCGTCGCCGATTGACGCTTTCGCACCCTTGCCAGCGCTCCAGGCGCTCTGTTTCTGTCGACCTGCTGCAGCCCTTCTTGTGCAGCGGGACAGTATTCTTTCCGGAGAACGGATGACGCGACTCCAGGTTTTGCTACTGCTGTGCTTGTCGATGCTGCTGCCGATGCCGGCGGTGGCCCGGTTGGCAGGCCCCGTGGAAGCCGTTCAGCCAGGCAAGGTCCGGGATCTGGAGCAGATCCGCAGCAGCCGTGTGTTGCGGGTGCTGGTCAACCAGAGTCGCAACAGTTCCGGTGAAGTCCAGGGCCAGAGCATTGGCGTTGAGTACCATCGCTTGCGCGCCTTCGAGCAGTACCTCAACGGTCGCGCCCGTGACGGCCAGGAAATTTCCCTCAAGATCATTCCCAAGGCCAAGGACCAACTGCTCGGCGCGTTGCAGCGCGGAGAAGGTGACCTGGTGGCACCCGGGGAATTGCTTGATCTGCAAAGCGCTCGTGGCGTGACGACCAGCGAACCGATTGTCAGCAATGTGCCGCTGCTGCTGGTGGGGATCAAGGGCGAGCGCCGCTACACCCGGCTTGAGCAATTGTCCGGTAAAACCCTGGCCTTGCCTGCCGGCAGCGCCGCCGGTGAAGCCATCAATCAGATCAACCAGAAGCTGGCGCTGCACAAGCTGCCGCCGGTCAAGATCGAATGGGTCGACCCGAGCCTGGCGGTCGAAGATGTTCTGGAGATGGTGCAGGGCGGGATTTTTCACCTGACCATTGTCGAGCAACCGATCGCCGAGCGTTGGGGCAAGATCCTGCCCAAACTGCGTTTTGACCGGCAAGTGGTGATCAGTGAGCCGGGCGAGGAGTTCTGGTTCGTGCGTCGCGATGCATCGATGTTGCGGGCCAGCATTGACCGCTTCCTGGGTAGCTACAAGACACCGTCCGACCAGGATGTGGCATTCCTGCGCATCTATCGGCGCTTGTACCAGGTGCGCAACCCTCTGGCCCGGGCCGATCGCCAGCGTCTGGAGAAGGTGCGCACGGTCTTGCAGAAACATGCCCGCGAGCAGGGCATGGACTGGCTGAATCTGGCCGCGCTGGCCTTCAAGGAGTCGGCGCTGGAACCCACCGCCCAGAGCGGCAGCGGCCCGACCGGGCTGATGCAGATCACCCCGTCGGCGGCGCAACGGGTCGGGGTCAATAATATCCAGTCCCTGGACAGCAATGTCCAGGCCGGGGCCAAGTACCTGGCCCTGATCCGTCGCAAGTTTTTCGCCAGCCCCAAGCTCAATGAACGCGAGCGCATGGCCTTTGTCCTGGCCGGCTACAACATCGGCCCGGAACGGGTCCAGGCCATGCGGGCCGAAGCCCGGCGGCGTGGCCTGAATCCCAATCAATGGTTCTTCCAGGTCGAGCGTGTTGCGTTGGAGCAGGTGGGGATGGGACCTGTCAGCTATGTTAACAGTGTGAACAAGTACTACTTGGCCTATGACCGGGAACGGGAGTCGCTGGAGGCCCAGGGGCAGAAAGTTGTCTCACGTAAATGATCAACTAAACTGATTGGTATGGCGGATTTTTTGCGCTTTTAACATGAGTTTTACTGATTAATATAGCGACCAACCCACACACACTCGCAATGGATGACAGAGCATGAGCACATTGATCAACAAGGTACTTTCAACTCGCGCTGGCTACGGCCTGACCGTTTTGCGGATTTTCGTCGGCATCATCTTCGCTGCCCACGGTTCGCAGAAACTCTTTGGCATGTTCGGTGGCTATGGCATTGCCGGGACCGGGCAGTACATGGAAAGCCTGGGCCTGGCACCGGGCCAGTTGATGGCGATGCTGGCCGGTGGTACGGAATTTTTCGGCGGCCTGGCATTGATCGTTGGGCTGCTGGTGCGTCCGGCGGCATTGGGCCTGGCCTTCCTTTCGCTGGTGGCGATCTTCTCGGTGCACATCGGCAACGGCCTGTTCATGGCCAACAACGGTTATGAATTTGCCCTGGCATTGCTCGGCGGCAGTTTCGCCGTACTGATCGAAGGTGCCGGCAAGCTTTCATTGGATCGCGCCATCGCGGACTGACCGCTCTGGCTCAACGAAAAGGCCCGCATTGCGCGGGCCTTTTTTGTTGCCCGGGATTCTTGACACTGTCCCGTCGGCTTCTCTAGGATGTTGCCATGCGCCGATTTAAACAGCTACTTGCGGGGCGCCAGGTGACTCATTCAGTTGCCGATAGAAGCTTGAAACAGGCTTCGAAATACCGCTAAAGCGCTGGTTCGGTGTTGCCTCTCACCTGCCATGCAGACTTTTGAGGCAGAGACACGACATCATGAATGCACTTCGCCCTCCCGTACGTCCCGCGCCGATCACGGCTCACCTGACCCAACGCAACCCGAAAATCCTCCTTGGCGGTCGTCATCAGCCCACGCTCTTGCGTTATCTGGACGGCTGGCCGCGTCGCAATGGCGGCCCGGCGGCGTTCCTGATCCAGTTTGTCGAGGACGGTGAATCGCTGGCGCGTTTTGCCAGCGACAGCTTCGACCTGGCGGTGATTCAGTCGCCCAGCGCCGAAGAGGCGGTCGAAGTGATCAGGCAACTGACGCGCGTTGCCCGCCAGGGGCTGATTGCCCGCCGCTGACTCAGGGGTAGTCGATGGCGACGATGTACACGAACTGTTCGCCAGTAGGCGTCTGGACCCGGACTTCGGCGTCCAGGGCCTTGCCGATCAGGGCACGCGCCAGGGGCGAGTCGATGCTGATCAAGCCTTGCTTGAGGTCCAGCTCGTCCGGGCCGACGATCCGGTAGCGTGACTGCTTGCCGTCTTCATCCTCGATGGTCACCCAGGCGCCAAAGTACACCTTGTTCGGATCGCTGGGTCTTTCGCTGACCACTTTGAGCGCTTCCAGCCGTTTGGTGAGAAAACGCACGCGGCTGTCAATTTCGCGCAGCATCTTCTTGCCGTAGGTGTATTTTTCAAACGTGTGCGACCAATATTTTTACCTTATTGGTCGTATTTGACCTTTATCTATTAATATTTTGATTTAATTGGTCGAATATGACCATTAATAATAAAGTGTTTCTGTCTTATTGTTAGTGTTATTGGTCAAATTTGACCATTTATTGTGCGTTATACGTTATAATTGGTCGCTTATGACCAATAGCGTATTTGGAGAAAGCTATGTCGCTTATGCATTTTCTGTACTCTCCAGCGGAAATCGCACGCGAACTGGGGAAAAATGCCGAATCGTTACGCTTGTCCAAGAACCTTTCTCGCAAAACCTTAGCTGAGCAATCCGGAGTGTCTGAGTCCTCCATCAAGCGGTTCGAGTACACGGGGTCGATCACCCTTGAGTCCATGATTCTCCTGGCCACGGCGCTCGATGAGCTGACGCCGGTGATGAGTCTTTTCAAGCCCTCGCACCCAAGCTCAATCGACGAGCTAAAAAATCTCAAGCGTAAACGAGGCACCAAATGAGCTCGCCTACCCCCAGGTTCAAGCCCACCGAATCGCTCACCGTCACCGCCAATGGCAAAATGGTTGGCGAATTGAGCCGTGTCGAGGGGAGAGGCATCTACTTTGTGTACGACAAAGAATGGCTGGTCAAGGGGTTCGACCTTTCTCCCCTGACAATGACATTCGATGACAAGCCGCAGCTCGCTCGTGAAAGTCGTTTGTTCAAGGGGCTGCATGGCCCATTTGCAGATTCCTTGCCGGACGGCTGGGGGCTCCTGCTGATGGATCGATTCTTCGACGCGACCTTCGGAGCAGGAACCTCGCTGACGCTCAGTCCGCTAGATCGACTGGCCTATCTGGGGGATCGGGCTATGGGCATCTTTGAGTACCATCCCAAAACAGAAAAGGTCTGCGCCGAGCCAGTGAATCTTGCTCGCCTGTTTGAGGCATCTGTCGAGGTACAGCAAGGAAGCACCGCTGGTGTGCTCAAGGGGTTACGCTTGGCAGGTGGCTCTCCAGGTGGTGCTCGCCCCAAAGCAATCGCGGCACTGTCACACGATCTTGCGACTGCTACTTCCGCGTTTGGCCAACTTCAACCTGGATACGATCACTGGCTTGTGAAGTTCAGGGCTCTGAATGAGCCTTTGGAAACTGGCGGGATCGAGCAGGCATATGCGGTGATGGCCAGAAAGGCTGGTGTGAATATGGCCCATACGGAACTGCTAGAGGTGCAGATGCGTCAGGGCGGGCTTGAGCGCTTCTTCGCAGCCAAGCGCTTCGATCGTGATGGCAATCGCAAGATTCATATGATTACCGTCTCAGCCTTGGTTTATGCAGACTTCCGGGCGCCGACGATGGATTACAACCAGATACTCAAGCTGACAAGCGCGCTGACCAAAAGCGCTGCCGAAGTTGAGAAAATGGTGAGACTCATGATCTTCAATGCGGTGTTCCACAACTACGACGATCACACCAAAAACTTTGCGTTCCTGTATCACGAACCTCAGGACAAAAAAAGCGAGGGAGCCTGGGCGCTGTCTCCAGCGTACGACCTTACTTTCTCCGATGGGATGGGCGAGCACTCCACTGCATTTTCAGGTCATGGAAAACCGACACGAAAGGTCATCAGGGATCTGTGCAAGGATTACAAATACCTTAAGCCTGATGAATACATCGACCAAACCCTCGCGGCGCTTGATGACTGGGATCGTGTGCTCAGGGCACTGAAAATCCCTAAGTCTGCGGGGGTTGGCATTCACCGGGTTCTCAGTGATGCAAGGGGGCGATTCAGCCTTATTGAAGATAAATCGTTAGTGAGAAATCCGTCTTGAGTACGAACATCATCACAAAGGAAGGTCATGAGGCCCTGAAGAAGGAGCTCGACTACCTTTGGCGGGTAAAGCGTCCTGACACCACGCGCAAGGTCACCTGGGCGGCATCGCTCGGCGATCGCAGCGAAAACGCTGACTACCAATACAACAAAAAACTGCTTCGGGAAATTGACCGGCGTGTTCGGTACCTTCGCAAACGCCTTGAGGATGTGCGCGTCGTCGTGTACTCACCTGAGCAGGAAGGCAGGGTCTTTTTTGGGGCTTGGGTCGAGATCGAAAACGAGGCAGGGGACGTCAAGAAATTCAGGGTTGTGGGGTATGACGAAATCTACGGTCGCAACGATTACATCTCGATCGACTCACCAATGGCGCGTGCGCTTTTGAAGAAAGAGGTAGGCGACGAGGCCCTTGTGCAGACACCGGGTGGAGAAATGTTGTGGTGGATCAACGAGATTGTGTACTGCCAATAGTATGAAATGTGGGGTTCTTGAACCCGCTCGGCATTTTCAGAGCGATCACCCTGGGCAGCGGCTTCGCTGACCGATTGGGTGACCTGGGGGCGGCGCACATGCCAGAGCTCGTGGAACTCGGCACGCATCCGGGCCTCGCCCTCGGGCGTGATGAGGGCGGTGCCGGCTGGACGGGGAGGGCGATAGCGGCTCATTGCGATCTCTTTTGATGAGAAGGCCTCGAGTCTATCAACCCTCGCGCAAGACTGTCAGTGGGCTGGCATTCAACGCGCGTCGTGTGCCGAACACTCCGGCGCCACCGACCAGCAAAGCACCGATCACCGGCAATAGCAGCAACCAGGGATGGGGGTGCCAGGCCAGATCAAAGGCATAACGGTAAAGCACCAGGCTCACCAGCTCCGAACCGAGCGCGGCGAGCAGTCCGCTGACGGCGCCCAGCAAGCCAAACTCGATGCGCCGTGCCTTGACCAGCAGTTGTCGTTCGGCACCCAGGGCGCGTAACAGCGCGCCTTGGCGAATGCGCTCATCGAGGGTTGCCTGCAAGCCGGAAAACAGCACCGCCATGCCCGCCGCGAGGACGAACAGCAGCACGTATTCCACCGCCAGCGTGACTTGCTCAAGGATGCTGCGCAGTTGGGCGAGCAAGGCTTCGACCTGCAAGATGGTCACCGCCGGAAAGGCCCGTGACAGCTCGACAATCTGCGCGTCGTGGCCGGGCGCCAGGTAGAAGCTGGTGAGGTAGGTCGCCGGCAGGTCTTTCAGGGTGCCGGGCTGGAAGATCATGAAGAAGTTCGGCTGGAAGTTGTCCCAGTTGATGTTGCGCAGGCTGGTGACCCGCGCTTCGCGATTGACCCCGCCGACGGTGAAGACCATGTGGTCGCCGAGTTTGAGTTTCAGGCTCTCGGCCACTTTGCCCTCGACCGACACCCCGGGGATGTCCTGCTCAGGCTGCGCTGGCCACCAGTTGCCTGCGGTAATGCTGTTGCCCGCCGGCAATTCGGCGGCCCAGGTCAGGCTCAGGTCGCGCTGGATCGCCCGGTCACCCTGGGAGTCCTTGCTGACGATGCCTTGCACCGGCTCGCCATTGATGCTGATCAGCCGTCCCGGTACCACCGGGTACAGCGGTGCCGATTGAGCGGAGAGGTCGATCAGGCGATCGGTGAAAGCCTGTTTGTCGGCAGGCAGGATGTTGAGCGCGAAGTAGTTGGGGGCGTTCTTCGGCAGCTGGTTTTGCCAGGTGTCCAGCAGCTCGCCACGCAGCAGGGCGATGAGCGCCATCGACAACAGGATCAATCCGAAGGCCAGGGACTGGCCTGCCGCCGCCAGCGGGTGGCGCAGCAACTGACCCAGGCCCAGGCGCCAGGGCAGCGGTGCGCCGGCCAGCAGGCGACGCAGGCTTTTGAGCACCAGCAGCAACAGGCCACCGAGCACCAGGGCGGCGATGATACCGCCCCCCAGCAGGGCGAACGTCAGCAACAGGTCCAGGCTCAAGCGCCACATGATCAGTGCCAGGGCCGCCAAGGCGGCGCCATAGACCATCCAGGTGCTGGAAGGAATCGGCAGCATGTCGCGGCGCAGGACGCGAAGCGGCGGAACGCGACCGAGGGCGGCCAACGGCGGCAGGGCAAAACCGGCGAGCGCGACCAGGCCGGTGCCTATCCCGGCAATGGCCGGCAGCAACCCTCCTGGTGGTACATCGGTGGGCAGCAGGTCATGCAGCAGCGCGAACAAGCCAAGCTGGGCCAGCCAACCGAGAAGGGCGCCGCTGATGCTGGCCAGCAGGCCGAGCACCGCCAGTTGCAGGCTGAACAGCAGCAAGGTTTCCCTGCGCGACAAGCCAAGGCAGCGTAACAGGGCGCTGGCGTCGAAGCGGCGAGTGGCGAAGCGGGTGGCCGAGAGCGCGACGGCGACACCCGACAACAGCACCGCCACCAGGCTGGCCATGTTCAAGTAGCGCTCGGCCTTGCCCAGGGCACCACCGATTTGCCGGTTGCCGTCGCGGGCGTCCTGCAGGCGCTGGTTGGCCGCCAGCCCCGGCTTGATCCCCTGTCGATAGGCTTCCAGTGCCGAGGCTTCGCCGCGCCACAGTTCGCGGTAGCTGACCCGGCTGCCGGGCTGCACCACGCCGGTCGCGTCCAGGTCGGCGAGGTTGATCATTACCCGGGGCGTGAGGCTGTAGAAGTTGCCGGCCCGATCCGGTTCGTAGGTCAGGACGCGGCTCAGGCGCAGGGTTTTCATGCCGACGTCGATGCTGTCGCCGATCTTCAGGTCCAGCGCCGTCAACAAGCGCGCCTCGACCCAGGCTTCGCCCGGTTCTGGACCGCCGCCCACTTCCTCGGGGGCAAACGGGGCGGGCGCGCTTTTCAGCTGGCCCCGGAGCGGGTAGACCTCATCGGCGGCCTTGATGCTCGACAGCTGAATGCCCTTGTCGGTGGCGATGACGCTGGAAAACTCCACCACCCGGGCGTGTTGCAAGCCCAACGCCTTACCGCTCTGAATCTGCTCCGCTCGGGCCGGTGAACTGCCTTCGAGCAGTAGGTCGGCGCCGAGGAACTCGGTGGCGCGCAGCAGCATCGCGCTATTGAGGCGTGCACCGAAGTAACCGATGGCGGTGCTTGCCGCGACGGCTACCAGCAGGGCGAAGAACAACACCCGCAGTTCTCCGGCGCGGGCATCGCGCAACAATTGGCGAATGGCGAGGCTGAACAGGCGCAACAGCGGCAAGCGTGCCATCAAGGCTCCAGGGGGGCGACCAACAGGCCGGCTTCAAGACGGATCAGGCGGTGACAGCGATGGGCCAGGCGTTCGTCGTGGGTGACCAGCACCAAGGTCGTGCCGCTTTCTTTATTGAGGTCGAACAGCAGGTTGCTGATGTGCTCGCCGGTGTGGGTGTCGAGGTTGCCGGTGGGCTCGTCGGCAAACAGCACGTCAGGCTCGGCGGCAAAGGCCCGGGCAATCGCCACGCGCTGTTGCTCGCCACCGGAGAGCTGGCGCGGCGAATGGCTCAGGCGCTGGCCGAGGCCGACGCGACGCAGCAGTTCAGTGGCGCGCTCGCGGGCATCCTTGCGGCCGTCCAGCTCCAGCGGCAGCATGACGTTTTCCAGGGCGTTGAGGCTGTCGAGCAACTGGAAGGACTGGAACACGAAGCCGACATGCTCGGCGCGGATGCGCGCGCGCTGGTCCTCGTCCAGGTTACCCAGGGCCTGGCCCGCCAGGGTGACCTCGCCGCTGCTGGGCAGGTCGAGGCCGGCCAACAGCCCCAGCAGCGTGGATTTGCCGGAACCGGAGCTGCCGACAATGGCCAGGCTGTCGCCCTTGTTCAGTTCCAGGCTGAGTTGATGCAGGATGGTCAGTTCACCTTCCGCGCTGGGAACCACTTTGCTAAGGTTCCGCGCAGTGAGAATGCTTGCGCCCATGGAGAGTCCGATGCGTGTGTGGTTTTTGAGTGCTGGCCTGGCCTTGATGTGCATGGCCCAGAACGCAGCGGCGGGTACAGTCCTGATCGTTGGCGATAGTATCAGCGCCGCTTTCGGCCTGGATACCCGGCAGGGGTGGGTGTCGTTGCTTGAGCAGCGGCTGCGGCAAGAGGGTTTCAGCGATAAGGTGGTCAACGCCTCCATCAGTGGCGATACCAGTGCGGGGGGCCAGGCGCGGCTGCCGGCGCTGCTTGCAGAGCATAAGCCGGAGTTGGTCGTGCTGGAGTTGGGGGGCAATGACGGCCTGCGCGGACAGTCGCCCACACAATTGCAACAAAATCTTGCGTCGATGATCGACAGCGCCAGGGCCAGTGGTGCCAAGGTGCTGTTGCTGGGCATGCAACTGCCGCCTAATTATGGGGTGCGCTACACCGAGGCTTTCGCGAAGGTCTACAGCAACCTGGCGGAACAGAAAAACGTCCCGCTGGTGCCGTTTTTCCTGCAGGGAGTCGGCGGTAATCCCGAGCTGATGCAGGCCGATGGCATCCACCCGGCGGTCGCGGCGCAGGACAAGTTGCTGGAAAATGTCTGGCCTACGCTAAAACCGCTGCTGTGACGCTTTTCTAGCGGCAGTCTTTCGGCTAATGTTGCGCCCCCCTGATTTGGAGCCCCCGATGCCGCGTTCTGCCTGGTCCCTGTTTGCCTACCAACTGATCGAGCCCGACGAGCAGCTGGATCTGTTCGCCTGCCAGGAAGTCCGGGTGCATCTGGTGACGCGTCAACTGGAGTTGGGCGGCTCGGCCGACCGTACCTTGTGCGGCAGCTTGTTGCCGGCGCAACCGCGCTGGTCGAGCGTCGACCGCACGGTGTTCCAGGACCAGCGTCTGTGCTCGCTGTGCCGGGCGATCCTCGAGTCGCAAAAGCGCGGCACCTCGCCGATCTGGCCCGAGTTGCGTTTCGAGCTGTAACACTCCAGCGGGGGCGGGCCGTCGGCCCGGCTCCCCGATTCTCCGGGTGTCAGTGTACAATCGGCCTTTTATACCCTCTGTTGACCATGCAAAGGATTTTCCGGATGTTGCCGCGCTTTCCTGCCGTCGCCCGCTGCCTGTCTCTTGCCGCCTTGTGCGTGGCAGGTCCCGTTGCAGCGTTGGAGCTGCCTTTACCGCCACCGGGCGAAGATATCGTCGGTCAGGTGCAGGTGGTCAAGGCCAAATACGAAGATACCTTCGCTGATCTGGGCACCACCTATGACCTGGGTTATTCGGAAATGGTCGCGGCCAACCCGGGTGTCGACCCATGGTTGCCTGGAGCGGGTACCGAAATCATTCTGCCGACGCGCTTCATTCTGCCGCCTGGCCCGCGCGAAGGCATCGTGATCAACCTGGCCGAGTATCGCCTGTACTACTACCCCAAGGGGCGGAACGTGGTCTACACCTTCCCGCTGGGTATTGGTCGTGAAGGCTGGGGCTCGCCGATTGCCCACACCAGCATCGTCGCCAAGACACCGAACCCGACCTGGACCCCTCCAGCCTCGATCAAGGCTGAGCACGCGGCCGATGGCGACCCTCTGCCAAACGTCGTGCCGGCCGGCCCGGACAACCCGCTGGGGCCCTTCAAGTTCACCCTGGGCACGCCTGGCTACCTGATCCATGGCTCGAACAAGAAGTTTGGCATCGGCATGCGCACCAGTCACGGCTGCTTCCGCATGTTCAACAACAACGTCCTGGAAATGGCCAGCATGGTGCCGGTGGGCACTTCCGTGCGCATCCTCAACGACCCTTACAAGCTGGGCGTGAGTGGTGGCAAGGTCTATCTGGAGGCGCATACGCCGATCGACGACAAGGGCAACCCGTCGGTGGTCGACAAGCACACCTCGGTGATCAACGCCATGCTCAAGCGTGAAGACATCACTGGCAACATGCGCATGAACTGGGACGTGGTGCGCGACGTAGTCGCTGCCGAAGATGGCCTGCCGGTAGAGATTGCAGTGCCGAACGCCACGGCGCCGATGGTTACCAGCGCACCGCTCGAACTGCAGTAAGCGCTTCAAACAACCCGCCGGGGCGACATCGCTTCGGCGGGTTTTTTATGGCCTCAAGAAACCGCAGGCCATAAAAAAGCCGACCCAGAAACTGGGTCGGCTTGATAACAATCCCGAGGGATTATTACTTGCGGCTAGCTTTTTCCAGCATGCGCAGAGCACGCTCGTTAGCTTCGTCAGCAGTCTGTTGTGCTTTTTGAGCAGCAGCCAGAGCTTCATCAGCTTTACGGTAAGCTTCGTCTGCACGAGCCTGGGAGCGAGCTGCTGCGTCTTCAGTAGCAGTCAGACGTGCTTCGGTTTCTTTCGATACGCTGCTGCAACCGGTAGCCAGAACTGCGGCCAGAGCCAGAGCAGAGAATTTCAGAACGTTGTTCATCGTGTTCCCCTTCAAGGACTTTCTATTAAATAGCTATCACCTCAGAGTGAGGAAACAGCCGGCGTACATACTACCCATTACTTTTAGTAAGTAAACTGACGTAGCGCAAGAAGCAAAAAAAATTGTAGGCGCTGATTCTTTTTCGAGCAACTTTTAATCGCACTGTATAAAAAGTATGCAGCCGGGATGCCCGCCCTGAGCGACCTGCTTGAAACGCGCAACCTGCCCAGGTGCCTGTTTCGCAGTATGGGGCTAAAGTCGGTCTTTATTGATTCGTCTACACTTTTGTTGACGATTTGCGGAGCGCCTCACGCGAGTTTGCATGTTAGAGGTGACTTTAACTACCGACGCTCGTCTCAAGTCTCAATATCCGGCAATGTTCAGGCGCCCGCCCCGGGAGAATCTTCGGCCGAGCCCCTCGACGTGACCCGTGCCGATCCAGTGCACACGCGGTCATGACGAGTGCGCCTTGAGCATTTGTGCCATTGGTGCCTACTATTTGATACGTGCAAGACTGCGCGAGATCGGTACGGCCTTTTCTCGGTGTCCAGACAGGCACGGGGTGGCGCAGAGGTTCCTTCGCCGGAAAAACATCGGTAAGGTAGGGGTCAATTCAAGACCCGCGAGGAGCAGTGATGAGCGAGGCGTTGTCCATCCACCATGACCAGGCTGGTCATCAGTTCGAGACCATTGTGGACGGTCATCGTGCCTACCTGACCTATATGGACTTGGGTAAGCAGACCCTGGATATCTATCGCACGTTCGTGCCCAACGCGCTGCGTGGCCGAGGCATTGCCGCCGCGTTGACCGAGCAGGCGCTCGAGTATGCGGAACAAATGGGTTACACCGTCATCCCTTCGTGTTCCTACGTGGAGCGCTACATGGAGCGTCATCAGCGCCATGCTGCCAAGCTCTGATCAGGGGCACTCATGAAAACGCCGGGCTAAGCCCGGCGTTTTTGTGTGCGGCCTATGCCGATCAGGTGCGTTCACGCTTGGGCAGCACGTCCTTGAGCTTGGCATGCATGCTGCGCAAGGTGTTTTCGGTCGCGGACCAGTCGATGCACGCATCGGTAATCGACACGCCGTACTGCAGCTCGGCGAGGTCCTTGGGAATCGCCTGGCAACCCCAGTTCAAATGGCTTTCGACCATCAGGCCGATGATCGACTGGTTGCCTTCCAGGATCTGGTTGGCCACGTTCTCCATCACCAGGGGTTGCAGTGCCGGGTCCTTGTTGGAGTTGGCGTGGCTGCAGTCGACCATGATGTTCGGTTTGATCCCGGCTTTGTTCAGCGCTTGCTCGCAGAGCGCGACGCTGACCGAGTCGTAGTTCGGCTTGCCGTTGCCGCCGCGCAGTACCACGTGGCCGTAGGCATTGCCTTTGGTGGTCACGATCGACACGCCACCTTCCTGGTTGATCCCCAGGAAACGGTGCGGGCTGGAAACCGATTGCAGGGCGTTGATGGCTACGGTCAGGCCGCCATCGGTACCGTTCTTGAAGCCGACGGCCGAAGACAGGCCCGAGGCCATTTCACGGTGAGTCTGGGATTCGGTGGTGCGCGCGCCAATGGCCGACCAACTGATCAGGTCCTGCAGGTACTGCGGGGAGATCGGGTCAAGGGCTTCGGTCGCTGTTGGCAGGCCCATTTCGGCCAGGTCCAGCAGCAACTGACGACCGATGTGCAGACCGTCCTGAATCTTGAAGGAGTCGTCCAGGTACGGGTCGTTGATCAGGCCTTTCCAGCCGACGGTGGTACGTGGCTTTTCGAAATAGACCCGCATGACCAGGTACAGGGTATCGGACACTTCAGCGGCGAGCACCTTGAGGCGCTCGGCATATTCGTGTGCGGCCTTGATGTCGTGGATCGAGCAGGGCCCGATGACGACGAACAGTCGGTGGTCGGTGCCATCCAGGATGTTGCGAATCACTTCGCGACCCTTGGTCACGGTGCGCAGGGCGGCATCGCTCAAAGGGATATCACGCTTGAGCTGGTCAGGGGTGATCAGCGTCTCGTTGGAGGCGACGTTTAGGTCATTGATCGGTAAATCAGCCATCGTGTTACTCGTCAGGTCACGGGTGCCGGCCGCCAGCGATCCCCGCGCGGCGGAGCACAGCATGATTTAAGCGCAGCGGGGAGCCGAACCTTAGCGCGTTACGCTGTTGCTCGACAATGGGCAGGCGCGGGTTTAATCCAGTGCTGGCTGCACAAAAGCCTGGTGAACGGTCTCCTGGGAGTACTCCGTGGCATGCTGGTCGACCCATTCGAGGGCCAGGGCCTGGATGCCTTGCTGTTCGCGCAGTCGTTCCTGTTGCCGATAATAACGCTCGATCTGGCAGACCTGCTCGCCCATCCGCGCCTTGAACAGGGTTTGCTCGTCGATGAAGGCGATCCCCACCAGATAGCCATGCTTTCGTCGCAGGCACCAGGCCACATAGCCCAGGTAGCAGACATTTTCACTCAAGGTCGGCATTCGCACTTCCAGTGCCGTTCCCTTGCGCCAGGCGCGGTGGTAATTGCAGGCCACGCCTCCGAGACTGATAGAGTGCAACTCTTGCCGAGAAATACACTGGTGCTTGCGCAACGTTAACTCGACGGGCACGTCATCAGGATGAGGAATGAAACGCCCCATGAACACGGACTCCAAGTGTCGGTCATTCGACAGCGTTCTCCCCAGTATAGTGGTCGAATGGGAACTGACCGATTTCGATGCCGACCAGCGGTTGTTGGCGATGAAGGGCATTTCCCTGGTGATTTTCACCAGCGTGGGCTGCTCCGGTTGTCGCTGGGCTCGTCAGCAATTACCCCGCCAGGCGCTGGATATCGATCAACTGTGCTGGATCGATGCCGGCGATAACGGTGGGGTGGTGGAGCGTTATCAGGTCTTTCATTTGCCGTCGCTGTTTGTGGTGCGCGACGGTGAGTTTTATGGGGCGCTACAGTCGCGCTTGACCCGCACCGAATTGAACACGGCGGTGGGGCTGGCGCTGAGTCGGGATCCAGAGGAGTTACCGTGATGAGTGCAACGATTCAAAAGCCGAAAATCGGCATTATCGGTACCGGGGCGATTGGTGGCTTCTACGGCGTGATGCTGGCGAAAGCCGGGTTCGACGTGCATTTTCTACTGCGCAGCGAATTTTCGGCGGTGGCTGAACACGGCCTGCAACTCAACAGTGCGCCGTACGGTGCCGTGACCCTGAACCCGGTCCAGGCTTATTCCTCGGCTGAGGACATGCCGCCCTGTGACTGGTTGCTGGTCGGTACCAAGACCACCGGCAATGCCGCGTTGGCACCGACGATCATCAAGGCCGCCGCAGCCGATGCCAAGGTGCTGTTGCTGCAAAACGGCCTGGATGTCGAAGACAGTCTGCGCGATGCGCTGCCGGACAGCCTGCACCTGTTGGGCGGCCTGTGTTTCATCTGTGTGCATCGCTCAGGTCCCGGGGTGATCGAGCACCAGGCGCTGGGTGCCGTACACCTGGGTTACCACAGTGGCCCGGCGCAGGCGGACGAGCCTGCGCGTCAGCAGATTGTGGAACAGGGCGCCGGCTTGTTCCGTGCCGCCGGTCTTGATTCCCAGGCCATGGCCAATCTTGTGCAGGCGCGTTGGCAGAAACTGGTCTGGAATGTCCCATACAACGGTTTGTCGGTATTGCTCGGTGCGAGCACCACGCCATTGATGGCGGATGAAAACAGCCGCCAGCTGATCCAGGCATTGATGGCTGAAGTGGTGCAGGGGGCGCAGGCGTGTGGCTACAGCATGCCAGCGGGGTACGCCGAGCATTTGTTCAAGGTCACCGAGCACATGCCCGATTACTGGCCGAGCATGTACCACGATTACCTGAGTAAACGACCGCTGGAACTGGCCGCCATCTATGAAAGGCCCTTGGCGGCGGCCAGGGCTGTCGGTTGTTCGCTACCGAAAATCGAAGCCTTGTATCAGGCCCTGAGCTTTATCGACGGGCGTAACGGCTGAGTCTTTCACCCTGGGGGGAGTACGCATGGCAAACGGGATAGACAACAGACTGGTGCTGGCGATTTCTTCGCGAGCGCTGTTCGACCTGAGTGACAGCCATCAGGTCTATCTGGCCAGTGGCGTCGAGGCGTACCGGCAATATCAGATCGAACACGAAGACGAAATCCTCGAGCCGGGCGATGCTTTCCCCTTGGTGCAAAAGCTGCTCAACCTCAATGCCAGCCTGGGTAAGGCACGGGTCGAAGTGGTGCTGGTGTCGCGCAACAGTGCCGACACCGGTCTGCGCGTGTTCAATTCGATCCACCATTACGGGCTGGCGATTTCCCGGGCGGCGTTTGTCGGTGGGCGAAGCCCGTACCCGTATCTCAAGGCGTTCGGCTGCGACCTGTTTCTCTCCACGCATGCCGACGATGTGCGCAGTGCACTGGACGCGGGGTTTGCCGCGGCGACCATTCTGTCCGGTGGTGCCAGCCGTGCCGCCAGCGAGGAATTGCGCATCGCCTTCGATGGTGACGCGGTGCTGTTTTCCGATGAGTCGGAGCGGGTCTATCAGGCCGGTGGCCTGGAAGCCTTTCAGGCCAGTGAACGTCAGGCTGCACGAGAGCCGTTGCGCGGTGGTCCGTTCAAGGGGTTTCTGGCCGCACTCAATGCCTTGCAGCGCGAGTTTCCCGAAGACCGTTGCCCGATCCGCACGGCCTTGGTGACAGCCCGTTCGGCGCCGGCCCATGAGCGAGTGATTCGTACGCTGCGCGAGTGGGATATCCGACTCGATGAATCGCTGTTTCTCGGCGGCCTGACCAAGTCGGCCTTTCTCGAAGCCTTTGCCGCCGATGTGTTTTTCGACGATCAGGCGGGTCATTGCGAGCTGGCACGCGAAGTGGTGGCCACCGGTCATGTGCCCCATGGCATCAGCAATGAACTGAAGGTTTAAGTCTGTTGTTCAACGCTTTACCCGGAATGTCGTACTCGCTGTGGCACTGCTAAGCTGAATCAAGCTCCGCCATCTTGGCATTCGAGGAGGCCACATGATTCATTCGATTCTGTATGCCACTGACCTCGGCCTATACGCTCCCTTTGTGATGCAACATGCACTGGCGCTGGCTCGGACATTCAGAGCCGATCTGTATGTAGTGCACGCCGTTGAACCCATGGGTCTGTTTGCCGAATCGGTGTTGCAGAGCTATCTGGATGAGCAGGCCCTGAACGAATTTCACAGCCAGGGCTTGAGTACGGTGATGGCCAATATCGAGCAGCGCGTACTCGACAGTTTTCGCGAAGAGTTGGGGGAGGGGCAGCAGGACCTGGCGCTGATTCAATCGGTCAGAGTGTTTCAGGGCGACCCGTCGCAGGTCATTCTCGAGCAGGCACAGAAGCTCTCGGTGGACTTGTTGATCCTGGGTAGCCACAGCCATGGGGCTGGGGGGGAGACGCCGTTGGGGCGCACTGCCGCGCGGGTCTTGCAACTGTCCCAGGTCCCGGTTTACCTGGTGCCCTTGTCGCAACGCCGGCGCCACGGAGATATTTGAGGCGAGAACGCTGGCCTTTTGATGAAAAAGTTCTAGATTTATTCTTCAGGCCATTCATATAGTTATATATCGTCGCTGATGCCCGTGGCGTCTATCTGCTTTGAGGGATTCATATGAAGCTTCAACAATTGCGCTACATCTGGGAAGTGGCGCACCACGACCTCAACGTTTCCGCTACCGCTCAAAGCCTGTACACCTCGCAGCCGGGCATCAGCAAGCAGATCCGTCTGCTGGAAGACGAATTGGGCGTCGAGGTCTTCGCACGCAGCGGCAAGCACCTGACCCGAGTGACCCCGGCCGGTGAGCGCATCATCACCACCGCTGGCGAGATACTGCGCAAGGTCGAAAGCATCAAGCAGATTGCCCAGGAGTTCTCCAACGAGAAGAAAGGCACCCTGTCGATCGCCACCACCCACACCCAGGCACGTTATGCGCTGCCGCCGGTCATCAGTAATTTCATCAAGCAATACCCTGACGTTGCCCTGCACATGCACCAGGGCTCGCCGATGCAGATCGCCGAAATGGCCGCCGACGGCACCGTGGATTTTGCCATCGCCACCGAAGCCCTGGAGCTGTTCGGGGACCTGGTGATGATGCCGTGCTACCGCTGGAACCGTTGCGTGGTCGTGCCTCAGGGGCACCCGTTGACCAAGCTGCCGAAGCTGAGCCTCGAAGCCTTGGCCGAATACCCGATCGTGACGTACGTGTTCGGTTTCACCGGCCGTTCGAAGCTCGACGAAGCGTTCAGTCACCGTGGACTGACCCCGAAAGTGGTGTTCACCGCGGCCGACGCCGACGTGATCAAGACCTATGTCCGCCTGGGCCTGGGCGTGGGTATCGTGGCCAAGATGGCGGTCGACACCAAGCTCGACAACGACCTGGTGGTGCTCGATGCCAGCGAACTGTTCGAATCCAGCGTGACCAAGATCGGTTTCCGTCGTGGGACATTCCTGCGTGGGTTCATGTGCGACTTCATCGAGAAGTTCGCCCCGCACCTGACCCGTGACGTCATGGCCAAAGCCATCCAGTGCCACAACAAACAGGAACTGGAAGAGCTGTTCGCCGGCGTTGAGCTACCGGTTCACTAAAGCACCTCGGTGACAGTGAATTGTTGCCGAGTGCCCGCCACTACAATCTCTACCTCATCGTCCTCGAACTTGCCCAACAGGCTTTTGCCCAGCGGTGAGCGCGGGGTGATGACGGTAATCGGCTGCCCCACCAGGCAGACCTTCAAACCCGCCCCATCGGGCGCCAGAAACAGCCATTGCTGGCGACCGTTTTCGTCCTCAAGACCGAGCAGGGTGCCGACCTGGATGCCTTTTTGTGCGTCATGGGGCCCCAGGTTCATGTTCTGGCAAAGCGCCAGCGCCTGGCGAATTTCCTCCACGCGCCTGGCCTGGCCTGCCGCCAGATAGGACGCCTCCAGGCCCAGGGTGTCGTACTTGTTTTCGGCTATGTTTTCTTCATGGGTGGCGGTTTCGTAAGCGGTTTGTGCCGCGCGCCGGGCACTCTCGAGGTCGGCTGAGAGCTTTTCCAGAATCAGTTGGTGAACCGTTTGTTTATTCATGATCAATCGCAGAATTGCAGGACGTTGGCGCGGCTTTTTTCGCTGGGGGCCGTCTGGTCTTGTTGCAGCCAGAACTGGCACTTGGGGTTGGACAGGTTGCGGGTGTTGTTGCGTGCCTGATCGAGCGACTGCTGCTGCGTCTGTTTGCGCAGGTTTTCCTGGTACTGCTCGAACAGTGCGGGCGCCGGTTCGACCATCGACGGTTTGGGCTGCGTCAGTTGCCGGGTCGCTTCGGCCAGGGGAGCCAGTTGCTCGCCGGGCAAGACCATCGACAATAGCCAGCAGGTCAATGCGATGGCCAGGAATCCCAGCCACAGACCCAACGCGATGCTGACAATCAATTGCCGTGGATCGAATGTGATGGCCAGCGTGCGGCGAGCGGGTGGACGGTAGGGCATGGCGGCCTCCTGGCGAGGGTGTCGGGCAATCGGTGATTGTCGCATGAAGATTAATCGACCTTGGCACTTCTGCGCGCGACGATTTATGCGGACAATTGAGGTCTTTGCCCCACGGAGCCCGGAATGAAAGTCGACTGGGATATTTTTTGCACGGTTGTCGACAACTATGGCGACATCGGCGTGACCTGGCGCCTGGCCCGACAGCTGGTGGCCGAGCATCATTGTTCGGTGCGCCTCTGGGTCGACGACTTGTGCGCGTTCGAACGCTTGTGTCCGGAGCTGGACGTCAACGCGACGCGGCAATGGCAGCAGGGCGTCGAAGTGTGTCATTGGCCGGCGCACTGGCAGCCGACGGATGCCGCCGACGTGGTGATCGCGGCATTTGCCTGTCAGTTGCCCGGTGCTTATATGGAGGCAATGGCGACCCGTGAAACCACCCCGCTGTGGATGAACCTGGATTACCTGAGTGCCGAGGACTGGATCGTCGGTTGCCATGGCTTGCCGTCGGTGAAGCACAAGCATGTGCAAAAGTACTTTTTCTTCCCGGGCTTCCAGGCAGGTACTGGAGGCCTGCTGCGCGAGCGCGATCTACTGCTGCGCCGCGAGCAATTCCAGGCCGACCCGCACGCCCGGCAGGCGTTCTTGCAAGGGCTGGGTGTCGAGCGTGCCGAAGGCGCAGAGCTGATCTCGCTCTTTGCATATGAGAACGCTGGCCTGGCCGATTGGCTGGATGTCATGGCGGCCGGTGCAAAAGCCACTCATCTGCTGGTGCCCGAAGGACGAATCCTCGGCGATGTGTCGCGCTGGCTGGGTGTCGAGGGATTGTCGGTCGGGGCCCGGGAGGTACGGGGTGCCCTGACCGTGCAAGTGCTGCCGTTCGTCCGGCAGGATCAGTATGACCTGCTGCTGTGGAGCTGTGATTTCAACGCCGTGCGTGGAGAGGACTCGTTCATCCGGGCGCAGTGGGCCGCTCGTCCGATGTTGTGGCATATTTATCAGCAGGAAGAAGACATCCACCTCGACAAGCTTGAAGCTTTTCTGGCGCTCTATACCCAACGCCTGTCGCCCGCGGCGCGCACGGCGCTAGAGGGGTTATGGCGAGCGTGGAACACGGGTGAAGGAATGGCCCCGGCATGGGTTGCGGCACGGGAACACTGGCCAGAACTGCAAAATCACGCCCAGGCATGGTGTCTGGAACAGGCTTTGCAGGCCGATCTTGCTGCGGCGCTGGTGCAGTTTTACCTAAATTGGATATGATACGCGGCCTAGATTTTTGTAAATCCCATCCAAATTCGGATATTCGCAATGAAAACTGGTAAAGAACTGAAACCCGGTACGGTGATCCGTCTCGAAAACGACCCTTGGCTGGTTCAGAAAGCTGAATTCACCAAGTCCGGTCGTAACAGCGCGATCATGAAGACCAAGCTGAAAAACCTGCTGACCGGTTACAAGACCGAGATCGTTTACAGCGCTGACGACAAACTGGACGACGTGATCCTCGACCGCAAAGAAGCGACCCTGTCCTTCATCAGCGGCGACACCTACACGTTCATGGACACCACTGACTACACCATGTACGAGCTGAACGCCGAAGACATCGAAAGCGTTCTGCCATTCGTGGAAGAAGGCATGACCGACGTTTGCGAAGCCGTATTCTTCGAAGACCGTCTGGTTTCCGTAGAGCTGCCGACCACTATCGTGCGTCAGGTTGACTACACCGAAGGTTCCGCTCGCGGTGACACTTCCGGCAAGGTGATGAAGCCTGCCAAACTGAAGAACGGTACCGAGCTGTCGGTTGCTGACTTCATCGAAATCGGCGACATGATCGAGATCGATACCCGCGAAGGCGGTTCTTACAAAGGCCGCGCTAAATAAGCGCAGTTCTTGTAGGCAAGAAAAAGCCCGACCATTGAGTCGGGCTTTTTTGTGCGCGTCTGATCGGTGCGAGCACTCAGACGGTGACGTGCAGGCGAACGTCGACGTTGCCGCGAGTGGCATTGGAGTAAGGGCAGACCTGGTGCGCGGCATCGACCAGGTTTTGGGCATCGGTCTGCTCCAGGCCTGGCAGGCTGACATGCAGGTCGATGTCCAGGCCGAAGCCACCAGGAATCTGACCGATGCCGACATGGGCAGTGATCGAGGAGTCATCGGGAATCTTGCGCTTGGTCTGGCTGGCGACGAACTTCAGTGCGCCGATGAAGCACGCCGAATAACCGGCAGCGAACAGTTGCTCAGGGTTGGTCGCAGCACCGCCGGCTCCGCCCAGTTCTTTCGGGGTGGCGAGTTTGACGTCGAGGATGTTGTCACTGGAAACGGCGCGGCCATCACGGCCGCCGGTAGCGGTTGCAACAGCGGTATAGAGCGTTTGCATGGTATGAGCCTCTTCGGAGTTTACGTTTTTGCGCTAAATGTTTGCGCGCTAAATAATTGCCAAATAAATGTATCGCTCAAATATTTTGTGCGCAATATATTTTTTCGATTGACTCGATCGAAATGGTATCTACCGATCTGCGCGGTTTTTTGGGGGGGAGGCTGGTTTGGCAGTACAGGCGGTGTATCAGGAGCACCGCATGACTGTGTTCGCCTGCTAGACCGCTGCCAGGCAGCGGGGGTGTCAGAGGCTGTCTTGCAGATGGCTGCGCAGGTTCTGCAGATCGGCCTGCAGCTTGCGCATTTGCTCCAGGGTCTGGCCGCTGGCGCCGAGAATGCAGGGCGGAATGTCACGGGCTTGGTCTCGCAACGCCCGGCCTTGTTCGGTGAGTTCGACGATGACCACCCGCTCATCTTCACGACTGCGAGTGCGGCTCAGCAGGCCCTCTGCTTCCAGGCGCTTGAGCAAGGGCGTCAGCGAACCGGGGTCGGTCAGCAGGCGGTGACTGATTTCGCCGACGGTCAGCCCGTCCCGTTCCCACAACACCATCATTGCCAGGTATTGCGGATAGGTCAGGCCAAGCGCTTGCAGCAGGGGTTTGTAGACCTTGGTCATCAGCAGCGAAGTGGAGTGCAGGGCAAAGCACAGCTGGTTATCCAGCAGCAGGTTGTCGCAGTTGTCCGGGGTGTTGCGTGGAGGGGTCATGTCTTGGCCTTGATCGGTGATCGTCATGAATCTAGCGGGCGAGTGTTTAATGCGCCAGATAATTTTCAGCTAGAGCCGGCCGAAGTCCCGTTGCAGTGCCAGATCCCAGGGGGGCACTGGGCTGAAGCGGCTCTTGAGGTATTCCAGCAACAAGCGACTGCGCGAACTGGCCTGCTGCTCGAGGCGTAAAGCGTAGATGCCGGTGTTTTCCGGTTTCGGCAAACCGCCTTCGCAAAACAGCGGCAGCAACTCACCGCGCAACAGGTATTCGCTGCACAACCAGGTGGGTAGGTGGGCGATGCCCAGGCCGGCAAGGGCGCCGTAGAGCAGTGCTTCGGCATTGTTGGCGCTCAGGCGAATGCGTGGCGGGCGATGCAATTGCAACTGCCCGTCCAGTTCGAAGCGCCAGGCGAAGGGCGGCGCCAGGCCTGCCCAGTCGAGGCCATCGTGGTCATTCAGCTCCCCTGGATGGCGGGGTGTACCGCGACGTTTGAGGTAGGCCGGGCTGGCGCAGGCAATCCGTACCATGCAGGCCAGCGGGGTGGCGACCATGCGTGTGTCTGCCATTTGCCCGGCGCGCAGTACCAGATCGACCTTGCCCAGGTTCGAGCCGTGCATGTCGACGAAGCTGTCGATCAAATGCAACTGAACGTCCAGTCCGGGGTACAGCCCCAGGAAATCGGCGATCACCGGTGCCAGATGGCGTCGCCCGAAGGCTGCGGGCGCGTCGACCCGGATCAGGCCTTCCGGCGCGCTGCTCAAGGACACGGCCTCGGCGCGGGCCAGGCGCAACTCGCTGACGATCCGCCGTGCCCGCTCGGCAAACGCCAGCCCGGCGGGCGTGGCGCGTACAGCGTGGGTGCTGCGCACGAACAACTGGCTGCCGAGGGCGTTCTCCAGGCTGTCTATGCGCCTGGCCACGGCCGAAGGTGTCAGCGGGTGTCGGCGAGAAGCGGCGGAAAAGCTGCCGGTTTCCAGTACGTCGAGAAAAAGACCCAGCTGATCGGTGAGTGCATTCGGATTCATGGCGCTGTGCTTGTGCGAAGTTGGCATAGCCATTGTGCGTTGCTGTGCGTTTCCCCGCCAGTGCTGACTGCGTAGCATGTATCGCCTGATGCGAGAGGAAATCGCCCGTGATTGAATTAATGATCTATCTGGTACTGGGGGCCGCCCTTGGCACCGTGGGTGGCTTGTTCGGGATTGGCGGTGGCTTGATCGCCATTCCGGCGCTCGGTGTGCTGTTCGGGCTGAACCAGCAGCTGGCGCAAGGTACCGCGCTGGTGATGGTGGTGCCGAATGTCATGCTGGCGCTGTGGCGCTATCACCAACGCAACCGTATCGAACTGCGCCATGCGGTGCCGCTGGCCTCGATGGGCTTCTGCTTTGCCTGGCTCGGCTCGATCTGGGCGGTCGGGATTGATGCCCAGGTGATGCGCATCGGATTTGTCGCCTTTCTGGTGGCCTTGTCGGTGTACAACCTGCTGCGCATGTTCATGGCCAGTGCACCGGCCACTGGGCAGATGCGTTACGGCTGGCCGTGGCTGAGCGTGCTGGGCGCAGCTTCGGGAGCCATGGGCGGGTTGTTCGGCGTGGGTGGTGCGGTAGTGGCGACACCAGTGCTCACCAGCCTGTTCGGTACTACCCAGGTGGTCGCGCAAGGGTTGTCGCTGGCGTTGGCCTTGCCCAGTACCGGCGTGACCCTGGTGACCTATGCGGTTCACCAGCAAGTGAACTGGAGCATCGCACTGCCGATGGCGCTCGGTGGTTTGCTGAGCATCAGCTGGGGCGTGAGGATCGCCCATGCCCTGCCGGAGCGATGGCTGCGCGGGCTGTTTTGCGGTTTTCTCGTGCTGTGTGCGGTGATGCTCGCCTTTAAAGTTTGAAGCCCTCGACAATGTGTTCCGCCAGGCACTCGGTGATCGGCGAAGGGTGATGCAGGTTGCGCACCAGCATGATGCTGGCCTCGGGTAGCAGGGGCAGCCCTTGCGCTTCGCCGAGGATGCGCATGTCTTGAGGAATGAGGCTCTCCAGTTGCGCGGTGATCGCCAGACCCGCGCTGACCACCGCCATGATCGCCGACAGGCTCGAGCTGTTGTAGGCGATCCGGTACTCGCGGCCGGAAGCGTCCAACGCATTACAGGCCCAGAGACGGCAGAAGCAATCACTGTTGAACATCGCCAGCGGCAAGGGGGTTTGTTCGATGGGGTTGTAGCACTGCGCCTGGGCCCAGACGAAGCGCTCCGTGCGCAGCAATTGGCCAATCTCGCTGCCGGGTTCGCGGGTCACGATCGACAGATCGAGGTCCTGGCGCAGCAGGAGCTGTTTGGACGACTCGCAATGCACTTCGATCTGGATCAGTGGGTAGGACTGGGCAAAGCGAGAAAGAATGCCGGGCAAAAACCGCATCACATAGTCATCAGGCGTGCCGATGCGCACGGTGCCGACCATGTGCGGCTCGCGCAAGGTATTGAACACTTCGCTGTGCAGTTTCAGGATGCGCCGGGCGTATCCCAGTAGCACCTGGCCCTCGGCGGTCAGTTTCACTTGGCGGCCGTCTCGCTGAAACAGCTGGCGCTGCAATACGTCTTCTTCCAGGCGCTTCATCTGCATGCTCACCGCCGATTGCGTGCGGTTGACCAGCTCGCCGGCACGGGTGAACCCGCCTTGGTCGGCGATGGCAACGAAGGTGCGCAGGACGTCGGTATCGATACTGGGGTAGGCCAATTGATCAATCTCCGAGATGTGTTTCATTAGAAACATTCGTTGGATTGATCTTAGTCCTGGCGCGAGACTTGAGCCATCCACAACTGAGGGCAAGACGATGAAAGGTCAAAAAGGCTACGTGCAGCTGGACCATTTTTCACACCATGGCTTCTCCCTGCACCACCTGCTGGACAAACTCACCCGTTGGCATCAGCTCTACCGTGAGCGCACGCTGTTGGCCAGCCTGAGCGATGAGGCCCTGAAGGATATCGGCTTGAGCCGGGCGGATGTCGAACAGGAATCCGAACGGCACTTCTGGGAAGACCCCATGGGTCTGGGTAAATAACCGCAAGCGTCTGTTGATATGTTCGGTCACAGCTTCATCGCACCGTGCGAAAGCCCTTGCGGTGGGGCTTGTGGCGATCGGGAAACAGACGGTCATAGACATTCGCTAGGCCCGTTTCGGCAACTGTACAAGACTGCGCCCTCAATTTTGAGGAGCACCGTCATGGAACGACAGCGCAAATTAATGAGTGTGGGAGCCTGGGCACTGCGATCGACGCTGGATGCCTCCAGTCAACGCCTGTGCAAGGCAGTGGCGCAGTTGAGTCGCTGGCGACAGCTGAGCCAGGATCGTGCCGAGCTGGCTCGCTTGAGTGATGGCCAGCTGCGGGACATAGGCCTGAGCCGGGTGGACGTGCTCAAGGAGTATGCTCGTCCTTTCTGGGATGATCCGTTGAAACGATGACCGGGTTCATTGGCATTTTGTCATCCTGGCACTAAGGTGGAGGGAGCCTTCATCACGAGTTATCGAATGACAGGTTCCCTCTGCTTTTCCTTGAGTCAGGCCCGGCGCCTGGCGCTGACTGCCCAAGGGTTCTCCGGGCGCCAGCCATCGGCGGCGCTCAAGTCGACCCCGCTGAATCGGTTGATCGAGCGACTGGGTGTGTTGCAGATCGATTCGGTCAACGCCCTGGTGCGCTCGCACTACCTTCCCTTGTTCTCTCGCCTGGGCCATTACCCAACCGACTTGCTTGACCAGGCCGCCTGGGGTCAGGGGCGGCGCCGGACGTTGTTCGAGTATTGGGGGCATGAGGCATCCTTGCTGCCGTTATCGATGTATCCCCTGATGCGCTGGCGCATGCAACGGGCAGCGCAAGGGCAGGGCATTTATCAGCAACTGGCGGTCTTTGGCCGGGAGCAACAGGCGACCATTCGTAGAGTGCTGGCCCTGGTTGAGGAGCGCGGGGCGCTCGGTGCAGGCAGTCTGTCCACTCGTCAGGAACGAGCTGGCCCCTGGTGGGACTGGAGTGCCGAGAAGCACGCGCTGGAATGGTTGTTCGCCGCCGGTGAGGTGACAGTGGCGGGGCGCCGGGGGTTTGAGCGTCTTTATGATTTACCGGAGCGGGTCATTCCCGCGCAGATCCTGCAACACCCCTTGCTCGAGGAAGCTGAAGCCCAGAAGGGGCTGTTGTTGCGCGCAGCCAGCGCCTTGGGTGTCAGTACGGAAAAGGACTTGCGCGACTATTTTCGCCTGGAGTTGGCGCCGTGTCGGCATGCGCTGGCTGAACTGGTCGAGAATGGCCAGTTGCAGGTGTGCCAGGTGCAGGGCTGGAAGCAACCGGCCTATTGCCTGCCCGATCCTTCGGTGCCGCGCACTGTGGTTGCCAGCGCATTGCTGTCGCCGTTTGATTCGTTGATCTGGGAGCGCAGTCGAACCGAGCGGTTGTTCGATTTTCGCTATCGGCTGGAAATCTACACGCCGCCAGCCAAGCGAGTTTATGGCTATTACGTGCTGCCGTTCCTGCATCGTGAGCGGATTGCCGCGCGGGTTGATCTTCGGGCAGAGCGGGCATTCGGCTGCCTGGCGGTGCATGGGGTCCATGAAGAGCAGCAAGGACTGGACGAGGAGGGGATGCAGGCGTTGGCACTGCACCTGAGGCAGCTGGCGAATTGGCTGGGGCTGGCGCGGATTCAGCTCAGTTGCCCGCGCGCCAGTGCGGCGCGGTTGCGGGTGGCGTTGGCAGGAATGGGCGATGACTGATCCGGCGCTCGCGGCGAATCAGTCACCCCGGGATCGCCTGACTCAGCGCCGAACCTGCTTCAGGGTTTCAGCAATCAGGAACGCCAACTCCAGCGACTGATCGGCATTCATCCGTGGATCGCAGTGGGTGTGGTAGCGATCCGACAAACCATCTTCGGTGATCGGTCGTGCGCCGCCGATGCATTCGGTGACGTTCTGCCCGGTCATCTCGATGTGAATGCCACCGGCGTAGGTGCCTTCTGCTTCGTGAACCTGGAAGAACTGTTTCACCTCGCCGAGGATCTGCGCAAAGTCCCGAGTCTTGTAACCGCTGCTGGCCTTGATGGTGTTGCCGTGCATCGGGTCGCAGCTCCAGAGCACTTTCTTGCCCTCGCGCTCCACGGCGCGGATCAACGACGGGAGATGGTCGCCGACCTTGTTCGCGCCCATGCGGGCGATCAGGTTCAGGCGACCCGGGTCGTTGTCCGGGTTAAGCACATCGATCAGGCGAATCAGATCGTCGGTGTTCATGCTTGGGCCGACCTTGACCCCGATCGGGTTGTTCACCCCGCGCAGGAATTCGACATGGGCACCGTCGAGCTGGCGGGTGCGGTCGCCGATCCACAACATGTGGGCCGAACAGTCGTAATAGTCGTTGGTCAGGCTGTCACGGCGTACAAAGGCTTCTTCGTAGTTGAGCAACAACGCTTCATGAGCGGTGAAAAAACTGGTTTCGCGCAATTGCGGCGAGCTGTCCATGCCGCAGGCGCGCATGAAGGCCAGGGTTTCATCGATGCGGTCGGCCAAGTGACTGTATTTCTCGGCCAACGCTGAGTTGGCGATGAAGTCCAGGTTCCATTTGTGCACTTGATGCAGGTCGGCAAAGCCGCCCTGGGCAAAGGCGCGCAGCAGGTTCAGGGTGGCGGTGGACTGGTGGTAGGACTGCAACAGGCGTTCCGGGTCCGGCACGCGGCTCTTTGCGTCGAAGCCGATGCCATTGACGATGTCGCCACGGTAGGCCGGCAGGGTAATGCCGTTGATGGTTTCGTCATTGGCCGAGCGCGGCTTGGCGAATTGTCCGGCCATGCGCCCGACCTTGACCACTGGGCAACCGGCGGCGAAGGTCATGACGATCGCCATTTGCAGCAAGACCTTGAAGGTGTCGCGGATCTTCGCTGCCGAAAACTCGGCAAAGCTCTCCGCACAATCACCGCCCTGCAACAAGAATGCCCGCCCTTGGGTGACTTCGGCGAACTGACGACGCAACTCCCGGGCCTCACCGGCAAACACCAAGGGCGGATAACTGGCCAGGCTTTGCTCGACGGCCTGCAAATGCGCCGCGTCAGGGTAGTGGGGTTGTTGCTGGATCGGCAGGGCGCGCCAGCTGTCAGGACTCCAGGGTTGGCTCATCACGGTCTCTAGTGTTTACGCTCGGGACCTCATGTTATCAGTAATTAGTGCGTGACCTGTTCCCGAAGCTTGGCGGACAATCGCGCCTTTGCCGCGCTGAGCGCAATGAATGATTGCGTTGCCGGGGATCCGTCCGATAACGACCAGGAGATGAAATGACTGAGGAGCGCGTCGAGCATCTGCTCGCCGAGGTGCATGATGAATTCGGCATGATCCGGGTGCTGGAAGTGGCGGATTATCGTTTTCTCGAATTTGGCGATGCGATCGAGCAGAGCTGCGTGTTCACGGCTGATCCAAGCTGGCTCGAATATGATTACACCCGCGCCATGCTGATTGGTGCCCTGTGCCATGAGCAGCCGGAAAGCGCGCTGTTTCTTGGGTTGGGGGCCGGTACGCTGACCCAGGCGTGCCTGAAGTTCCTGCCGCTGGAAGACGTCGAGGCCATTGAGCTGCGCCCGGACGTGCCGCGCCTGGCGATCGAATACCTGGGGCTGGATGACGATCCCCGTCTGTACATTCGTATCGGCGATGCGCTTGAGCTGCTGGAAACGGCCGAGTCGGCCGACCTGATTTTTGTCGACCTCTACACCGATGTCGGGCCGGGTGTCGGGCACCTGGCCTGGGGCTTTCTGGAAAACTGCCAGAAGCGCCTCAATCCGGGCGGCTGGCTGGTGATCAACCAGTGGGCCACCGATGACGGCAAGCCCTTGGGCGCTGCGCTGCTGCGCGGGCTTTATCACCGGCATTACTGGGAATTGCCAGTGAAGGAGGGCAACGTGATCCTGCTCGTGCCGTCCGACCTTGACCAGGCACTGGACATGCAAGGGCTGACGGCCCGCGCCGAAGTCCTGGCGCCGCGCCTGGGTTACTCGTTGCAGTCGTTGATCAAATGTATTCGCCCGGCGACCTGAGTGGCTTGTGAGTGCTGTCGCGAGCAAGCGTGCGACAGCACTCTGACTGGCAACTGCCACGCTAAACCCCTTTGAAGTTACCGGGGCGCTTCTCGACCAGCGATCGTATGCCTTCCTTTGCGTCTTCACTGTTCAGTAGCTTCCTGGCCAGCGCCGGCAGGCTGAGCGCCGCCGCCGCTTCACCTTCCTGGTGGGCCTGGCGCGCCGACTGCAAGGTGGCCTGGACGCCCAGCGGTGCCTGGCGGGCAATGCGCTCTGCCAGCTCAATGGCGCGGGGCAACAGGTCTTCGCTGGCCATGACCTCTTGCACCAGCCCTAGGCGCAGCGCTTCGTGGGCATCGAATTCGTCGCCCGTCAGCAACCAGCGCATGGCGTTGCCCCATCCGGCCACCCGATGCAGGCGCAAGGTGGCACCGCCAAAGGGGAAGATGCCGCGCTGCACTTCCATCTGCGCAAAGCGCGTATTGCTGGCGCACAGGTTGATATCGGCCGCCAGCATCAGTTCGATACCGATGGTCAGGCAATAACCCTGCGCCGCAACAATCACCGGCTTGCTGACCCTGGGCCCGATGAAAATACCCCAGGGATCGCAACCGCCGGTCGGAACTTTCCAGCTTCCGGTCAATGTGGCGCTGGCACTCATCAGGTCCAGTCCGGCCGTAAAGTGCTCGCCGTGGGCAAACACCACCGCGACCCGCGCCTCGCTGTCGGCCTCGAATTCACCATAGGCCAGGCTCAGGGCGTTCAGCAGTTCAAGGTCGAACGCGTTGCGCTTGGCCACCCGGTCCAGCCCTATCAACAGGACATGACCGCGCCGCTCACGGCTGACACGACTGCAATCAGGTTGATTCATGGAGTACGTCCTCGGGCGGGAAAGGGGGGGATCAGGCGGTAGGCTGCAGCCTGAAAGATGAACCGTTTAAGCGTCGTGACCAGCAGGGCCGGGCCTTTGAAAAATAGACCGTGACGCGATTATCCGCAAAACCTGTGACACTCCTGCGTTCATGGGGCTTTTGCGATAAAAAAAGCTCCCTTTTTTAGCAAATTCCGGTATAGTGCGCGCCGGCCTTTAGCCGGGCCGCGTTTAGGTAGCGCAATTCCCCGAAGTCAGCTTCGGCTGCACGTCCGCACAGCGGACTCTTCCTTGACGATTCTTTTCATTCATTCGTTTTCGCAAATCCCCGCCGACAAAGCTGCCAGGGCGACTCTTGAGTCTCAACACGGCACGCGCAGCTTTGGAGCATGGGTCTTTGCGGATGCACTTAGAGGCAGACCCATGACCCAGGAAACCGGCGGCTTCGCCGCTTTTAATCTTAATCCGAATATTCTTGCAGCCGTCATCGCGACCGGCTACGAAGAGCCTTCGGCTATTCAGCAGCAATCGATCCCGATCATCATGGCCGGTCACGACATGATTGGTCAGGCGCAAACCGGTACGGGTAAAACCGCTGCGTTCGCCCTGCCGATCCTGCATCGCATCGATCCTGCAAAGCGCGAACCGCAAGCCCTGATCCTGGCGCCAACCCGTGAGTTGGCGCTGCAAGTAGCAACCGCTTTCGAAACCTACGCCAAGCAAATGCCGGGCGTTACCGTTGTGGCCGTTTACGGCGGCGCGCCGATGGGCCCGCAACTGAAAGCAATCCGTAATGGCGCACAGATCGTTGTCGCCACTCCGGGTCGTCTGTGCGACCACCTGCGTCGTGACGAAAAAGTCCTGGCTACCGTGAACCACCTGGTTCTCGACGAAGCGGACGAAATGCTTAAACTGGGTTTCATGGACGACCTCGAAGTTATCTTCAAGGCCTTGCCTGCAACCCGTCAGACCGTGTTGTTCTCGGCTACCCTGCCGCAGTCGATCCGTGCTATCGCCGAGCGCCATTTGCGCGATCCGCAGCACGTGAAGATCCAGACCAAGACTCAGACCGTTACCGCGATCGAACAGGCTCACCTGTTGGTTCACGCTGACCAGAAGACCTCGGCTGTATTGAGCCTGCTGGAAGTCGAAGACTTCGACGCACTGATCATGTTCGTGCGTACCAAGCAAGCGACCCTGGACCTGGCCAGCGCCCTGGAAGCCAAAGGCTACAAAGCCGCTGCGCTGAACGGTGACATTGCCCAGAACCAGCGTGAGCGTGTGATCGACTCCCTCAAGGATGGCCGTCTGGACATCGTTGTGGCGACCGACGTTGCCGCTCGTGGCCTGGACGTACCGCGCATCACTCACGTGTTCAACGTTGACATGCCGTACGACCCGGAATCCTACGTTCACCGTATCGGCCGTACTGGCCGTGCCGGTCGCGAAGGTCGTGCGCTGCTGCTGGTGACTCCTCGTGAGCGCCGCATGCTGCAAGTGATCGAGCGTGTAACCGGTCAGAAAGTTGCTGAAGTTCGCCTGCCGGACGCTCAAGCTGTTCTGGATGCGCGCATCAAGAAACTGACCAACAGCCTGTCGCCGCTGGTGGCTGATGCTGAGTCGACTCACGGTGATCTGCTGGATCGTCTGACTGCCGACATCGGTTGCACCCCGCGTGCCCTGGCCGCAGCCCTGCTGCGCAAGGCAACCAACGCTCAAGCGCTGACCCTGGCCGCGATCGAGAAAGAACGTCCACTGGTGCCGAACAACGCACCGCGTGGCGATCGTCCAGAGCGTACCGGTGATCGTCCGGACCGTGGTGATCGTGAGCGTCGTGCTCCGGTTCCATTGGCCGAAGGTCGTGCTCGTTGCCGTACCGCGCTGGGTGCGCGTGATGGTATCGCTGCCAAGAACCTGCTGGGCGCTATCCTCAATGAGGGTGGTCTGGCTCGCGAAGCAATCGGTCGCATCCAGGTGCGTGACAGCTTCAGCCTCGTTGAGCTGCCGGAAGATGGTCTGGAGCGTCTGCTGACCAAGCTGAAGGACACTCGCGTTGCCGGTAAGCAGTTGAAGCTGCGTCGCTATCGCGAAGATTGATCCGCTCTCGAGCTGATTGATCCTTCATGAAAAAATCCCCGACTGGTTCGGGGATTTTTTTTGCCTGCCGTTAGCCGAAGCGGTAAATGTCCATGCCGAGGGCGCCCAGGGTGAATCCCTGGTGGGCGATGCTGAAGTCGCCGCCGGCGCCACGGGCAAAGTACAGCGGCAACAAGTGTTCGTCGCTGGGATGGCTGCGGACTGCGTGCGGTGCTTGTTGGCGATAGTCGTGCAGCGCGGCTTCGTCGTTGGCGGCGAGCTTTTCGATCATCCAGTCCCTGAATACCTTGGCCCAGGGTTCGACGCTCTCGGGGCCGGCATGCCAATCCAGTTCCTGCAGGTTGTGGGTGATGCTGCCGGAACCGATCAGCAGCACGCCTTGTTCGCGCAGACTCGACAACACCTGGCCGACGCGGGTTTGCAGGGCTGGGCCAAGGCGGCTGGGAAGCGAGACTTGCACCACGGGAATGTCGGCGCGGGGGTACATCAGTGACAGAGGCACCCAGACGCCGTGGTCGAACGGGCGTTTGCTGTCGAGTTGCGCGGGCAGGCCATCGGCCTTGAGTCGGTCGGCAACCTGTGCCGCGAGCGCTGGCTGGCCAGGTGCGGGGTATTGCACCGCGAACAGCGCAGCGGGAAAACCGCCGAAATCGTGCCAGGTGCGCGGGTGTTCGCCACTGCTGACGCGCAGGTCCTGGCTTTCCCAGTGCGCGGAAACGATCACGATGGCGCTGGGTGTCGGTAGCTCGGCTGCCAGGCGGGCCAATGCCGGGCCGCTGGCACCCGGCTCCAGTGCCAGCATGGGGGAGCCGTGGGAGATAAACAGGCTGGGGAGCATGAAGAGTGTCCTGGGCGTTAAGATGGCCTCATCTTCAGTCAGATCAATGATCTAAATCTAATATAAGTTTTAGCGCAAATTGATCGAATTTTCAGGGTGATTTATGCAGCCGGAGTTTTGGCAAAAGCGCTGGGCGCTCAATCAGATTGGTTTCCACCAGGCTGATGTGAATCCTTATCTGCAGCGCTACTGGCCGCAGCTGGACCTTAAGGACGAGGCGCGGGTGCTGGTGCCGCTTTGTGGGAAAAGTCTGGACCTTGTGTGGTTGGCAGGGCAGGGCTATCGGGTGTTGGGCGTCGAGCTGTCGGAAAAGGCAGTGGAGGACTTCTTCGCGGAGCAACAACTGACGCCGCGGATTACCGAGCACGGCGTGTTCAAGGTCTATGAGGCGGGGCCGATCGCGTTGTGGTGTGGTGATTTTTTCGCGCTGACAGCAGCCGATGTGGCGGATTGCGCGGCGCTTTATGACCGGGCGGCATTGATTGCCTTGCCACCCTCGATGCGTGAGCAGTACGTCGCCCACTTGATGCGGATAGTGCCTGCTGGCGGTGAGGGGCTGCTGATTACCCTGGACTATGACCAGGCGCAGTTAGCGGGTCCACCCTTTGCGGTAAAGGATGATGAGGTCCAGGCGTTGTTCAGTGATCGCTGGCGGCTCGAAGTTCTTGAGGTGCGGGATATCCTGGGTGAGAGCTGGAAGTTCCTTCAGGGCGGTGTCACGCGCCTTGATGAGCGAGTTTACCGCCTGGTCACGGCAGGCGCCTGAAGCGGGCGGGCACAAAAAAGGGCGACCGTGGTCGCCCTTTTTCACTGCCGTGACACTTAGCCGCGACGACGCAGTGCGTCAATGCGCTCTTCCAGCGGCGGGTGGCTCATGAACATGCGAGCCAGCCCCTGTTTGATGCCACCGTTGATGCCAAAGGCGTTCAAGGTGTCCGGCATGTGCACCGGCAGGCCTTGTTCCGAACGCAGGCGTTGCAGGGCACCGATCATTGCGCTGGTGCCGGCCAGACGGGCACCGGCCTCGTCTGCCCGGAATTCGCGCTTGCGCGAGAACCACATGACGATGGAGCTGGCCAGGATGCCCAGTACCAGTTCGGCGAAGATGGTCGCCACGTAGTAGGCGATACCCTGGCCTTCTTCGTTCTTGAAGATCACCTTGTCGACAAAGTTGCCGATGATCCGCGCGAAGAACATCACGAAGGTGTTCACGACCCCTTGGATCAGGGCCAGTGTCACCATGTCGCCATTGGCGACGTGACCGATTTCGTGCGCCAGAACCGCTTTCACTTCATCGGGCGAGAAACGCTCGAGCAAACCCTGGCTGACCGCGACCAGTGCGTCGTTCTTGTTCCAGCCGGTGGCGAAGGCATTTGCCTCGTAGGCCGGGAAAATCCCGACTTCGGGCATCTTGATACCGGCTTCGCGGGACAGTTCTTCAACGGTTTGCAGCAGCCATTGTTCATGGCGAGTGCGCGGCTGGCTGATGATTTGAGTGCTGGTGCTCATCTTCGCCATCCACTTGGAGATGAACAGCGAGAACAGCGAGCCGGCGAAACCAAAGACCGCACAGAAGATCAGCAGCTGATTGAGGTTGAGATCAACCCCGTTGGCCGCCATGAACCCGTTGAAGCCGAAAAGGCTCAGGGTGATGCTGGCAATCAGCACGACCGCCAGGTTAGTGGCCAAAAACAGCAGAATGCGCATCATGGTTGTAGAAATCTCCTCATGCTAAAGATGTAGCGTACTGCGGGGTATATAAGGTGATGCACCGGGCTATTCAACCGGGTGACTATTTCAAACTGTGTCCTACAGCCAGATTCCAGTTCGTCGCAGGGCAATTCTGATTTCATTCGACCCCCTATCCGGCGGCTAATGACTATCGCAAGTACCGCCATCATTGGGTGTAACGCGCGCTCAGGCGTCTGCGCGAGCAATCGAGGCGCGGTCGCGATGAAGAATATTTAATCTGTTGCTGAGTTGATCGCCGAGGGCACTGGAATGACCCTCGGCGTTGCAGGGCTTATTGACGATAGGACTTCAGGAAGTTGCCGATTCGGCCGATGGCCATGTCCAGGTCATCCACCCGTGGCAGGGTCACGACACGGAAGTGATCTGGCCATGGCCAGTTGAACGCCGTGCCCTGGACCACCAGCAGTTTTTCCGAGAGCAGCAGGTCGAGCACGAATTTTTCGTCGTTGTGGATCGGGCAGACTTTCGGGTCGATCCGCGGGAAGGCGTAGAGCGCACCCATCGGCTTGACGCAACTGACGCCCGGAATGTCGTTGAGCAGTTCCCAGGTGCGGTTGCGTTGTTCCAGCAGGCGGCCAGGCGGCAGTACCAGGTCATTGATGCTCTGGTAGCCGCCCAGGGCGGTCTGGATCGCGTGCTGGCTCGGCACGTTGGCACACAGGCGCATGTTGGCCAGCATGTCGATGCCCTCGATGTAGCTCTGGGCGTGGTGCTTGGGGCCGGAAATGGCGATCCAGCCGGAGCGGAAGCCCGCCACCCGGTAGGATTTGGACAGGCCGTTGAACGTCAGGCACAGCAGGTCCGGTGCGAGCGAGGCGGTGCAGATGTGCACGGCGTCGTCGTACAGGATCTTGTCGTAGATCTCGTCGGAGAACACCACCAGGTTGTGCTGGCGTGCCAGTTCCAGCATACCCAGCAGGACTTCACGGGAATACACCGCGCCAGTCGGGTTGTTCGGGTTGATGATGACCAGCGCTTTGGTATTGGGGGTGATCTTGGCCTTGATGTCGGCCAGGTCCGGGAACCAGTTGGCTTGCTCGTCGCACAGGTAATGCACCGGGTTGCCGCCCGACAGGCTGACGGCGGCGGTCCACAGCGGATAGTCCGGTGCCGGGACCAGCACTTCGTCACCGTTGTTGAGCAGGGCCTGCATCGACATCACGATCAGCTCGGAAACGCCGTTGCCCAGGTAGATGTCTTCGATGCCGACACCTTCCACCTGCTTTTGCTGGTAGTACTGCATGACGGCCTTGCGCGCACTGAACAGGCCTTTGGAGTCGCTGTAGCCCTGGGCGGTCGGCAGGTTGCGGATCACGTCCTGGAGGATTTCATCGGGTGCTTCGAAACCAAAGGGTGCCGGGTTGCCGATGTTCAGCTTGAGGATGCGATGGCCTTCCTCTTCCAGGCGTTTGGCGTGCTTGAGCACTGGGCCGCGAATGTCATAACAGACGTTGGCGAGCTTGTTCGATTTGCTGACCTGCATGGCGATGTGTTCCCGAAAATGAACGATCCAGACGTCGTATGAACTACCGTACTGGGAATCCTGCGTTCTCACACCAGCCTGGCCCCCGGGTTGCGCGCAGCAAAATCCGTTTGAGTGCGTGTAACGCGGCTGCCAGACTGGCGTCAAATGAGGCGCAATCATACGTGCCACCCGATCCGTGGAAAAGGTACAGATCGGGCTTTTTCAAATGCCGAGGTGTAACGATGGAAAAGCTGGAAAAAACCCTGGACGAATGGCGTGCGATGCTCGACCCGGACCAGTACAACGTTTGCCGTCTGAAGGGCACCGAACGACCGTTCTCGGGCAAGTACAACGGCACTAAAATCGACGGTGTTTACCACTGCATCTGTTGCAGCGAGCCGTTGTTCGACGCGAAGGCCAAGTTCGACTCCGGTTGCGGCTGGCCGAGTTTTTATCAGCCGATCGGCGCAAGCGCCATGGTCGAGATCCGCGATGTCAGCCATGGCATGATCCGCACCGAAGTAGTGTGCGCCAAATGTGATGCGCACCTGGGGCACGTGTTCCCGGATGGCCCGCCGCCGACCGGCTTGCGCTACTGCATCAATTCAGTGTGCCTGGACCTGGTCCCTCGCCAGTAGCATGGGAGGGGCCGGGCGACGATCCATTGTCGACGAAGGCGATGTCACGCATGCCTTCGTTGGCGCGCCCGACCCCGGTGCAGTTGGTCGGTATCCAGGTAATTAAATTGCGTGCAATCTAATTGCTCGCTATGTTTGTCTCTTGTCCAACCTTTGGATCAAGGAGCACCGCGCCATGAGCGACAACCTGCTGAACATTCCATGCACCACCATTAAAGGTGAGCAAAAGACCTTGGCCGACTACGCCGGCAAAGCGGTGCTGGTGGTCAATACCGCCAGTGAGTGCGGTTTCACCCCGCAATACAAAGGTCTGGAGGCGTTGTGGAAGACCTATAAGGACCAGGGGCTGGTGGTGCTCGGTTTTCCGTGCAATCAGTTCGGCAAGCAGGAGCCGGGCGATGAGAGCGCCATTTCCGAGTTCTGTGAGTTGAACTTTGGTGTGAGTTTCCCGCTGTTCAAAAAGATCGACGTCAACGGCAGTGATGCTCATCCGTTGTTTGTCCAGCTGAAGAAGCGCGCACCGGGTGTGCTGGGCTCTCAGGGGATCAAATGGAACTTCACCAAGTTCCTGATCGGTCAGGACGGCAAGCTGGTCAAGCGTTTCGCCCCCGCGACCAAGCCGCAGGATCTGACCCGCGAGATTGAAGCCCTGCTTAAATGAACGACCTGTCAGCCGATTCGCTGGAGCTCGACAGCCAGCTCTGCTTCAAACTGTACGCCGCGTCGCGGGCGGTGATCCGTGGCTACAAGCCGATGCTCGATCAACTGGGGCTGACTTACCCGCAATACCTGGTGATGCTGGTGTTGTGGGAGTGGCAGCAGTGCGCCCCCGAACAGCCGACCGTCAAGGCCCTGGGCGAACGTTTGTCGCTGGACTCCGGGACGCTGACGCCGTTGCTCAAGCGACTGGAGCAGATGCAGTTGGTCCAGCGCCAGCGCTCGGCGCGCGATGAGCGCGAGGTGCACTTGAGTCTGTCGCAGGCCGGTGTTTCCCTGCGTGAGCAGGTCGGGCCACTCAAGGCGCGGCTGTTGTGCGACAGCGGCGTCGACCTGCAACGCTTGAGTGAGTTGCGGGCAGGCCTTGATCAGTTGCTGGGGCAGATCAAGGCACTTTCGTAGCGGGTGCCCACAGGTCCAGCAGGGCGGCCAGTTCTTCACGACGAAAGGGCTTGGCCAGGTAGTCGTTCATGCCTGCCGCCCGACAGCGTTCACGTTCCTCGGGCATGGCATTGGCGGTCAGGGCGACGATCGGCAGGTCCGGCCAGCGACCGCTGCGACGGATGTGCCGGCTGGCTTCATAGCCGTCCATCACCGGCATGTTGCAGTCCATGAGCACCAGGTCGAAGCGGTTCAGTTCCAGCTGATCGAGGGCCTCGGCCCCGTGGGCGGCGACCGTCACGTCGCTGCCCAGCTTGCTGAGCATGCCTTTGGCCACGAGCTGATTGACCGGGTTGTCCTCCACCAACAGGATTCGCGCTCGCTGCCGGGGTGAAAGGCCTTGTGTCGGCGTGTCGCTGACCAAGGACATGTCAGCTCGCAAGGCGCGGCGCAGTGTGTGGTAGAGCGCTTTGCGGGCCAGGGGGCGAGCGAGTTGTTGCAGGGGAGCCAGGGAGTCGGTTTCCTCGCCTGGCATGAAATTGCCGTAGGCGGTGACCAGCAGGATGGGAGCATCGAACGCCGGTCGGAAGCGAAACAGGCACTCGGGGCAATCGGTGATCAACAGGTCGGGATTGTAGCGGGTCAATGGATCGTCAATCGTGCGCTGTTCATAGGCAAGCCCCCAGCCGGGAAGCAGGTTGCGCAGCAATTCGGCCAGGCCGCTGCCGGCCGATGTAATGGCCAGGACCTTGCCTGTCAGTGGGGCGTGAGGGGTGGCGGGAGCGTGTGTGGGGAGCGGAAGGTCGGCACAGAACTGGCTGCCGAACCCGGATTCCGAGCTGATGCTCAGACGACCCTGCATGGCATTGCAGAGGTTGAAAGTCAGGGCCAATCCCAGCCCGGTGCCACCGAACTGACGGGTGATACCGGCACCGGCCTGGGTAAAGGGTTGGAAAATCTTGACCTGGGCCTCTTGCGCGATGCCGATGCCGGTATCGCACACTTCGATTCGCACGCCATCGTCAAGGGTGCTCAAGCGCACATCCACCCGTCCGAAGCGTGTGAACTTGAGGGCGTTCGACAGCAGGTTGCTGACGATCTGGCGAACCCGCGTCGGATCACCCAGCACCAGGGAGGGAAACTGCGGATCAATCAGGCATGTCAGTTCGACGCTGGGTGCCGCATTCTGTGACAACAGGTTGGCCGTGTCTTCGATCAGTGAGCCGAGGTCGAAGGGAATATGCTCGAGTTCAAGTTGTCCGGCGTCGAATTTCGACAAGTCCAGGATATCGTTCAGCAGTTCCACCAGTACTTTGCCGGAGTCATGGGCAATCGACAGTTGCTGGCGCTGTTCGGCATTCAATGGGCTGTCCAGTGACAGCGCGATCATTCCCAGCAGGCCATTGAGCGGTGTGCGGATTTCATGGCTCATGTTGGCGAGAAAATCCGAGCGTGCCTGAGCCATGTCCAGTGCGGTCTGTCGCGCGACTTCCAGTTCCCCATTGGTTGACGTCAGGCGGGTGTTGATGGCTTTCAGCTCGGAGGTACGCGAGGAGACGATATGCTCCAGCTGGCCGAGGTAGTCGGTCAGGCGGTTTTCCGCGGCGCGTCGCTGCTGGATTTCAATGGCCATGGTCTCGATGTGTTGGTTGGCGACCTTGACCAGTACGCCGATTTCGTCATTTTCATGGTCTGCGGGACAGTCCAGCGGCGGCTGGTCCGCGCTGCGTGGATCTCGCCGGCTCAGCTCGCGAATGACCCGGACCAGCGGCTGGGTGAGCATGACGTAGAACAATGCCAAGAGAATCCCGCTGAGTATCAGGCTACGGAAAAAACCGTTGAGCAAGGTGACTCCAGCTCGATTCAGAAAGCGGGTGCCGAAGGTGTAAGTGTCGACCTCCAGTAGCAGGGTGCCCAGGGATTCGTTGGGCAAGTGTTCGAGGAACAGGCGTTCCTTGAATTGGCGATTGGCGCCAAACAGGAAGTCACTGATCACCCGGTAGGCGTTTTGTGAGCGCGGTCGCTCTACGTTGGCCAGCACAGTATTGTTGTTGTCTATCAGTTGCGCACCGATCACGGCCGGCGAACGCAACAGGCCGAGCGTCAGCTCCTGAGCCAGTTCGGCATCGATGTTGTAGGCGATCCGTGAGGCGGGGCTATGGCTGATTTCCAGCAGCGACAGGATTTCCCGATTGATGGAGGCGTCTTCACTGGCATAATCGATGCCTATTTGCAGCAGGCTCAGCAGCATGCCGAGAACGAAACCAACCAGCACGGTAAGCCTGGCTTGTTTGTAAGACAGGCGGTTGGTGAATTTGATATCCATGGGGTGCTGAACCACTTTCGTTTCCCTTCTGGGCGAAGCATAGCTGATCATTGCCGGGTTTCGGGCGGTCTGTCGGGTGCGCCATTATCCCGAATGCTCCGGCATAGCGCGCTGTTTTTACTTTTCTGTCCCCATCATTACTGTGAACGAGCCTGAGGAGAAGTCGTGGACTCTCGATTGAATGCCTTTCTTGAACGCGCCGATGCGGTTCTGGCTCGTATCGAGCCTCTACTGCCTGCGCAGCGCACCGCCATCGACTGGACGCACTGCCTGGCCGCGCGTTGGCAACGTGAAGGGCGCAGCGGTTTTCTATTGCCGCTCGAGGTCAGCCTGGACATGCGTTTGTCCGACCTGATCGGCGTGGACAAACAGCTGGAGCAGTTGAACCGCAACACCCGGCAATTTCTCGATGGCATGCCTGCCAACCATGCATTGCTCTGGGGTTCGCGAGGTACCGGCAAGTCGTCGCTGGTGCGGGCGTTGTTGGCCGAGCACGCCAAAGGCGGTCTGCGCCTGATCGAGATCGAGCGCGATCACCTGGCGGACCTGCCCCGGGTGGTCGAACAGATTGCCCGGCTGCCTCAGCGCTTCGTGCTGTTTTGCGATGACCTGTCGTTCGAGGCGGGCGAGGGCGATTACCGGGTACTCAAAAGCGTACTCGACGGCTCGTTGGAGCAGGCGCCGGATAACGTGCTGCTCTATGCCACCTCCAATCGCCGCCACCTGGTGCCGGAAAAAGAGAGCGATAACGAAAACTGGAAAAGGGTCGACGGTGAACTGCACCCCAATGAGGCGGTGGAGGACAAGATCGCGCTGTCGGACCGATTTGGCTTGTGGTTGTCGTTTTATCCCTTTACCCAGGAACACTTTCTCGATGTGGTCGAGCATTGGGTAGGGCAACTCGCAGCCAAGGCCGGCCTTGAGTGGCAGCGTGATGAACAGCTCGACATCCTCGCGGTGCGCTGGGCCACGGGGCGCGGTAATCGCAACGGCCGTTGCGCGTATCAGTTTGCCCGGTACTGGGTAGGACTCAAATTGTTGGAGCACAAGGCATGATCGATTTGCAAGGCACTGGCGCGGGCCTGGAGGGCTATGGCCTGCTGTGTGCGCAACTGGAATCGTTGCTGGCCGATGAGCGTGACTTTATCGCCAATGCCGCGCAGTTTTCGGCGTTTCTGTTCAACCAGCTCGATGATCTGAATTGGGCCGGGTTCTACCTCAACCGCAATGAAGAGTTGGTCCTGGGGCCGTTCCAGGGGCAGATCGCCTGTGTGCGCATTCCGTTTGGTCGTGGTGTTTGCGGTGCGGCAGCGGCCACCCTGACAACGCAAAGGGTCGAAGATGTACACGCGTTCGCCGGGCATATCGCCTGCGACAGCGCCTCGAACAGCGAATTGGTGGTGCCGCTGGTCAAGGACGGTCGCCTGATCGGCGTGCTGGACCTGGACAGCCCGTCCCTTGCCCGCTTCAGCGTCGATGACCAGGCTGGCATTGAACAGCTGGCGGCCATCTTCCTGCGCTTGACCGACTGCTGATCAACTGGCCAGCCCTGCCTTGGCGAGCAGGTTTTCCGAGTCCACGGCATCGATTTGCTGGGGCTCGAGGAATTCTTCGGCGTATTGCTGGTAGATCCTTTCGTTGACGAACAGCGCAAACAGCTGCGGATCGATATGCGCATCACGGCACATGAAGGCCATGATGGCCAGGGCCTCACTCAGGGTCTTGGCCTTCTTGTAGGGACGGTCCGCTGCGGTCAGCGCCTCGAAGATGTCGGCAATCGCCATCATTCGCGCGGGCAGGCTCATCTCCTCACGCTTGAATTTTCGCGGATAGCCGGTGCCATCCATTTTTTCGTGGTGCCCACCGGCTATTTCCACCACGTTACTCAGGTGCCCGGGAAAGGGCAGGTGGCTGAGCATCAGGATCGTCTGCACGATGTGATGATTGATGATGTAGCGTTCTTCGCGGGTCAGGGTGCCTTTGGAGATGCTCAGGTTGTACAGCTCACCGCGATTGTATTTGTACGGTGGTACGTCGAGCTTGAACCCCCAGGGGTTGTCTGCCGGTATCAGTTCGGCGTCGTTGCGTTCGAACAGATGCTCGGGTCTATCCGCCAGCAGCGACTCGCTGACGGGGAGTTCAGGAGCCGGGGTGCATGCCTGGCGGCGGTTCTCCTCCCAGGAAACACCCAGTCGGTCATCCAGTGTCCGGGTCCAGGTTCGTTGGGCGATGCGGTGCAGTCGTTGCAGGTCTGCATCGGCCATGGTTTCTCCCCCCAGGTTGCAGCGGGCGATGAAGGCGAAATCGTCATCGAGGGCGGCCAGCCTGGTATCACGTACTTCACTCAGGTGCGGCTCGTGCCCGCCCAGGGCAAGCGCATGCCAGTAGTCGATCCAGGCATCGCGCTTGAGGACTTCGAAGCGCGTGCGGATCTCATGGATACGGTCGTTGAGGGTTTCCAGCTTGGTGGCTTTGTCGACCACGTATTCGGGGGTGGTGACTTTGCCGCAGTCGTGTAGCCAGGCGGCGATATGCAGGGTTTCCCATTCGTCATCGGTAGGCTGGTAGGCCATGAACTCCGGGGCCTGGCTCGCGGCGGCGGCCTTGGCGAGCATCAACGTCAGTGCCGGGACGCGTTGGCAGTGGCCGCCGGTATAGGGGCTCTTGGCGTCAATCGCGCCGGCCAGCAGCTTGATGAAGGCGTCCAGCAGCTGTTGTTGCCTGGCCTGCAAGCGCTGGCTTTCGATACTGATGGCAGCGGCGCCCGAGACCGCCTGGATGAATGCAATCCGGTCTGGTCGAAGCTTCTCCAGGTCCGCGTGCGCGCCCGTGTCGGTGAGCAGCAGGACCAGTGCGCCGACGGTTTCGTTATGACGATTGTGCAGGCGAATGCCAATCAGGTGAGCGCTCGGGCAATTCATGGCGAGCAACACCGCTTGCAGGTCGGCGGCCTGTTCGAACCCGAGCACGGTGACCAGTGAGTCCTGGCTCAGCAGTTGCCGGAACCAGGCAGGGTGCTGGGTGTCGTCAGGGTCATAGCCACTGATGTTGAAGGCCGAGAGTGCCTGGGGCTGATCCTCGATGATCAGCCCGTGGGGCTCGAGCCGGTTTCCATCGTGCTCACGCAGATAGATCAGGCCGGCTTGCGCCTGGCCGATCTTCACTGTTTCGAAGAGCACCCGTTGCAGGAGGGGTTCGAAGCGGGTTTCCGCAGACAGGCTGTCGGTGATTTCGAAAAAGCTGGCCAGCGTGTCTTTCATGCGTGCCATCGATACGCTGAGCTGGTCGACCTCCAGCACGGGGGAGCGCCGAGTGACCGGGTAGTTGAAGTCGAAGCTGCGGATGGCATCGGCTTCCTGTACCAGTGCGCGCAAGGGTTTGACCAGTATTCTGGAGGTCAGCCAGCCCAGCGGTACGCAGAGCAGCAAGGTGGCCAGGGTAATCAACGCGCCTTGCCAGCGCATTCGATAGGCGTCCACCAGCAACTCGTCTTCGGGAACCATCAGGGCCAGTTGCAAGCCTCGCGGGCCACCTTCGGCAATGCTACTGCGGGCAAAGATCCATTCACGGCTGGCTACCTCCAGCCGTTGACCGCTGCTGGTGTTCTTGAACAGGGCGTCCAGCGCCGGGCTCAGGTCCTTGACCTTGGCCAGGTGCGCCTTCTGATCGTTGATGATCAGTTTATTGCTGTCAGGGTAGGCGACGGCATTGCCATCACCATCAAACAGGACGATTTCGGTGCTGGGTGTGACTTGGTGCCTGGCCAGGGTCGCAGACAGCTGGGCCAGTGTCAGGTCGGCACCTATCACGGCGTTGGCGCTGCTACGTCGGGCCAGGGTCGTACCGATATTGTGGGTCGAAAAGAAAATGTATGGCTCGGTGGTGATTTGCTCCTGGGTTGCGTTTGCACTGTTGAACCAGGCGCGAGTGCGTGGGTCGTAGGTTTCCTGCGGGTTGTCCCGGCGCTCGACCAGGGTCAGTGACGGGTCGTAGAACAGGGACTGGGAGCGGGTACGTCCAGTGAGACTGTCACGGTCGATGCTCCAGACTTGAAAGGCGGCTGCTTCAGGTGCCTTGAGGGTCTGTTTCAGTGCTTCGCTGCGCAGTGGGCGGACCATGAAAAAGTCACCGTCAGCGTAGCCTGCATAGAGTGATGCCAGTTCTGTATTGTCATTCAGTGACTGGCTGAAGGGCCTGAGCAGCGCGAGTCGCTGTTCCAGATCCGTTGCCTGAATCGCTGGGTTTTGCACCAACAGGCTCAGCAAGCGCCGAATGGGACGGTAAGTCGTGTGCAAGTCATGCCGAACGTCCTGCTCTATCCGATCGAACAGTTTTTCGCTGCTGGACAGGATGATCTGCGTGGTTTGTCCATAGTTGAAAACGCCCAGCACAATGCCCGTGAACAGTAGAAGCAAAGTGAACATCGCGCTGATATGCACGTGCAGCGGGAATCGGCGTTTCTCCGGGTGCAGTGGGCTGGGCATCGCGGTGTCTCTCCATCGTCATTACACACGGCTGAGCACGCAAGCATAGTAAATGCAGGGCCAACCTGCCTTGAGTCCCAGAGCCACCGAGCAAGCCTGGGGAGGGCGAACAACCTGGCAAGCATGGGCCGGTTGTTCGCAGGCCCGGCAGCGCTCTAGCTCATCGGGTCTATGTCGGGTCGGGAGCCTTGGCTCGAGAAGTGGCTTGCAGGCTGAGCTGTCGTTGCAGGGCCTGCTCCAGCTCAAGGATGGCGCATCGCATCCGGTCTTTGTGGGTTTGGAGCCTGTCCTGGGAGAAGTCCTCGTGGCACATGTGTTCGAGTGCCTCGCAGCTGGCTATCAGGGGGGACGCCTGGATGATGCGCGCCGCCCCTTTGATTTTGTGCGCGACATCAATGAAGGCTTGCCGCCCGCTCCCAGGTGGCAGTTCAAGTAGCTCCTCCAGGTCGAGGCGGTTGCTGTTGAGCAGCTCGGCGAGTAGTAGACGCGCACGCTGGGGATCACCTCCTGTGAGTAATTGCAGACCGTCCAGGCTGAAGACCTGATCCTTGCTGATGGGCTCAAGTGCTTCCAGGCGTTGGCTCAGTGTCGTCAGGCTGATGGGTTTGAACAGGCAATCATTCATGCCCGCCTGCAGGCATCGCTGTTTTTCCTCTGGCTGGGCATTGGCGGTGAAACCCAGCACCGCGCAACGTGGGCGCTGTTCTTTCTGCTCGTGGGCACGGAGGGCACGGGTGAGCTCGTAGCCATTCATCAGGGGCATGTTGCAGTCTGCAATCACCAGGTCGAAATGGCCCTCTTTCCAGCTTCGCAAGGCTTCTTCACCGTTGTTGGCCGTGGCCCATTGATGCCCCAGGAAGTCGAGTTGCTGGCACATCAGCAATCGATTGGCGGGATGGTCGTCGACCACCAGCACGTTCAAGCGGGTTGTGGTCCTGGAGATCACCGGTTGCGGGGTATCCCGGGCGACTGCGCCAGGCAGTGCGATCATCGGCAAGCACACCCGGACCTGTGTGCCAGCGCCCGGTTCACTGGTCAACTGCAAGGTCCCGCCCATCATTTCACACAGGCTGCGGCAGATCACCAGGCCCAGGCCTGCGCCACTTCTGGCCCGGTGCCCGGTGTTGTCCACCTGGGCAAAGGGCTCGAACAGCCGACGCTGATCGTCCTCGCTGATGCCGATTCCGCTGTCGCAGACCCATAGCTCCATGAGCCATCGATCGGACTGCAGCGCGGGTTGCAGGTGGACCTTGATGGTGACTTCGCCTTGCTCGGTAAACTTGATGGCATTACTGATGAGGTTGGACAGTATCTGTTTGAGACGCAGCGGATCCGTCATGACATCGGGCAGTTCGTCTGCACCGGGAAACGCCAGGACCAGGCTGAGGTTCTTTTGTCGTGCGAGGCCGTCAAAGACTCGCACGACCGCGTCTAAGGTCTCGCAAAGGTTCACCCGTTCGGGAGAGAGGCTCAGGCGACCGGACTCGATTCGGGCGATGTCGAGGATGTCGCCAATGAGTTCGAGCATGTCCTTGGCCGAGTTGTAGGCCACTTCGATGGCCGGACGATCAAGGTGGTTCTGATCGGCGCGCTTGAGGGTCAGCTCGAGCATGCCGATCACCGCGTTCATCGGTGTGCGGATTTCATGGCTCATGGTGGCGAGGAATGTGCTCTTGGCGCGGTTGGCCTCATCAGCCTGTTCCTTGGCAGACCTGAGCTCATCAAAAAGCTGCCGTCGCTCGCTGATATCGATCCATCCACCGATGATTCCCTGGACGTCACCCGTCGAATCCCGGTAGGGAAGAATCCAGTGGTAGATCGTCAGCTTTTTCTGACCGATGTGCAGGGGGCGATCAAGAATCAGCGGGATGCCTTCGGTCACCACGCGTTGATAATCAGCGTGATATTGCCTGGCTTCAAATACATTGCTCATGGCGCCTTGCATCACGTCTTTGCCGATCACGTCCTCGCGCCTGGCGCTGAAGGCTTGCAGATAGCTGTCGTTGCAACTTTTCAGCAGCCCCTGGCGGTCACGCACATAGATGGGGTGAGGTGTCCCGTTGACCAGCGTCTGCATGAATTCGAACTGGTCGCTGAGTGCACGCTCCGCCTTTTGGCGCTGCTTGATCTGCCTGCGCATATGAGCATTCCAGGCCAGCAACGTCAGTAGCAGCAGGCTGCCGCCGATGACCAGTTGATACAGCAAGCGCTGGTAGGTACGCCAGGTGTTGCCGGAGGTTCCCGTGTAACCACGCCAGCGGCTGTTGATTATCCCCAGTTCATCTGGCGCGATGCTTAACAGGGCTTTGTCGAGGATGGCACTCAGTTCGGGGGCGTCGCGCGCGGTCGCCAGGGAAAACGCAGCCTGTCGAGTGCCAATTGTCGCGCTAATCTGCAGCCGGTCCTCGAACACCTGCGAGTCGACGAAGTAGTTGGCAATCACCAGCGAATTGACTGCGCCCTCTACCTGGCCCTTGGCAAGTAGCTCTACTGTGCTGAAGGTGTCAGGTGTTTCAATCAGATGGATGGTCGGGTGCTCGCGAAGCAGGTAGTCGTGCAATGGATTGCCTTGGGTGATGGCGAGGCTTTTGCCTGCCAGTTGCTCCAGGCTGGTCGGGCTGGAGCCGCTTTTTCGGGTCAGCAAGACAAATGAATTCTCAAGATAGGGCCGGGTGAAGCTCAGGAGGGCTTCACGCTCGGTATTGGGAAGCAGGGCGGCAATCAGGTCGACCCGGTTCTCTTGAACCTGCTTGATCATCTCGCTGTCGCTTCGGCTGCGCTGAATCTCGAAGCGCAAGCCGGTGCGCAGCCTGATCAGTTCGAGCAGGTCGGCGGTAATCCCTCTGAATGTTTCATCGGCGTCAAAGAATGTCAGCGGGGCGAAGGCATCGTTGACGGCTACGCGGACCACCGGATGTTGCGCCAGCCAGCGTTCTTCGCGGCGGGTCAGTTGCAGTTTGTGGTCAGTCAGAAGAATGTCGCTGCCGGCGCTCCAGCGCTTGGCAATGCTTTCCCGTTCGCCCGTGGGCACCGCCTTGAGCACGGCGTTGATGATGTGCAGCAGGTTCTGATTGTCCTTGCGAACGGCAAAGCTGAAACCATAGGCCTCGTGTTTTCCGAAGTTGGCCATTCGCACATTCTTCAGGTAGCCCTTGTTGATCATGTAGTGGGTTGAAATGGTGTCACCCAGAAAGACATCGGCCTGGTCGAAGGCAACCGCATTGATTGCGTTCAGATAGGACGGATAGGGGGTGATGATCGCCTTGGGGTAGAGCGCCTTTACCTCTTCCGGTGGCAGGTAGTGATAGACCATGCTCAAGCGCAGGCCGGCCAAGCCCTCGGTCAACGAACGACTCTCGCTTTCCCGGGTCACCAGGACGGGTTGGTCGATGGCATAGGGGGTGGAGAGTGCGATATTCGAGTACCGGGCCTCGAAACCATTGGCCGTTCCGAGCAGGTCGACCTCGCCATTTTCAAGTGCCTGGATGGCAGCTTCGCGGGATGGGTAGCGACGGACCTTGATGGGCAACCCCAGGGAGGCGGCCAGGATACCGGCGTAGTCGGCGGTAAAACCCTCGTATTCGTGGCCGCTGATCGTCAAGTCAAAAGGGGGGTAGTCGGGGGCCGAACTGCCCAGGACCAGTTCGCGTTGGTTGAGTATCCACTGCCGTTGCGGTTCATCCAGTTGGATGGCCATGTGGCTTGCGGTTGAACGACTGAGCAATGTGTACTGTTCGACTCCGGGTTCGGCGATGGACACTGAGGCATTCAGGTATAAACCTGCGCTCAAATACAATAAATAGTCCTTTAGACACCTTGGCATCCTGTCTCTCACACTAAAGCGTTACGTTTTGCCATCTCGATAAGTTCTACCAGGGACTTGGCCTTGAGCTTCTGCATGAGTCTTTTCTTGTAGGTGCTGACAGTCTTGTTGCTGAGAAACATGCCCTTGGCGATTTCCTTGTTGGTGCGACCCTGGGCGAACAATTGCATCACCATCAGTTCGCGATCATTGACGGACTTGAACAAGTCCAGTTCCGCGCAGAGTGCTTCGTCGTCGCGAGGCGGGTTCAATGCCTGGCTGGGAAAATAGTTGTAACCGGACAACACGGCTTTGATGGCGCTGAGCAGTTCGCTGAGACCTTCCTGTTTGCAGACATAGCCTGACGCACCGGACCCCATGCAGCGGATGGCAAAAAGCGTTGGCGTTTGAGCCGTCAATACCAGTGTTTTCGGGCGGGTGCTCATGGCGTTGAAGCGGGAGAGAATTTCCAGCCCGTCAAGTTTGGGAATGCTGATGTCCAGGATGATCAGGTCAGGCATGCATTCGCGGACCATCTGCATCGCATCGACCCCGTTGTCGGCTTCACCTACTACTTTGTAGTCTTCATGCTCTAGCAACATACGCAATGCAAGGCGAATGACGGGGTGATCGTCGACAATAAAAACTGAGTTCATAATCAAATCCCATGTATGCACAAATAAAGCGAGCACCTTAGCTCAGATATGGGAATCGACGTATGAACGGACGGGGCTGGGGGCGCAATATAAGACTAGTCCTACAATAGAAAGGGCAAGGGATTACATGTCAATTAGGTGGTTGTGGATGAATGAGAGTGTTTAGATAATGTATTAATGAATGTAATCATGGCTGGAAGAGTGCTTGCCTGATTCGCTAATGGCTGATCTTGGCGAGTGAGCAGTGGTGTTGTCTATGTGTCTTGATGTTCTGCGAAATGATTATCATGGTTGATTGATATTGGCGTAATGCAGGGTCAATAAATAAATGAGTTCGGATTGTGTCAATGGTTTTGGCAGTAACCCCAATAAAGGCAGGTGTTGCTCGCAGGCTTGTTTTTTTAGCCTGTCCAGTTCAATTGTATCAAGGCTGCTCAGGATAATGGCCTGTTGGATCAGCCCCTGATGGTTGGCAATAGCAATCAGGTCGAGACCTGGAAGGTCTGGCAGGCATTGGTCGCACAGCAATATCTCGAAGGGTTTATGCCCCTGGTTCATCGCCTGCAATGCGGTGTCAGCACTTTCTGCAGTCGTGATATGGGTGAAGCCATAACTTTCAAGCAAGTATTGGGTTGCCTTGAGTTGAAAGGGGTGGTCCTCCACCAGCATGATGCGAAAATTGTATGAGAACATTTAGCTTACCATGCAAAGTCGCCGACTTCAGGTGAAGGACAGTGGGGGATTGCTTAATCAGGCGCTAATGTTTTTTTGTTGCCGGATATCTGTTTTTCGCAGGGCATCACTCTGTTGTTTCAATATGGAGTCATTGATGTGTGTTTAGAGAGAAAACAGTAAGTTTACTCGACGTAAGATGTAGGGCAGCTCGCTCATTTTGTTGAGCGCTGGACCTGTGTTCAGTCGCACGCCAGATGTCTGGGCGCGACTGAACCGTGGGGCTCAGGGGTGGCGGGAACGTCCGGTCATTTCCAGGGCCATTTCGCTGGCGTAGCTGTCGGTCATGCCGGCAATGAAATCGATCATGCGTAAAAACGACGCGTGCAAAGGACCGTGCGGGTCGGGAGCATTGTTGCCGAGCAGGTCGAGTATGCGACGATTCTTGAATGAGGCCGTACGACCGCCATGCTGCTCCAGCGCGGCCCCGCAAAAGCCGTTCAACAGAATCTCGAGGGTCGTATACGCACCGATTTCATGCAGGGTCTTGCGTTTGTCCTGGAAGATTTTTTTACGCGCCATGTCCTTGGCATTCAGTACGCAACGCTTGGCCGGGCCGTGCATGTGCTCCACCAGATCACCTTGCAAGGTGCCCGCCAGCAGGGCGTCCTGTTGCTCGACGAATGCGCGCGCCGCTGCGTTGGTCAGGTGTTCGATGGCCTTGCCGCGCAGGATCGCCAGTTTGCGTCGGCGCGAGTCGTTGGCACCCAGCAGGCGATAGGTTTCCGGCAAGTCATCACCCACCAGGCCGAGCAACAGCGCCTCTACTTCGGCATATTCCAGCAGCTCCATTTCCAGGCCGTCTTCCAGATCGATCAAGGCATAGCAAATGTCATCCGCAGCCTCCATCAGGTAGACCAGCGGGTGCCTGGCCCAGCGTTGTTCATCCAGTTGTGGCAGGCCCAGTTTCTGGGCAATTTGCTCCAGCAGTGGCAGCTCGCTCTGGTAGCAGCCGAACTTGTGCTTCTTGTAACCCAGCGAATCCGCGTGGCGTGCTGTCCAGGGGTACTTCAGATAGGTGCCCAGCGTCGCGTAGGTCAGCCGGGTGCCGCCATCGAACTGGTGGTATTCCAGTTGTGTCAGGACCCGAAAGCCCTGGGCATTACCCTCGAAATTGAGGAAGTCATCCCGTTCGACTTCGCTCATGGCATCCAGCCAGCCCCTGCCTGCGGCTTGTTGGAACCAGTACCGGATGGCGTCTTCACCGGAGTGACCAAAGGGGGGGTTGCCGATGTCGTGAGCCAGGCAGGCAGATTGCACCACCATCCCCAGATCGCTGGGTTCGCACCAGTCGGGCAGGGCGCCGCGGATGGTTTCACCGACGCGCATGCCCAAGGAACGTCCAACGCAACTGACTTCCAGCGAATGGGTCAGGCGTGTATGGATATGGTCGTTGCTGGTGACCGGGTGAACCTGGGTCTTGCGCCCCAGTCGCCGGAAAGCACCGGAGAAAATGACCCGGTCGTGGTCTTTGTGGAACGGGCTGCGGCCGAGTTCTTCCGGGCTGTGCACCGGCTTCCCGAGGCGTTCACGATTAAGCAGGGTATGCCAATCCAAGGCTGGGCTCTCCGTAGGGTGACTGATGCGTTAGGGTCTGTTGACGTTTGGTGGCGAGCCGCGTTGCTGGGCCAGCGTGGGCGAGGCAAGGCGCGGGATGCCGCCAATGGTTGTTCCCTTGGCAAATCCCGCAACGCAGCCTCGCCCACGTTGGCACGCAACCCGAAGGGACGGGGCCCGCTTGGTGCAGGGCTGCGTTGCTCGGAACTTATTTGGAACAACCAAACCGCGTTCCTCGCGCCTTGCCCTGCACCAAGCGGGCATCCGTCGCGGCCGCCACCAAACGTCAACAGACCCTAGGCTTACTTGAGACGAGCCAGGCGCTCGGTCAGCAGATCAAAGAAGCCCTGGGCGTCACCGCTTTCGACCCAGAACGCATTCTTCGGTGCCTTCAGGCCGTCATACCAGTCAACGATGGTCTGGCCGAAGGTTGGCCCTTCACGGCTGTCGACCACCACGTTGACTGCCCGCCCGCTGAACAGCTCAGGCTTGAGCAGGTAGGCAATGACCGTCGCGTCATGCACCGGGCCACCGGACATGCCGTAGTGCTCCATGTCGCCTTTGACGTATTCGTTGAGGATGTCGCCCACCAGCTTGCTGGCATGATTGTTCAGTGCCGCGATCTGCTTGAGCCGGGCATCGCTGGTGAGGATCTTGTGGGTCACGTCCAGCGGCAGATAGGTCAGCTTCACACCGCTCTTGAGCACCACTTCAGCCGCCTGCGGGTCGGCAAACAGATTGAACTCGGCCACCGGCGTGATATTGCCGCCGTTGAAGTGCGCACCGCCCATGATCACCACCTCCTTGATGCCTTGGGTGATGTCCGGCGCCTGAATAAGCGCCAATGCCAGGTTGGTCTGCGGTCCCAGCATGGCGATGGTGATGCTGTGAGGCCTGGCCGCTCGCAAGGTGTCGATCAGGTAGTTGACGGCATTGCCTTCGGCAAGTCCGGCCTTGGGCTCATGCACCGCGACACCGGACAAGCCTTCCTTGCCATGAATATCCTCGGCATAGATCGGCGTGCGCATCAGCGGCTTCGGCGCACCGGCATAGACCGGCACTTCTTCGCGCCCTGCCCACTCACGGGCCAGCCGCGCATTGCGCGAGGTCTTGCCCAGACGCACGTTACCAGCCACGGTAGTCAGCGCGCGAATGTTCAAGGTCTCCGGCGAAGCCAGTGCAAACAGCAACGCCACCACGTCATCGGCACCAGGGTCGGTATCGATGATCAGGTCAATTTTCTGCGCCGCGTGGGCGCCTGTAGCAGTGAGCAGGGACAAAAGCAGCAGGCTCCGGATCAGGTGAGGCAGTCGTTGAGCATAGCGGTGCATAGTGCACTCCTTGTACGTGGATAGATCCTTTTTTAGGGGGCTAGAACGTCACCCCGGCAACCAGCACGATATTGCAATACGGCTGGCATTCGCCCGTGCGCACTATCGCACGCGCCTGTCGAGTCAGGCACTTGAACTGGTCATGGCTGAGCAACTGTCGAGTACCCAGCACGGCCGTGGCGGTCAACTCGTCGAGGGCTTGCAGCGCAGGCGGCCGCTTGAGCAGGATCTCATCGGCCAGCACGTGGCTTTCCACCTGCATTTCACTCAACACGACACGCAAGGTGCTGACAAAATCCGGAATGCCTTGGGTCAGGGCCAGGTCGATGAATTCGACACCGGGGGGCACCGGTAAGCCTGCATCGCCGATCACGAGCATGTCGCCATGCCCCAGCGACGCGATCAGTCGCGACAGCGCTACATTGAGCAGAGGTGTCTTCTTCATGATGCTTTAAAGGCCTGTACGTCGGACAAAACAGGGATCGAAGGCTGTGCACCCGCCCGCGTCACCGACAGGGCGGCGGCGGTCTGACCGAAGCGAATGGCATCTGCTTCACTTTTGCCGCACGCCAGCGCCGCGGCAAAACCACCGACAAAGGTGTCGCCGGCCGCCGTGGTATCGATGGCCTTGACCCTGGGCGCCGCAAAGTGCTCAAAGCCTTGTCCGTTGGCGAACAGTGAACCCTGGGCACCCAAGGTGATGATGACCTTGCCGGCACCCGCGGCGATCAGTTGTCCGGCGGCCCTTTCGGCGCTTTCCAGGGAGTCCACCGGCAAACCGCTCAGTGCCGAGGCTTCGCTTTCGTTGGGAATCAGGTAGTCAATGCAGGAAAACCAGTCAGCCGGCAACGGGCCGCTGGCCGGTGCCGGGTTGAGGATGACCGTCTTGCCCAGCTCACGCCCGCGCTTGAGGACATATCCGACCGTGTGCATCGGTATTTCCAGCTGACAGACGATCACGTCCGCGGCCGCCAGCACGCTGTCGTAGCCGGCAATCACATCGGGGGTCAGCAAACCGTTGGCGCCCGCGACAATCACAATGGCGTTCTGGCCACTGTCATCGACCACAATCAGCGCCACGCCACTGGACCCTTCGACCGAGGTCAGCGCCCGGCAATCGATCTGTTCAATCTCCAGCGCCGTGCGCAACTGGCCAGCGTAGGCGTCTTCACCAACGCAACCGATCATCGAGACCTGCGCACCGAGCCTGGCCGATGCAACCGCCTGGTTGGCCCCCTTGCCTCCCGACACGGTAGCGAACGACTCGCCAACCAATGTCTCACCGCCACGCGGCAACCTCGGGGCACGGGTCACCAGGTCCATGTTCAGACTGCCTACGACTACTACGCTTGCTGGCATACATCAGTACTCATCAATTCGCTTCAACGGTATTGGTCGAATACACCGGACAACGGTGCAGTCGATTCGCGCATGACAATGCTGGGCATCACGATCCGCTGATCGGTCGCCCGTTCCGGGGTCGCGATCCGTCGCAACAGCACTTCTGCCGCCATTTCACCCAGCTGCAGGATTGACTGGCCCACGGTGGTCAACGCCGGGTAGACATAACGACTCATCTGGATATCGTCAAAACCGATGACCGAGAGCTCGCTGGGCACCCGGATATTGCGCTCGGCCGCCGCGCGCAGCACGCCGATGCCCATCATGTCGTTGCCGGCAAAGATCGCGCTGGGTGGATTGTTCGCCAGTAGCCGCGCGGCCGCGTTGTAGCCACCGGTGCTGGTGAAATCGCTTTCAAGCATCCGCTCGCTCGAGACCTCGACACCCGCCTCTTGCAAGGCCCGGCAGAAACCGGCCTGGCGCATCCGGGCCACACTGGTATGCGCCGGGCCGCCAATACTGGCGATATCGCGATGACCCAGTTCCAGCAAATGCCGGGTCGCCAGGTAAGCGCCGTATTCATGGTCGATGCGCACCAGGTCCGCATTGACCCCTTCCAGGCCACGGTCGACGATCACCATCGGCGTGCGCACCCCCGCCAACCCCTGGGCCAGACTGCTATCGCCGCCGGCCGAAGCCACGATCAACCCGTCGATGCGTTTTTCCAGCAGCACGCGCAAGTAACTGCGCTGCTTGTCTGGGTTGTCATCGGAATTGCAAAGGATCACGCAGTAGCCGTTGCGCTCGCAATAATCCTCGATGCCCCGGGCCAACTCCGCGAAATAGGGGTTGAGGCTGTTAGGCACCAACAGGCCGATGGTCGCGGTATTTTTCGCTTTCAGCGAACGGGCGACCGCGCTAGGCACATAGTCGAGCTGCTCGATGGCGGCCTCGACCTTCAACCGAACCTCTTCACTGACCGGTCGCGTCTTGTTCACCACATGGGACACCGTGGTGTAGGAAATACCCGCGAGCGCCGCCACATCCTTAATCGTTGCCATGGCTCAGCTCCGTCGACTTGCGCGGCGGCTGCGGTAGGTGTCCAGCACCACCGCGACCACGATGACCGCACCGGTGATAATGCGCTTGGTGGGCTCCGTTGCACCGATTTGCGCCAGCCCCGCCGCCAGTACGGAGATGATCAGGACACCGAAGAAGGTGCTGATCACTGAACCGCGACCGCCCATCAGGCTGGTGCCACCGATCACCACCGCAGCGATGACTTGCAGCTCCAGGCCGGAACCGGCATTCGGGTCCGCCGCTTCCAGGCGCGAGATCTGGAACAACGCAGCGACACCGGCCAGCAAGCCCATCAGGCTGAATACCAGAATCTTGTAGGGCTTGGGATTGATGCCCGCCAATCGCACGGCTTCTTCGTTGGTGCCGATCCCGATCAGGTAACGACCAAACACGGTGCGGGTCAACACTGCCTGGGCGATGAAGATGATCATCAGCGCAATCATGAACGAGGGCGAAATGCCAAAGGCGATCGGGTTGGACAACCAGGCGAAGGCATCGCCGATGTAGGCCGTGCGCGAGCCGGTCATCTGGTAGGCAACACCACGGGCCATTTCCAGCACCCCGAGCGACACAATGAACGAGGGAATGCGCCAGGCCACGGTGATCGAGCCGGTAAGGGTCCCGGCCAATGCCGCCGCCGCCATGCCCAGCAGCGCTGCCGGGAGGACGCTCCAGCCCCAGCCGAGAATCGCCACGCTGACAGTCGATGCCGCCAGGGCCAGAACAGAACCCACCGACAGGTCGATGCCGCCGATGATCAGGATGAAGGTCATGCCGACCGCCAGCACCATCAGGTCCGGGATCTGGTTGGCCAGGGTGCTGAAGGTGTCGTAGGAAAGAAAATGGCTGCTCAGGACCGAGAACAGCGCAATCATCGCCAGCAGGGCACCGGCCAGCCCCAGGTAAGTTCCGAGGCCGTAAAAGTTGCCGCTACGGTTGCCGGCGGACAGTGCAGTTGTCATGGGAAATTCCTTGGCGCTGCTTCATTGAGCAACGCATCACGTTGTTGGTAGCCGGCAAACGCAGCGGCAAGCAAGTCATCCTGGGTCCAGCTGTCGCGCTCGAAGGTGTCGATCAGGCGCCCGTCGGACAGCACACCAATACGGTCGCAAATCAGCATCAGCTCGCGCAGGTCACTGGAGACCACCACCAGCGCCTTGCCCTGGCGCGTCAGCGCTGCGAGCAATGCGTAAATATCGAACTTGGCGCCCACATCGATACCGCGAGTCGGCTCGTCGAACAACAACACCGAACACTCGCGCTCAAGCCAGCGACCGATCACGACCTTCTGCTGATTACCGCCCGACAACTCGCTGACCAACTGCCCGGGGCTGGAGCTGCGAATGCGCATGGCGTCGATCTGACGCTGGGCCAGCGCCGCCTCGTCACCCGCGTTGACGATACCGCCCCTGGAAATGCCCGGCATGTTGCCCAAGGCAATGTTGGCGCTGATCGACTGAGTCAACAGCAACCCCTCGCCTTTGCGATCCTCGGTAATCAGCGCGATCCCGTGGCCAACCGCGTCGGCAGGCGAGCGAATGTTCACGACCCGCGCCGGCGAACCCAGCGCCACCGTGCCACTGTCCGCCGCATCCGCGCCGAAAATCAGCCGTAGCAGCTCCGTGCGCCCGGCCCCGATCAAGCCGGAAATCCCGAAAATCTCACCGCTGCGTACCTCGAACGACACATCGCGGACCTTGCCTGAGCGGCTCAGGCCTTTGACGGTCAAGGCGGGTGCACCTATCGTCCGCGGGCCCAGGTCAATGTGCTCTCCCAGCTCGCGCCCCACCATCAGGTTGACCAGTTGCTCGCTGTTGTAATCCGCCATGGGCTCGACACAGACCAGGTTACCGTCACGCAACACCGCAATGCGCTGGGCCACCCTCGCCAGCTCTTCCAGGCGATGGGAAATGTAGATGATCGCCACGCCGCGAGCCTGCAGGCGGGTGATTTGTTCAAACAGCATCTCGACTTCACGGGCGGTCAGCATCGCCGTCGGCTCGTCGAGAATCAGCACATGGCAATCGCCGATCAGGTTGCGGGCAATCTCGACCATTTGTTGATGGCCAATCCCCAGCTCGCCCACCAGCGTGTCCGGATCGATCCCGTCGAGACCAACATGGGCCATGGCTTCGATCGCGGCCTTGCGCAATTGCTTGCGATTGATCCATCCCGCCCTGCCGGGCAGATTGTCGAGAAACAGGTTTTCCGCGACCGACAAGGTTGGCAGCAGATTGAGTTCCTGCATGACCATGCGAATACCCAGCTGTTCCGCCTGGGCCCGACTGGCGGGACGGTAATCGCTTCCCTGGAATTGCATCTGGCCAGTGGTCGGCTCGACCAGCCCACCGATGATTTTCGACAGCGTGCTTTTACCAGCACCGTTCTCACCGGTCAGCGCCAGCACTTCGCCGCGCATCAGCGACAGATCAATGCCGCTCAACACCGGTTGCGCATACGTCTTGCCGATACCGCTGACCGAAAGGACTGCGCTCGGGGCACTTGCTGACATAAGTAACGCTCCATGGGCTCGCCCGGACGGGCGAGCGCCTTTGTACTGTCAGAATGATTATTGGGTGACCAGCTCAACCGGCGTTTCGATAATACCGTGGGTGCCGCTGTCGACTTGTTCGCCCTTGAGTATTTTCAGTGCGGTCTCGATGCCAAACACCGCCTGCCTGGCCGCGAACTGGTCGGCGGTGGCGAGCACACGGCCATCCTTGAGCATTGGCTTGATAGCATTGATGTTGTCGTAGCCGACCACTTGCACCTTGCCTGCCTTGCCCGCCGCACGCACCGCCGAAACAGCGCCGACGGCCATGCTGTCGTTACCCGCCAGCAGCGCCTTGAGTTGCGGGTATTCACTGAGCATCGAGGAGGCAACCTGGTTGCCTTTGTTGATTTCCCAGTCGCCGGATTGCAGCGACACCACCTTGATCTGCGCGGCCTCCATCGCATCCTTGAAGCCTGCGGTACGGGCCTGGGCATTGGTGGTGGTGGAAACACCTTCGATGATGCCGACTTCGTCGCCGGCCTTCAGTTGCCTGGCCAGGTACTCACCCACCAGGCGCGCGCCCTTGCGGTTGTCAGGACCGACGAAGGGCACACTGATGTTTTTGCTTTTGAGCACATCCGGATCGAGCTGGTTATCGATGTTGATGACCGTGATACCGGCATCGACGGCCTTCTTGATGACCGGCACCATCGCTTTCGAATCAGCGGGCGCGATCACCAGCGCATTGACCCTGGAAACGATCATCTGCTCGACAATGCGAATCTGGTTGGCGGTGTCGGTTTCGTCCTTGATCCCGTTGGAGACCAGGTCGAAATCGGCGGGGTGTTCTTTCTGGTAAGCCTTGGCACCATCTTCCATGGTCAGGAAGAATTCGTTGGCCAGGGATTTCATGACCAGTGCGACCTTGGGTTTTTCAGGGGTTTGGGCGAAAGCCGAAGAAAGGGGCAATGCGGTGGAGGCGGCAGCCAGCATAGCGACAGCGAGAAGACGTCCAGCGAATGGCAGCTTCATGGGTTCACTCCGATCTTATGATTATTGTGAGCAACGCTTGCAGTGCGTACGCTTGAAACCCGCTCACCCGTGCCTCAATGGGCGAGAACGAGGGGTGCCGAGCCCATTGAACCTGAGCGCTGGCAGGTCGCGCAAACGTTTGCGTAGGCCGAACTATGAGAACCCTGCGGGTATTTGTCAACGACTGACAGGTCCGCTGTGAGCCCGCCCGCAGGTTACAGGGTGGCGCACGCGCCGCACGATACGCCTCAATGAAGACGGCCTCACTGACGCGCACCGCTCGCGGAGTCAGGCGCTGGTGTTGACCTGCGAACCTACACTTGAACCCGAGCTCAACTCCTTGAGCAACGCCGCCGATACTTGCTGCAACGCTGCGCTGGTGGTGGCGATCCGAGCCTGGACCCCCACCACGACGGTCGCTTTTTGTTCCGGCGTGGGGTAGGACGCTGCCTGTGCAGCCGCCAGTTGCTCCTGTTGCTGCTGCAACAGTTCCTGCAACTCTTTCATGCGCTTGAGCAACGTCTCGACCACCACATTGCCGCTGCCTTGGCTTTCGCTTGCACCCGCACGCTGGTCCGCCTGCAATTGCGCGCCGGGCACTGTCTTGCCAGCCCCCTCCTCCGTCGTACCGAGCGCTTCGCCTGCGGCGTCCGCGGTTGCCTTGCCGAGCGCCTCGACCACCACCAGGGGTTTACCGTTAAAGGTGATCGCGCCACCTGATGGGAAACCGATCGAACCCGTCATAAAAGCTCCTTGGAAAAATAATCCTTCAACGAGCATCGGCCAACATGAGGTTTTCTTTAACCCTGATGCCCCGCCACAAATGCAAGATAAGTCGACGCGCACTGTAGGAATTTTCGGTGATCCGAACACGAATGCACCGCATAGTCGGGATCCCGGACACCGACCTTCTTCATCGCCCTCTTAAAACAAAATTAATTCTATATATATCAATACGTTAAAAGATATTTCATACTCGGCGACGAATGGTACAGATCCTGCTCTTACAGACGGCCCCCGGCATTCAGATCGGCCTGGGGGCGTATCTGGATGAACCTGCAGACGCACCGTCATCACCAAGAGAGAAAATAATGAAATCTGCTTTCAAGACCTTTGTTCCGGGCGCTTTGGCCCTCCTGCTGCTCCTGCCGACCGCACTGCAAGCAAAAGAAGTGGAAAACAAACAAAAGCTGGCCAACGTGGTGATCCTCGCCACCGGCGGCACCATTGCCGGCGCTGGCGCCAGCGCTGCCAACAGCGCTACCTACCAGGCCGCCAAGGTCGGGATCGAACAATTGATCGCCGGCGTCCCTGAACTGAGCCAATTGGCCAACGTTCGCGGCGAACAAGTGATGCAAATCGCCTCCGAGAGCATCACCAACGAAAACCTGCTGCAACTGGGTCGTCGCGTGGCCGAACTGGCCGACAGCAAGGACGTCGATGGCATCGTCATCACCCACGGCACCGACACCCTGGAAGAGACGGCCTACTTCCTGAACCTGGTGGAAAAAACCGACAAGCCAATCATCGTTGTCGGCTCGATGCGTCCAGGCACCGCCATGTCGGCCGACGGCATGCTCAACCTGTACAACGCCGTGGCTGTTGCTGGCAGCAAAGACGCTCGGGGCAAAGGCGTGCTGGTCACCATGAACGACGAGATTCAGTCGGGTCGTGATGTCAGCAAAACGGTCAATATCAAGACCGAAGCGTTCAAGAGCGCCTGGGGCCCGCTGGGCATGGTGGTCGAAGGCAAATCCTACTGGTTCCGCCAGCCGGCCAAGCGCCACACCATGGATTCGGAATTCGACATCAAAAACATCAAGAGCCTGCCTGCCGTCGAAATCGCCTACTCCTACGGTAACGTAAGCGATACCGCCTACAAGGCCCTGGCCCAGTCTGGCGCCAAAGCCATCATCCATGCCGGTACCGGCAATGGTTCTGTGTCGTCGCGCGTCGTTCCAACCCTGCAAGCCTTGCACAAGGATGGCGTGCAGATCATTCGCTCTTCCCACGTCAATGCCGGCGGTTTTGTCCTGCGCAACGCCGAACAGCCAGACGACAAGTACGACTGGGTAGTTGCTCACGACCTGAATCCGCAAAAAGCCCGCATCCTGGCCATGGTCGCTCTGACCAAGACCTCCGACAGCAAAGAGCTGCAACGGATGTTCTGGGAGTACTGAGTGATTGCGTCCGGCCTGATCCGGTCGGACGCTCACCCTCTTCACTCGCCCGCCCGGGCGAGTGATCCTGCCTCGCTTGCCCCCTCCTTCGTCATTTCGACAGAAAACCTGCACCCGATTTGCACCAAACGGAAAAACTCGCTGTCAGAGGATCTTCTTGAATTTTAAGCAGTTGCGAAAATGCCTACAGTTAAATACTGTATGCACGTACAGCTTAATAAGGACTATCCCGTGGCCACGACCTCCTCAGCAACAACCAACCCTCTTGGCTCCTACGAACGACTCGGTTTGCGCGTTCAAAAAATCATCAATTCCCCGACCGCCCAAAAAGCCAAGGCCGCCCTGATCTTCCGCCTCCCCGATGAGCCGGCCGAGGAATGGGAACGCCTGCTTGAGGAGATCGCCGAGAACGACAACGTCACCCTCGCGTATCGCGACGATGGCGGCGTACAGATTTTCTGGGTCGTGCCGAAGGAAGACTGAGTCAATGAGTGTTCGTTGTTTTGCCTTGTTGTTGCTCTTCGTGGCGGCCAGCGCTCACGCGCAGGCGCCACGCACCTTTAACGAGGCCAAGAAGGTCGCCTGGAAGCTCTATGCCCCGCAATCCACGGAGTTCTACTGTGGTTGCAAGTACACGGGCAATCGGGTGGACCTGAAAGCCTGCGGCTACGTACCGCGCAAAAACGCCAGCCGTGCGGCACGCATAGAATGGGAGCACATTGTTCCAGCCTGGCATATCGGCCACCAGCGCCAGTGCTGGCAAGAGGGCGGGCGCAAGAACTGTACCCGCTACGACCCGGCCTACCAGCGTGCAGAGGCCGACCTGCACAACCTGGTTCCCAGCATTGGCGAGGTGAACGGGGACCGCAGCAACTTCAGCTTTGGCTGGCTACCCGTGCAGACCGGCCAGTACGGCTCGTGCCTGACGCAAGTCGATTTCAAGTCAAAGAAAGTCATGCCCCGCCCCTCCATTCGCGGCATGATCGCCCGCACCTACTTCTACATGAGCAAGCAGTATGGTTTACGCCTGTCCAAACAGGACCGGCAACTGTACGAAGCCTGGAACAAGACCTACCCGGTGCAGGCCTGGGAGCAGCAACGCAACCAGACGGTGGCATGTGTCATGGGGCGCGCCAACGAGTTCGTCGGGCCTGTCGACATGAAGCGCTGTGGCTGACAACTCACCCGCCCGACCCTGAAACAGGCGCAACGCTGTTTCAGGGCCGGGCACCGTCACCCCACGCAAAGACGGACGACAATACCGCCCTTCAGGAGGGGGTCACTGAGCGATCGGGTGCTCGACGACCAGCGCCTCGATGTTCTGCTTCTTCGCCTTGATCAGGGCGGCTGTGACGTCAGCCTGCCTGGCCTCAGCTTCAGCCCTTGAATTGAAAGGCCCCACCAGCACTCGCTGTTTGCCTTCCTGCGTGACGACGCTGGAAACAAAGCTATGCTCGATCAACCAGCCGGTGAGATCACTGACAGCTTGAACAGTCTGACCTTGAACCAGGACATCCCATTGCGGCGCAGCGGCCGCTGCCGGTGCAGAAATGAAGGGGGCCCGAGACTTTTTCGGCTCCTCTGCGGCTTGCTGGCCACACCCGACCAGCGCCACTACCGCGATCATCCATATCATTTTGCCCACAGTTTTCCCCTCGGAATGCCAAAACGGAGATTTTATCACTCAAAAATGCCTCGCAACCCAAGCAAACAGGGCATAAAACAACGAGAATGATGGTTGCCGCCTCTGTATAGTCGCACCCCGGGAATTAATGCCGCGTCTGCACGTCAGAAAGAAGCACCCAAACCGCAACACTTCGCACTAATCTATAGGTATCACCGACATCCGCATCGTTTGAGTCAGGTGCCCTAACAAGCTATCAAGGAGAAGATCATGCTGATACTCACCCGCAAAGTCGGTGAAAGCATAAACATCGGTGACGACATTACGATCACCATACTGGGCGTTAGCGGCCAGCAGGTCAGAATTGGCATCAATGCCCCGAAAGACGTCGCGGTGCATCGAGAAGAAATCTACCAGCGCATCCAGGCCGGCCTGACAGCTCCGGACAAACCGCAGACGCCCTGAGCCGCAACTGCAATCAGTAGCCAGCCTGCTTTACCGCCATGGCTGGCTAAAGATTATGCACCTCCCTCCAACCTGCCCCCGTCAGCCAAACGTCACTGCGCGAGCCATACCCGTCGCGGCCACGACCATCAGCACAATCAACAACGCCTCGATATGACTGATACGGGCAAACAGCCGCGTGCGCCCTGCATCGATCGGCCTGTTGCGGCCCAGTGCGATTCGCCATTTGATCAACGCCACCATGGGTGCGATCTCCAGCAGCAGAATCAGGATGAACAGCGTCAGCTTCAGGTGGAACAACGGCTGGTGCAGATAGTAATCCGTACCTTTCTCATAACCGCCAAAAGCACGCATCCCTCCCGTGATCAACAGAATGAGCGCTGATATACCCCAGACATTATCGGCCAGCAATACATGTCGGGCACCGTCACCCTCCGGGGTGACTCGACGAAAAGCCGCTCCCCGCGCCAACACCGCCCAGAGCGCAAGGCCATAGGCCAGAAGATGGACCGCCGCCAGAAACCAGTGAACCCGCATCGATATGCCCTCCATTCAGAGCAACAGAAATTTGCCCCGTCAGTAGTAGCCCACATCACCAGGATTCGCCTGCCCCCTCCCCATCAAACAATGCAACCCAGTACGCTGGAACGCACCTGCCTGGACAGGCAAAAACCGGCAAGCCGGCTAGACTGATGCCTGTCATGCCAAAACCCGGACTCATTGTGAAACCCCTGAAGCCGAGCGCTTGCCGGACCTTGAAAGCGGCGTAGTATCAGGGACAGATAGAGCTCCACCCCATTACAAAATCTCCAGTTTTATCAGAACAATAAAAACAACGCCTGAGGCGAGAGATTGAATGCACTATCTATTGATCACCTGTGCAGCGGCAGCCCTCATCATCTTTTGCGGATCAATGGCCGGCTGGTATCGACACCTGAAAAATGACGAGGCCGAACTGGAGCCGCCCCTCCCCCTCGACCCCAAAATTCGATCACGCCCCCAGATCGACTCACCCTCTGCGCTCCTGCCAGGCAAACACTGACCGAAGAGGCAGGCAGCATTGCTCGCTTGCCGTGCACAGCTCATTGTCTCGGACACACATCGGCATGCGAAGCCGGTTGCTACAGACGCGAATACACTCAAGGGTACTCAGCGTCGACCTGCAGGCTTGAGCAGAAAGGCGAGGCTTGATGTGAGCCCTGCCAACCGCCATACACCAGACCCGATACGAGCGAGGCGGCATGCGTTATCTAGCCATCCTCATCCTGGTCGCTTTAGTCATAATCCTCGGCCTTGCACTGTACGGCTGGTACCGCCATTTGCGAGATGATGAGGACTGACGGCCTGTACATCTCGTCAAGCGCCCATTCATCACACGCTGCGTTACGCGAGGTCGTCACTAAGTGACTGTGATCACCGCCTTTGCCGCCGTACCTGCTCCAGCGCACGCCAAAGGCCCTGCGCCGAGACATGGCCGTGCGAACGGTAGAGATTTCCTCAGCAATATAGAGGCATGCGGACGAGACGATGACGAAGCGCTATCTGGAGGGACACGACAGAAAGAAAGTCGAGTAACTGAGGGGGTGAGCGTCGAGCGGGTATTTTTGAGTGGAGGCTTTGCAAATCGCAGACAACAAAAAAGGGCCCACCTTTCGGTGAGCCCTTCTAGACCGCCCAGCAGAGCGGATTTTGTTTGGTAGGCGCGATTGGACTCGAACCAACGACCCCCACCATGTCAAGGTGGTGCTCTAACCAACTGAGCTACGTGCCTGCTGTGAGGCGGCATTCTACGGAATTCCGGAGGGGTGTCAACACCTTTTTTTCACCTAAGCCTATGAATATGCAAAATATTTAATTTTGGCCCCGCAAAGAAGCCATTCGGGTGGCTGGCAGTGGATTTTTAACTCAGGTAGGATCGAGCTAATCGTAAAATATATTAAACAGAGGTTGCAGGATGGCGCACATTCCCTATCCGGAGTCCTATTACGCCGCGTCGGCCAACGCCGCCCCGTCGCGTCCGTCGCTACAGGGTGATGTGGAGACGGATGTCTGCGTCATTGGCGCCGGCTATACCGGCCTGTCCAGCGCTCTGTTCCTGCTGGAGAACGGGTTTCGGGTGACGGTCCTGGAAGCGGCCAGGGTTGGTTTTGGTGCTTCGGGGCGCAATGGCGGGCAGATCGTTAACAGCTACAGCCGCGACATCGATGTCATTGAACGCAGTGTCGGCCCCAAGCAGGCGCAACTGCTTGGGCAAATGGCATTCGAAGGCGGCAAGATCATTCGAGAGCGCGTGGCCAAGTCCCAGATCCAGTGCGACCTGAAGGATGGCGGCGTATTCGCGGCCCTCACCGGCAAGCAGATGGGTCACCTGGAATCACAGAAGCGTCTGTGGGAGCGCTACGGCCACACGCAGCTTGAGTTGCTGGACCAGCACCGCATCCGTGAAGTCGTGGCCTGTGAACAGTATGTCGGCGGCATGCTCGACATGAGCGGCGGCCACATCCACCCACTCAACCTGGCGCTGGGTGAAGCCGCCGCCGTCGAGTCGCTGGGCGGCACCCTGTATGAGCAGTCACCCGCCCTACGTATCGAACGCGGCGCCAACCCGGTGGTGCATACCGCCGAAGGCAAGGTACGGGCCAAATTCGTGATCGTGGCCGGCAACGCCTACCTGGGCAACCTGGTTCCGGAACTCGCCGCCAAGTCGATGCCGTGCGGCACTCAAGTGATCACCACCGAGCCCTTGAGCGAAGAACTCGCCAAGCGCCTGTTGCCACAAGACTACTGCGTCGAAGACTGTAACTACCTGCTCGACTACTACCGTCTCTCTGGGGACAGGCGCCTGATCTTCGGCGGTGGCGTGGTGTATGGCGCGCGCGATCCGGCCAACATCGAAGCCATCATTCGACCGAAGATGCTCAAGGCCTTCCCTGAGCTCAAGGACGTGAAAATCGACTACGCCTGGACCGGAAACTTCCTGCTGACATTGTCGCGTTTGCCACAAGTCGGACGCTTGGGCGACAACATCTACTACTCCCAGGGTTGCAGCGGCCACGGCGTCACCTACACCCACCTGGCCGGCAAAGTCCTGGCCGAAGCCCTGCGCGGTCAGGCCGAGCGCTTTGATGCCTTTGCCGAACTGCCACACTACCCCTTCCCCGGCGGCCAGCTACTGCGCACGCCTTTCGCGGCACTGGGCGCCTGGTACTACGGCCTGCGGGACAAGTTCGACTTCTGACCCTCCTCTATAAGTCGGTGCCGCCCAACCGGCACCGACGCAATGCTCCGGGGATCAGGAGTAGACGGGCCAGGTGTCGACGATCTTTCCGCCCCGCATCGCGACCAGGTCGCCAAACTGCAGCAACACCGATTCGGTCTGGGTCGGGCGCAGAAACACCTGGTCATCCACCGCCAACCCGACCGCCACCGAACCATTGACCATCTCCTGGTTGGAACTGCGGCCATAGAGGCCGTTGCTCTGCAAACCAGGCGGCGACTCGAACTCGGCCATCCAGTTGCCGCCATAGATGAAATAAGTCTCGCGCTGGTTGGTGTCCCACCAGGAAAACAGCCGCGACTTACCGTCCAGTACCGGTATCTGCACGGCACCGGTGCGCTTCACGACCGGGGTGGCGATGTAGGCTGCCGGTAGATGCTCGGCCAGTGACGGCAAATCGTAATGGGTGGGCTTGAGCATCGCGGTGCCTACCGACACTTCGCTGCTCAGCGACTCACGCTCATGCATGCGGTAACTCGGGCTGCCGGCGGTGTTGAGCGTCAAGCCGTCATGCCAAAGCCCCGGGAACTGCTGCCGGGTGAAGTTCACGTAGCCGTTGTAGCGCGTCATGACCTTGGCGAACAGCTCGTCCGCCGTTCCCAGAATGCCTGGCACCCCCATGCCGACAAAGGGGTCGTAACCCATGAAGCCGGCAAATTCCAGATGCTGCGCATTAGCGCGGATCAACCCGAGCATTTGCCCCAACGTGGCAGTGTCCGCCACACCACCGCGATGCAGGCCGACGTCCAGTTCAATGTTCACCCGCAACCGCGTCCCCAGCCCTTGGGCCAGTGCCAGGTATTGCTGCATGTGCTCGGGCGTGTCGAGCAGCCACTGCAACTGCCGCGCCGGGTCGAACGGACCTTTGTGCGAGCGATAGAAAAGCTCGGCCGAGCGAACCGGTAAAGGCTTGCCCAGCAGGATGTCGGCCCCGGGAAACCGCTGCGCGTCATGATTGAGAAAGGGCTGATGAAACGACATCAATCGTTGCGTGCCCGCGCGCTGGCTGATGTAGGCCAGCAACTCCGGCGACGGCAGGGATTTCTCCACCAGACGCAGCTGTTTGCCGCCGCGCTTGACCGACTGCATCACTACCTCGATGTTGTGGTCGAGCCGATCCAGGTCAATCAGCAGCAACGGGCGCATCGGGCCGTTGCGCTGCAGTTCCCGGTTTAAAGCGCGAAAGTAATCGCTGTATGGGCCGCCACGGTCACCGGGTCGCAATAGCGCACCGACACCCGCCAGCAACGCGCCGACGCCCACCACACCTCCCAGGAAATTCCGGCGATTGATGGCCATCAGTTGACTCCCAAAATGGACGACAAATGGGCGTTCAAGAACTTGCCGCCCGGGTCGAGCTGCTGGCGCACCTGACGAAACTCCTGCCAGCGCGGGTACAGCGCTTGCAGATTGCGCGCGTTCAAGGTGTGCAGCTTGCCCCAGTGCGGCCGACCCGCGTACTTCCAGAAAATCGGTTCGATGGCAGCGAAGAAATTGTGATGATCCATCTGGTAGTGCTGGTGGACCGAGATCGAACAGCTGTCACGCCCCTCGAACATGCTCAAGGCGATGTCATCGGCCTTGACGTAACGGTACTCAATCGGAAACCAGGTGCGCAGGTCCTTGTCGGTGATCAGCTTGATGATCTCGCGCAGGCACGCCGGACCATGTTCGGCGGGCACCGAGTATTCCATTTCGTTGAAACGCACGGTACGCACGTTGGCATAGATGTCGAAGGAGTCGCCCACCCGGTCATCGAAACTGGCGATATGCCGCATGTTATTGAGTAGCATGCGGCGGGCGTCAGGAAAGTCGCTGACGTATTTGTCGAACTTCTCGATCAGGTTGACGAATTCGTTGCCACCCTCCTCCTCGGCGCTGATGGGCGGTGTCGCCGGGTCAACGGTTTCGTTGAGGGTCATCGACAGCGCGTAGTCGGAATGAGTCACCACCAGCATCTCCCAGTGCTGGTTCTCCCGGGCGTTCTTTTCCACGTCCTCCAACAGCTCTTCGGTCTTGGCAATCCACTGGTGCTCCCGCAGACGATAGGCCTGGCGGTTCTGCATGCGCACCTTGGTGACGACACCCAGTGCCCCCAATGACACGCGAGCGGCCTTGAATACCTCGCTGTTGCGGGTGCTGTCGCAATCGAGCACCTCACCCCGGGCCGTCACCAACTGCACGCCCGTCACGCAGCCGGAGTAAGACTGGAAGTGCTTCCCGGTGCCATGGGTCGAGGTGGCGATCGCCCCGGCCAGCGTCTGGTAGTCGATGTCTGCCATGTTGGTGAGCGCCTGGCCGACGTCCTTCAATGCCGGGCCCATACGCGACATCGGTGTGCCGGCACCAAACTCGGCCTGCAGGGTGTTCGGATCATCGCCCAGTAACCCGGTGAAGTTGCTCAGCGACAGCAGCGTGCCGTCGGTGGGCACCAACGCGCTGAACGAATGGGCAGAGCCCACCGGGCGCACCTTGCCGGTGGCCTTGGCGATGACCCCGGCCAGTTCGTCCAGGTTCCTGGGCGCCAGCCGTGCCTCGGGCAGGCAGCTCTGGGCACCCGACCAATTGCGCCAGGGAATCACTCGCGGCGCGCGCATCAGTTCGGCCATCACTGGGTGGCTGCCCAAGGCGCCCAGCATGCCTGCAAGGCTGGCCCGTTGCAGAAGCTGACGTCGTGTGAGGTGCATGGTCATCAATCCCACCTTGTGATTGTTATTGGAGTGGTTGGCCAGACATGAAACCGATCAGTGCCAGGAACTCGCTTTCGGAGCATTGCATGCACATCCCCATCGGCGGCATGCCGTTGTGACCGTTGATGGTGTGGTCCAGCAAGGTGTCCACACCTTGCGCGATACGGGGTTGCCAGGCTGGCAGGTCGCCCGTCAGCGGCGCACCCGAGGCCGGGTTGGCATGGCACAACTTGCAACTGGTGTCGTAGGTACGCGCCAAACCGGCATCGACCGGCATGGCACTGGCCGCTTCCGTGCGCGAGGCGTTGCTTTCAGGTTTATCGCCACAGCCACCCAACGCGCCAAGCACCACCAGCAACACGGCCCTCCGGCACACACCACCGGGATCAGTTAACCGCCGCCCGAATCGAATCGTTGCCCACATAGCGTTCCCCACGGGTACAGCGCCTATTGCCCGGCGCATTCTGGTTGTCATTACACACCGCTGAACTCTATGCCAGCCATCATGGCTGGTTGAGGTCATTGAGGGTCAGCAAGGGGGACTTTCGAGGCCACGCGTATGGCCACAGACAGGCAGCAAAGCACCCGCACCACGCTACGACCGCCGGAAGATTCGTCTACGCTTGCGACAACACACCACACCTCAACCCCTCTGTTCTGCCCTTCGCCGGACGTTTTCAGTTAAAAAAACCTGCCGTTAAGGCGTATAACCCATAGAGCACATTCTTGACTGCAAGCCGCCTGACAACCGAGCGTCTTCAAGCCGCCTTGCACACAGCCAATACGGGGTAGCCTCATGAGCACCGAACACCTCCTCAGTACGTTGTTTCCCACTGCCGCCGAGATCCCGGAGCCATACCGCCCGGGCGAGCCGCTTGAGCAACGCGAGTACCTCGTCGAAGGCCAGTTGAAAACCTGGAACGGTCCCCTGGCGGTGGTCCGCAGCCCGGTGTACCTGGCCGGCGAGCAGCAGGATGAACAAGTGATCCTGGGCAGCACTCCGCTGCTGGATGCCGAGACCGCGCTCACCGCCCTCGACGCCGCCGTCCGCGCCTACGACCGCGGCCAGGGCAGTTGGCCCACCATGCGCGTCGCGGAACGTATCCAGCATGTCGAAGCCTTCCTCGGGCGCATGCGCGAACAGCGCGAGGCCGTGGTCAAACTGTTGATGTGGGAGATCGGCAAGAACCTCAAGGACTCGGAAAAAGAGTTCGACCGCACCTGCGACTACATCGTCGACACCATCAATGCCCTCAAGGAACTCGATCGTCGTTCCAGCCGTTTTGAACTGGAACAGGACACCCTGGGCCAGATCCGCCGGGTACCGCTGGGCGTTGCCTTGTGCATGGGGCCTTACAACTATCCGCTGAACGAGACCTTCACCACGCTGATCCCGGCACTGATCATGGGCAACACCGTAGTGTTCAAACCGGCCAAGCTCGGCGTGCTACTGATTCGTCCGTTGCTGGAAGCGTTCCGCGACAGCTTCCCGGCCGGCGTGATCAACGTGATCTACGGCAGCGGCCGTGAGACCGTCAGTGCCCTGATGGCCAGCGGCAAGATCGACATCTTTGCCTTCATCGGCACCAACAAGGCCGCCAGCGACCTGAAAAAGCTTCATCCCAGACCCCATCGCCTGCGCGCAGCATTAGGGCTGGACGCGAAGAACCCCGGCATCGTGCTGCCCCAGGTTGACCTGGACAACGCCGTCAACGAAGCCGTCACCGGCTCGCTGTCGTTCAATGGCCAGCGCTGCACCGCGCTGAAAATCCTCTTCGTGCACGAAGATGTGGTCGACCGCTTTATCGAGAAATTCAACCAGAAACTCGCCGCCCTCAAACCCGGCATGCCATGGGAAAGCGGCGTATCGCTGACCCCGCTGCCGGAGTCGGGCAAGGTCGATTACCTGCACGGCCTGGTGGACGACGCGGTCAGAAAAGGCGCCAACGTGGTGAATGCCAACGGCGGCCAGGCACGCGGTTCGTTCTTCTATCCGGCAGTGCTGTACCCGGTCACCACGGACATGCGCGTGTACCAGGAAGAACAGTTCGGCCCGGTGGTGCCGATCGTGCCTTATCGTGACCTGGATACGGTGATCGACTACGTGCTTGAGTCAGACTTCGGTCAGCAGTTGAGCCTGTTCGGCACCGATGCCGCCGAGGTCGGGCGACTGGTCGATACCTTCGCCAACCAGGTCGGGCGGATCAACATCAACGCCCAGTGCCAGCGCGGCCCGGACACCTTTCCGTTCAACGGGCGCAAGAATTCGGCCGAAGGCACGCTGTCGGTACACGATGCCCTGCGCACTTTTTCGATTCGTACGCTGGTGGCGACCAAATTCCAGGAGAGCAACAAAGCGTTGATCAGCGACATCATTCGCGGCCGGGAGTCGAGTTTCCTGACCACCGACTACATTTTCTGACATCAGCGCCGAGGGAAATCTGCCAACCCGATGACGACCTTTCGATCATCCCGAGTGTCACCGTTGCTGCGGCGCCTGCTACGCCCGGTCCTGGACCCGTACCGGCGCTACCGCAACGCCCGGGTCATCCACGCCGTTCGGGTATCGCTGGGGCTGCTGGCGACCATCCTGCTGACCACGGGGATCAACCTGCCCCACGGCGAATGGGCGTCGGTGACCATGCTGGTGGTGATCGGCGGCCTGCAACACCACGGCAATATCGGCAAGAAGGCCGCCGAGCGGGCCTATGGCACCCTTATCGGGGCTGGCGTGGGCTTGCTGCTGGTGGTGCAGCACGCCTGGCTCGGCTTGCCGTGGCTGACCTATTTCGGCATGTCGGTGGTCTGCGGATTCTTCTCCTACCATGCCATCGGCAAGGGCGGTTATACCGCCCTGCTGTCGGCGATCACCGTATTCATCGTCGCCGGCCATGGCGACAACCCGATTACCGATGGCCTGTGGCGTACCGTCGACATACTGATCGGCATTGCCCTGGCCCTGGCATTTTCCTTCGCCCTGCCGCTGTACGCGGTCTATTCCTGGCGCTACAAACTCGCCAGCGCACTGCGTGACTGCGCCAGCATCTACAGCCGGATCGTCAGCGGCCAGTCGGTGACGGACGACCACTACCTCAAGCTGTTGGGCCGTCTCAATGGCGTGATGGTGCAACTGCGCTCACTGATGCCCTCGGTGTCCAAGGAAGTGCGGATATCCATGACGGAACTCGATGGCCTGCAACGCAACCTGCGGATGTGCATCAGCACCCTGGAAATCCTCGCCAATACCCGGCCCGACGCCCGCGATGCGCAGGCCATGGCGCAACTGCAAGGGGTGTTGAAAGCCGAGCACCGACAGATACGACGGATGCTGATCGGCATGGCCCGCGCCTTGCAATCCGGTACTACCCAGCGCCTGGAGCGCACCCTTGATGAACCGGTCGCGCCAACCGCCATGGACGAACCGGTGTACAGCGCCCTGGACGGCTACCGGTTGCTGACCCGGCAACTGGCCGCCAATCTGAGCGACATGAGCCAACGCCTGGTGAAGACCGCACCGCACTGGAAGATTTGAGGCCCGGTCATTGCGTCACGGCCTTGCGCACCCCACTGCCCCAGCCCTGTTGCATACCGGCAGCGGCCGCCAGAATCGCGATCACGCCAATCCATTGCAGCAGCTCAAGTTGATGACCGAAGGCCAGCCAGTCGACGAAGATCGCCGCGATCGGATAAATAAACGACAGGGCACCGGTCATTGCGGTCGGCAGCTTTTGAATCGCCCCGTACAGCAGCACGTACATCACCCCGGTGTGCACGATACCCAGGGTCAACAGGCTGGCCCAGGCACCTGGCTGTTGTGGCAATGCCGACAGGTTGGCCCACGGCGCCAGCAACAGTACACCGGTACAGACCTGAATCAGCGCAATCAAATGGGGTGGCGTGCCGGTCAGGCGCTTGATGATCAGCGCAGCAAAGGCGTACAGCAGCGCGGCCCCCAGTGCCAGGCCAATCCCCAACAGGTACTCGCTCCCGCTTTCGCCCTGCTCGCCATGGGCGCTGACGATCGCCAGCATCCCAAGAAACGAAACCCCCAGCCAGAACAGCTTTTGCGCGGTGATTTTCTCGCCGAGGAACAGCGCCGCCAACCCCACCAGCATGAACGGCTGCACGTTGTAGACCGCCGTGCCGATGGCAATCGACGCCCTGGAATAGGAGGCAAACAACAACACCCAGTTACCGACAATGGCCACTCCGCTGAGCACGGCGAGCAAGAAGGTGGTACGGCTGAGAATACCGGGGCGCAAAAAGCCGAACCCTGCGCAAATCAGCAGCAAGGTTCCCGCGCCGAACACGCAGCGCCAGAACACCACGTCCAGCACAGGCTGGCCGGAAACCAGCACGAACCATCCGATGGTTCCGGAAATCAGCATGGCGGCGGTCATTTCCAGCGTGCCGCGACGTAAGGTGTTATCCATGATCAGGCTCCTCAAGGTGAGCCCAAAGTATGCCAATCCTCCCCGGCCACTCTCCATGGCCAAATGCAGGCTAAACTGTAAATTCACCTTTATTACCAAGGCAGATACGCGCATTTGCCTAACGGGGCGGGTATGACTGACGACATTGACCAACTGCTGATCGCTGCCCTCATGGAAGACTCACGACGCTCGCTCAAGGCCCTGGCACAGATCAGCGGCCTGTCGTCACCCAGCGTCGCCGAGCGCCTGCGCCGGCTTGAAGAACGTGGTGTGCTCAAGGGTTACACCGTCGAGATCGACCCCAAGTGTTTTGGCTATCAGCTGCAAGCGATCGTGCGCATCCGCCCGCTGCCCGGCCAGCTGCAGAATGTCGAACGGCAAATCCAGGCCATTGCCGAGTTCACCGAATGCGACAAGGTCACCGGCGATGACTGCTTCATCGCACGCTTGCACGTGCGCTCGATGGAACAGCTGGACACCCTGCTCGACCGCCTGAACAGCTACGCCGAGACCAACACCGCCATCGTCAAGAAGACACCGGTCAAGCGCCGGCTGCCGCCGATGGCCTGAGTGCTGTTTTGACGCAAAGCGGATAGATTGGGGGTTTTCCGGCGAAGGATTGACGGTATGAAAACACAAGCAATGGCCCTGACAGCATTGCTGCTCGCAGGATGCGGCACCCTTCAGACGGTTGTACGCAGCGACGAGGTGGCAGCAAAGAGCCTCAAGGAGCAGAAAAGTTACTGCGGCGCCGTGCCACGGATCTACAGTGGCGTCACCTACGACTTCTGTACCCTGTACGCCCCCCTGAGGGAAGGCATCGACGAGCAAAAACATGACAACGGCACGATTATCGTATTGATAGACGCGCTCATTTCCGGTGTTCTGGACACCGCGCTGCTGCCCTACACCGTCTACCGGCAACACGCTGACGGCAGCATCATCGTGACCGAGTGACCACTCCCGAATCAGAGACAAAAAAAAACCCGCCGAAGCGGGTTTTCTGGTTCAAGGGCGGCGATCAGTCATCGCGGCTCATGATGCCGAACAGCTGCAACAAGCTGATGAACAGGTTGTAGATCGATACATACAGGCTGATGGTCGCCATGATGTAGTTACGCTCGCCGCCATGAATGATGGCGCTGGTCTGGAACAGGATGCAGACCGAAGAAAACAGCACGAAGCCCGCGCTGATTGCCAGTTGCAGCCCGCTGATCTGGAAGAAGAAGCTCGCCAGCGTTGCCCCCAGCAGCACGAAGAAGCCAGCGGTAATGAAACCACCGAGGAAGCTCATGTCCTTGCGGGTGATCAGCACATAGGCCGACAGGCCACCGAATACCAGCGCGGTCATGGCGAACGCGGAACTGACAACTTCAGCACCACCCTGCATGCCCAGGTAGCGGTTGAGAATCGGGCCGAGCAGGAAGCCCATGAAACCGGTCAGGGCGAACGCCGACACCAGGCCCCAGGCCGAATCACGAAGCTTGTTGGTCAGGAAGAACAGACCATAGAAGCCGATCAGCACCACAAAAATGTTCGGGTAGCCAACGCGCATCTGCTGCGCGACGTAGGCCATGACACCGCTGAATGCCAGCGTCAGGGCGAGTAAGCCATAAGTGTTGCGCAGGACGCGGCTAACCTCTAGCTGCTCGGCCTGCACGCTGTTGTTGACTGCGTAATCCTGTTCGCGCATGGCGACACTCCTGTAGGTTTGAAACGTTCAGTGGCAAAGATCATAGCAGACGCCCTGTAACAAGCGATGCAGAGAGTTTGACAGTGTGTTTCATTCAGGTATTATGGCGCCCGCAACGCAATACGGAGGTGTGGCCGAGTGGTTTAAGGCAACGGTCTTGAAAACCGTCGACTGTAACAGGTCCATGAGTTCGAATCCCATCGCCTCCGCCATATTTGTACGTTAGAGCCCTGATTATTCAGGGCTTTTTCGTTTCTGGGGGTTGGACTTTCTTACCGCTCCCCACCGATCGCTTCAGTATCTATTCGGCGATTTTCACAACTCTCGCCAGAAAACCCGGACAGAGCCAGCCTCTCTCTCGCCCCCCTTCTTTGAGTTCCTGCCAACCGCCCCCCCACCCTCACATCAAACCTGACAAAAACGAGGCAATAAGGGCCAAAAGCCACCCTCCTGGCCAGCCCTTCTCGACAAGCGATCCAGCTCTTGAAAAAAACCGACTATCGTTGTAATTGATCGGTCCACGACGGACCGGCGGCACGCTCATGGAGTTCTGATGAATAGGACCAATTTTGCTGCTGTTGTCACGACCTTCCTCGCGGGAACCACACCGACACTCTCAAGTGCCGCACCTCCTACCGACCCTCTCCTTGTTTTCGGCGTTCTGGGAAGCTACAGCGAACTCGAATTCAAAGGCCCTGCAAACACTGACATCGATCGAATGCCGGAAGGAGGATTGTTTCTCAACTACGGCAACAAAATGACTGCTCGGACCGGTCTTGTTTATCACGGTGAAATCAGCGGGCAGTACTCTGAAAAAGATGGTCAGAGAGTAAAGGATGGCCAGTTCGACTTGGACTTTGGCTGGAGGGTTGCGCTGGATGAGCGCAATTTTATCGATGTTCTCCTGGGCGGAGGATACAAATGGAATCGCTTCGATCCGGGCTATAACAAGTACGACATTGATCTCACCAGCCGCACACCGTTCATTAAAGCGGCGGCTGGCTACAACCATCAATTCAGCCAGACAACCCTGCGCCTTGAGGTGGGCGTTCGAAAGATCATGAATGGTGAATCAGAGCTCGAAATCCATGACGTCAACAACGAGACTTCCGATCTGAAGGACACAACCAATCCTTTTGTCGAACTGAGCTATCTGTTCAATCAGCAAGGGACGTATCCCCTTGTAGCCTCCCTCTACTACAACCGCTTCAAATATGAGCTGGATGGTCAATTCGAGGAGACCGATTATGACCAGCAGACCCGGGATGAGTACGGCGTCAAAATCGGTCTTGCGTTTTAATGGTGCCTTCAAGCCTTCAATGGCTGATGCCCTTACCTGACCGAAACGACAAAAAGAATCGCTCATTAGCCCCGACAAAGGGGCTAAGGAGTCAATAGCCCGCTTATCAGGCCGTTTGCGTTCTCGAGGTCACCCCCGGAACCAAAGGCGTTTCCACACCTCCTATCGGTGTGCAGTCGCCCCTTGGGAAACTGTAAAAAAATGTGAAATAGTGTTAAATTTCACTGATTGCAATATGATATTACGGATGTGGCAGTGGCCCTCAGCAAGCATCAGATTGACCGCAAATTTCCATGCACCATCAAGGATCTGCGCTCAACCATACACCTCGACCACACACCCTCCACCAGCCTGTCCCAGGCACTGTTCGGACTGCTCAATCATCGACGCCAATCGAACATCAAAAGGCTGAGCGCTGCGGTCACCAGCGCCGGCGCGTCTGTGTTTGCCAAAACGCAGGCGCTGGATAACATCAAGTCCAGGATTCGAGTGACGCTGGGCAAGCCCAAGCGTAGCGGTGACTTTGACTGGCCTGTCGAAGAGTTCCTGAACACGGTCGAAGCCAATGATCGCGGCGCGAATGTCGCCCCGCTGATTGGCTACGGCTACAAGAAGTCGCGCCTGGGACTGGTTGAAGAGTTCTTCATCATTACCCATATGCTCGAGGGCCATACCGATGGCCTTCAATGGCTTGAACGCAATCCGACACAGATTGAACGCTTGATCAAGAAGTCCTTCGCCCTGTTGCGATCCCTGAATGAGAGTCACATTACTCATATGGACTTCTGGGCAGCCAATCTCATGCTGTGTGAAAGCGGGGATCTGCCTGCCAAGGGCATCGACCTGGAGAATTGCTTTCATCGCAAACCCCATTACCCAAGCGAGACACTGGGATTCCAGTTCGGCTTTTTCTATCACCGAGAGATTTATCGCTTTGTCACCGAAGCCCAATACGATGAATGGGTCGAAGAAGCACTCGGCCAATACGAAAACGTCAACCTGGAAAACTTCAAGCGGTTTTACCAGGCCAGCAAGCACACGAAAATCGGTCGCAAGGAGCGTCGGCGCATTTTCCTTGAGGGCGTCCTGGATTTGAGCTGAGAGCGAGCATGCCGGTACTTTTTCGCTGCCCCACTGGGCTAAGCTGAAAACTGGAAGGGAGGGCTTTCCCATGTGCGGAAGACTTTCACAGTACCGGGGTATTCACGACTTCGTCGCGACGCTGGGCATGCCCAATGCCTTGGTCAACACCGTGGGTGACGAGGCACTGGCGCAGTACAACGTCGCCCCCACGACCCAGGTTGCGCTGCTGCACCTGGAAGGTGAAACCTTGCACGCCGATCGGGTGCGCTGGGGCTGGCAACCGCACTGGTCCAGAGAGCATTCCATCCCGGTCAACGCCAGGGTCGAGAAAGTTGCCCATGGTCCGTTCTTCCGGGAGATCTGGCCGCACCGCGCCATCGCCCCCATCGACAACTGGTTCGAGTGGGTCTACGAAGGCGGCCCAAGCAAACAACCCTACCTGGTTCGCCGCCGCGACCGGGCACCGATTCTGTGCGCCGCTATCGGCCAGTACCCGGCCGGAGGCAGGGACCCGAAAGCCGGTGACGGTTTCGTGATCATCACCGCCGACAGCGTCGGGGGCATGGTCGACCTGCATGACCGGCGGCCCGTGGCCCTATCCCCCGAACTGGCCCGCGAATGGCTCAATCTGGCCATGCCCAAGGAGCTCGCCCACCAGATGCTGTTGCACCAAGGGGAGCCCGCCGAAGCCTTTGAGTGGTTCAAGGTCGACAATGCCATCGGCAATGTCAGGAACCAGCAGCCGGACCTGCTCAACCCCATCGGCAAAGTGTTGCGTGGGGATCACAAGGGCAACGGTTGAAGGCATGGTTTCCCGACAAAGTGCATGGCCGGCGGCTGGCGATACGGGGTTTTGTCGACTAGGATTTTTGCGGTGCACAAGGACCCTGCCATATCCAAGCACATCTAGTCTGGGAGACGAAGATGAACCCGAATCAATCCGCCGAGCGGACCTATCGAATGTGGTCCAGCCCGATTCTGCTCGAACTCAAGGAAAGAGCTCACCAACTGGCCCCGGCCGACCGCCTGGCCCTTGAAAATGTGCTGGTGGAGCGAAGGCTGCTCAATACCGGCAATCCCAACGGCGCGGATCGACGCAAGACCGTACCGCCGCAAAGCGCCAATCCTTGACCTGGGCCTTGACCCAAAGAGCCCGCCCTGCGCGGGCTCCCGGGTTCACCTCACTGGGTATTGGTCGCCCGCGAGGCACGGGGCTTGTAAGCCGGTAATGATGCGGCGAATGCCAGGGCCTCCTCGCGAGAACTGAAAGAACCTAACCGGTCACGCTGGGTGCAGACCCGCCAGGGGCCACCCTTGACGCTCACCAGTTCGTAGCCGTTCATGTGCATTTTGTTCAGCATCGAATCACTCATAGCCACCTCCATTGAAGTCGATCAGCCCGACGTCAACTTACACCCGGACCCACCCGAAGCGAGCGCCATTGGTCGAACGGCCCGCCACGGCCGCATGAAAGATCTTTCACTGTGCGTCCTGGGCCCTGCGCTTATAGTCATGCGCGTCTCATTCAAGGAACATTTGGCCCGCCCCTCCCGGCGGGTCTTTTTTTGCCCCTGGAAAAGCGCCCGGCCTGGCGCTGCAAAAATTGCCTTCATCACTGCGAGGCTCACAAGGTAATCTGCCCCACTCCCCTCACCGACACCAGGACGTCGCCAATGACATTGCGCATTGAATTATCGCTGGAGCCCACGCCCGAAGAACGCCAGGCCATTCTCAACCCGCTGCGCGCCTACAACATCGCCAACGCCGGCGAGGGCCACTACCAGGAAATTGCCTTTCTGGTTCGGGATGAGCAGAGCAATGAAGTGCTCGGTGGGCTCTATGCCCGTCTGTTTTACCAGTGGATGTTTATCGATCTACTGTCCGTGCCCGAGCAGGCGCGTGGCCAGGGCTTGGGGGCCAGGTTGATGCAGATGGCCGAGGAGCAGGCGCGGGAACTCCGATGCATCGGAATGTACCTCGACACCTTCGAATTCCAGGCGCCGGGGTTCTACAGGAAGATGGGGTTCAGCGAGGTTGGGCAAATAGCCGACTACCCGCGAGGCAGCAAGCGCTTCTTCTTTCAGAAACGCCTGGATGGGTGAGGGGCAAGACACCCGGCCCCTCGACACGTCACAAACAGGTGGCCATCGCCGCGAGTCGGCGCTTGGCCACCCAGTTGTCTTCAAGGGCGTAGTACTTCAGCGTGCCGCCTTGCACATCGATGAAGGACTCGGCCGAACGGGTGTAGACCGTAAAGCCGCCGGCTTCGCCGGGTTGCAGGTAACCGCTGGCATCCACGCCGAACACCGCCTCGTCCTGCCAGGCAAACTGCACGCACTGGGCCACCACCAGATCAGCCTTGTTCGAGGCCAGCGTCTTGTAGGGGCTCTGGGAGCGAGCATCCTTCATGGTCGATCCCGCGCAACCGGCCAGCATCACACTGGCCAGCGCCACCATCAAAATCCGCATTGTGCTTCCTCAAGACTCGAAAAACGCAGACTGTATCACCGCCTGTCATTGACCCGAAACGACGCCGCTCTGCTTTACTGCAGATAGGACGCGACAGACCGCAGCAATGCGCGCACCCTATCGCGCCATAATCGGTGCCTAGCGCCGCCTACCCTGCTCTGGAAAGCCAATGACCCCCAATGCCGAGTTCTACAAACCGTCCACCGACTATGCTGACAAACTGATCAGCCAGATCGGCCAGACCCCTTCCTGGATTGCCAAGCGCATTGGCGTGACCGATAAACGCATTCGCTACATCCTTGACGGCGAACGCACCGTCAAAGGCGAAACCACTCCGATCCAGATGACCTACACCGAGCAGTTTGCACTGGAATGCCTGGCCGCCGAGGCCAAGGCCAACAAGAAGAAAACCTCCTGACGCCCGTCAAGGTAAACGCCCGCCAACCGCTCATACTTTCGTTTTGACCAGGATGATCCATGGCTCCGATCGAATCGCAACACGAACTCGCGCTGCAACGGTTTCTCAATGCACGCCCGGCACTGCGCGAAACACTCGACAACCTCAACCCTCTGGCCGCCCAGGCCAAAGGCGAGACCATGGCCGAGTACCGCAATGAACGACTGCACGAAGCGTTCGAGGCCGAGGCCGAGCAACAGGGCCTGTTTGCCTGGGAGCTGACCTTGCAATTGACCGCCGCCACACCCGAAGACTTCGCCGCCCAACGGCGGGAGGTCCACAAGGAAGTGGCGCAGATGGCCGGCATGGACTGGCTGGAGTACTGCGAACTGCATGGTCTCGAGCCCTGATCGATGCTGCCATCCGCCCCCCATCGCACCCCGACAAGCCGCCTTTTGCACACGCAGAAATGGCGTGGCCGGGTCGGACTCTGCCTGGTGGCCAGCCTGTCCGTGCTGGCAGGCATGACCGATGCCATAGGCTTCATGGCCACCGGCGACTTTGTGTCGTTCATGAGCGGCAATACCACGCGCCTCGCGGTGGCGATCAGCAACGGTGACTGGAGCATGACCCTGCGCCTGCTGGTACTGGTTGCCATGTTCGTCGTCGGCAATGCGCTGGGCGTGATCATCACCCGCATCGGCCGGCGCCACGCCCTGCCGTTGATGCTGAGCATCGCCGCGTTGTTATGCGCCGCCGCGGCCTGGCCATTCGAGGCCCGATTCCCGGCGCTGCTGGCGGCGATCATCGCCATGGGCATGCTCAATGCGGCAGTCGAACAGGTCAATGGCCTGCCCATCGGCCTGACCTACGTCACCGGCGCCCTGTCACGCTTCGGTCGCGGCCTGGGGCGCTGGCTGCTCGGCGAGCGGCGCGACGGTTGGCGAGTGCAACTGATCCCCTGGACCGGCATGTTTGCCGGTGCCGTGCTGGGCGCGGTACTGGAGCACCATTTCGGCCTGCACGCGCTGTACTCCAGCGGCTTGCTGGCGGCGGTGCTGGGGATCGTTGCGCTGAAGATTCCGCGCCGCTGGCAGCTGGGCTACATGCCGCGCTGAATCGCCCTTCGCCGCCCCGCCGATAAAGCATTATCATGGCCGCAGATTTGTCGTCAGAGTTCGCCATGAAGTTCGCCATCGCGCTGTTTTCCGCCGCACACGCGCCCTCCTCGCGCCGCGCCCTGCTGTTTGCCCAGGCAGCACTGGCCGGCGGGCATGAGATCGTGCGACTGTTTTTTTATCAGGACGGCGTCTACAACGCCTCGAGCAACGTCGTCACGCCCCAGGACGAGCAGGACATCGCCCTGCAATGGCGCACGTTCGTTAGCGACCATCAACTGGACGGCGTGGTGTGCATTGCCGCCGCCCTGAGGCGTGGAGTGCTGGATGAGGCTGAAGCCAAGCGTTACCAGCGCACCGCGATCAATGTCAGTGCGCCGTGGGAATTGTCCGGACTCGGCCAGTTACACGACGCAGTGCAAGACGCCGATCGCCTGATCTGCTTTGGAGGGCCATGAAACATGCCTAAATCCCTGTTGATTATCAGCCGCCAGGCCCCTTGGTCCGGCCCGAGCGCCCGTGAAGCGCTGGACATCGTGCTGGCCGGTGGCGCCTTCGATTTGCCGATCGGCCTGCTGTTTCTCGATGACGGTGTGTTCCAGCTGGCCACGCAGCAGAACGCCAAGGCCGTGCAGCAAAAAGACCTCAGCGCCAATCTGCAAGCACTCGGCCTGTTTGGCATCGAAGACCTGTATGTGTGTGGCGACAGTGCTACCGCACGCGGCCTGACGCCGGGTGCCTTGAGCCTTGATCCGCTGAACGTACTGGCCGCCGGAGAGATCCCGGCTGTTATTGACCGTTATGACCAGGTTATTACCCTCTGATGTCGACTTTGCATGTGTTGTCTCACTCGCCGTTCACCGATAACCGGCTGACCAGTTGCCTGCGCCTCCTGGGTGCACAGGACGCCCTGTTGCTCAGCGGCGATGCGGTGTACGCCTTGCAACCCGGCACCGCGCCGTTCGGCGAACTTCAGGCCCGGCATGCCACCTTGCGCCTGTTTGTACTGGAAGAAGACATTCAGGCCCGCGGTTTGCAGCTGCCCGAGTGGATCAAAAGCCTCGACTACCCGGCCTTCGTCGAACTGTCGATTCACTACGACAAGGTCAACAGCTGGTTATGAATTCACTGACCCTGGGGGCACGTCGCATCGAGCTGGACAAGGACGGCTACCTGGTTGACCTGGCCGACTGGTCGACGGAAGTCGCCACCGCCCTGGCCGCTGCCGAAGAACTTGAGCTGAGCCCCGAACACTGGGAAATCCTCGAGTTGCTGCGCGGCTTCTACCAGGAGTACCAGCTGTCGCCAGCCACCCGCCCGCTGATCAAATACACCGCGCTCAAACTGGGCCCGGACAAGGGCAACAGCCTGCACCTGAACCGCTTGTTCAAAGGCACTCCCGCCAAACTCGCCGCCAAGCTGGCGGGCCTGCCCAAACCGACGAATTGTCTATGACCGATTTCGCCCCACTGATCACCGAAACACCCGCCGAGCACCCGTTTGCGCAGTTCGTGCGAATTCTCGGCAAAGGCAAGCGCGGCGCTCGCAGCCTGACCCGTGAAGAGGCTCGCCAAGCCATGGGCATGCTGCTCGACGAGAAAGTCGAAGACACCCAACTGGGCGCATTCCTCATGTTGTTGCGGCACAAGGAAGAAAGCGCCGAAGAGCTGGCGGGGTTCACCGAAGCATTGCGCGAACGCTTGCAGGCACCGCCACTGGCGGTGGACCTGGACTGGCCGACCTATGCCGGCAAAAAGCGTCACCTGCCGTGGTACCTGCTGGCGGCCAAGTGCCTGGCGCAAAACGGCGTGCGCATCCTGATGCATGGCGGCGGCGCCCATACCGCCGGGCGCCTGTACAGCGAGCAACTGCTCGATCAACTCCACATCCCGTTGTGCCGCACCTGGCAGCAAGTGGGCTCGGCGCTGGACCAAGGCAACCTCGCCTTCATGCCGCTGGGCGACTGGGCACCGCAACTGCAGCGGATGATCGACCTGCGCAATACCCTGGGGCTGCGCTCGCCGATCCACTCCCTGGCGCGGATTCTCAACCCGCTGGGCGCGCGCTGTGGCCTGCAAAGCATCTTCCACCCCGGCTACCAGGGCGTACACCGCGATGCCAGTGGCTTGCTGGGTGACAACGTGATCGTGATCAAGGGCGATGGCGGCGAAATCGAGATCAATCCGGATGCCGACAGCCACCTGTACGGCACCACCAGCGGCGAAAGCTGGGACGAAGAATGGCCGCAGCTGTCGGCGCAGCGCCACGTCAAACCGGCAACTCTCGACCCTGAGCACCTCAAAGCCGTGTGGCGTGGCGATGTGGAGGACAGCTACCCGCAACTGGCGCTGATTGCCACCATGGCCCTGGCCTTGCGCGGCCTCGGCACACCACGAGATGAAGCCTTCGCCAAGGCCAAGCAGTACTGGGAAGCCCGGGATAGATCGATTTAACCGATCATCAACGCCCAACCTTTGCGCTTTTATTTCGAAAGTATCGAAATAGACTGGACTCCAACGTTTGACAACCTTGGAGTTCGAGATGGGTTTGCTGATTGCAGGGCACTGGCGTGACCAGTGGTACGAAAGCAGCAAGGACGGTGCCTTCCAGCGCGAACAAGCGCAGCGCCGCCATTGGCTGACCGCTGACGGCAAGCCAGGCCCCAGCGGCGAAGGCGGCTTCCCCGCCCAGGCCGGTCGCTACCACCTCTACGTCTCGCTGGCATGCCCTTGGGCCCACCGCACGCTGATCCTGCGCAAGCTCAAAGGCCTGGAAACCCTGATCGATGTGTCGGTGGTCAGCTGGCTGATGCTGGAGAACGGCTGGACCTTCGACAAAGAGCTGGGTTCAACCGGCGACAAGCTCGACCACTTCGACTTCATGCACCAGCGCTACACCGCCGATGCCCTCGACTACACCGGTCGCGTCACCGTGCCCGTGCTGTGGGACAACCAGCAAAAGCGCATCGTCAGCAATGAATCGGCGGAGATCATCCGCATGTTCAACAGCGCGTTTGACGGCATGACCGGCAACGACCTGGACTTCTACCCGCAGCCGTTGCGCACGGCCATCGATGAGCTCAACGCGCGCATCTATCCCGCGGTAAACAACGGTGTGTACCGCGCAGGCTTTGCCACCTCTCAAGCGGCTTATGAGGAGGCCTTCGACGAGTTGTTTGCCGAACTGGACCGGCTGGAGAGGCTACTGGGCAATAAACGCTACCTGACCGGTGACTACCTGACCGAGGCCGATATCCGCCTGTTCACCACGCTGATTCGCTTCGACGCGGTGTACTACGGCCACTTCAAGTGCAACCTGCGGCGCATTGCCGATTATCCGAACCTGTCGAACTGGCTGCGCGAACTGTATCAGTGGCCGGGGATTGCCGAGACCGTGGACTTTACCCACATCAAGCATCACTACTACGCCAGCCACAGGACCATCAATCCGACAGGTGTGGTGCCCAAAGGGCCGGAACAGGACTTCACCCTGCCCCATGATCGGCAGCGGTTGAGCGGAAAAGGGGTTTGGCGCAAGACCGAGGCTTGATACGACAATTGCCACGGGCTTCGAAGACCTCATCGCGGGTGGTCCCTATCGGTTCCTTGATTTGACACTCATTGATTGGGATCACTCGTTATGAGCGGCAATGCTCGGGGCGCTTGTCGGGGGATTTATGCTCTCTTGATAAACCTGTTGCCACTTTTGGCGAGCGCATCTGGGTTTTCAGATTTTCTTGCTGGCCAATGCACAATGGCGCTGCACGCTCTCTAGCCAACCATCAAATTCACAGGTGCTTTCACTTCCTTGACGACAAAAGCGGTGCACACATCCTTGACGCTGGGAAACCCATTGATATTCTTTCTGGCGAACTCACTGAATTCAGCCAGATCCTTTGCCAAGACTGTCAACTGATAATCATAAACACCCGATACACAATGACAGGCTATTACTTGCTCAAACGATGTAATGGATTCCTCGAAAGCGTCCATATGACGAGTGTCCTTTTGATCCAAGGCTACCTGTACAAAAGCAGTGATAGCGTACCCAAGCATCTCAGTGTTTATGTTTGCATGGTAGCCACGTACCAGGCCTACGTCCTCAAGCCTTTTAACCCGTCGCCAGCAGGGTGATGCACTCAGTGACACCACCTCAGCAAGCTCCGCACTCGAAAGCTTCGCATTTTTCTGGAGCGCAGCCAAAATGCGGCGATCCGTCGCGTCTATCTTTACCTTTGGAGTGACCATTTCAAAAACCCCATAAATACAGAACTCACATTCCATATCCTCTTAATAGAGCTTTGGATACTAGCACACGTTTTTTTCCGGAAAATCGTAGTATCTATCCACCCGTTTGCCTGGTGCTTTGGGTTGGGACCCCGCTACCTTGATGCAACCCCACAAGGGACTCTGGAGGCGACACCATTACTCACCTAATCGTACAATACAAATCAATACCAACAGTAACAAGGGCGGATTGAACAGCGTCTTGATCAAGGCAGTACGACCCTTTATCGCACACAATAAATCCAGCTTATTCGCTAGCACCGCAAAACGACATTCATGTTTATTGTTTTTCATCTACGCCCCCCATGACTCTCCAGGCTTTTGACAGGCTCGTATCTGGCTTTGCAAACTGCCTACGACCCGGCCTTTGGTTGAAAGATTTCGAAGACACCCAGCTAAACCAGACATAAGAAGGGGGAGCGGCACCATCAATGATGCGACGACCATAACCCCACACAACTATCAAACATAAGTCAACCAATGAGCATACGTTTGATTAGTACCCTGTGCTGCGGAGAAGTAGACCTCTTGAAGCTGCTGAGTCACAGGGCCTCGCAAGCCCGCGCCGATTGTCCGGCCATCGAGCTCGCGAATAGGTGTTACTTCAGCAGCCGTACCTGTAAAAAACGCCTCATCGCAGCAATATAGTTCATCGCGAGTGATTCGTTTCTCCCTCACTTCGAAACCCAGGCCTTGAGCGATTACCATCACCGAATCACGTGTTATACCATCAAGGCAGGTCGCCAGGTCGGGGGTGTATATAACCCCGTCGCGAACCATGAATATATTCTCGCCGGCACCTTCACTTACATACCCTTCAGTATCTAGCAATAGCGCCTCATCAAACCCAAGCGAAGTAACCTCTCGGCTTGCCAAGATAGAATTTATGTAATAGCCACATGCTTTTGCACGCACCATGGAAACATTGACATGATGGCGGGTGAAGGACGAGGTTTTTACTCGAATACCATTTACCATGCCCTCCTCCCCCAGGTAAGAACCCATGGGCCATGCAGCTATTGCAACATGAATGGTATTGTTCTTTGCCGCGATACTCAGAAAGTCCGAACCGATCCAGACCAAAGGACGCAGATAGCAAGAGTCGTACTTGTTTGCACGAATGACGGCCACACACGCATCACGAATAGTCTCCTCATCAAACGGAATTTCCAACTGAAAAATCCTCGCTGAGTTGAAGAGACGACGAACATGCTCTTTCAGGCGAAAAATAGCCGGGCCTCGCGCAGTTTCGTATGCGCGCATGCCCTCGAACACACCCATGCCGTAATGAAGCGTATGGGTCAAAACATGAGTATTGGCCTCACGCCATTCCACCAACTCTCCATCTTTCCAGATTTTCCCATCACGATCTGACATCGACATTTACAACCGCCCATATAGAAAGTTAAACAACATTATTCGACGAGGCTACGCGATGATCACTCAGGTATTATCTTTTCAAGTCGAGAGCAGCCAAGGCATCTGTCACCCCTTTGGCCAACCATCCCGTATCAGAATGAAGTGCGATAAAGGTCACGCCTTTCTCCCTGTATTGGCGGGCTTCCTCTACAGAAGTCGCAAAGATTCCTACTGCCTTCGAGTGCTTGCGGGCAGCTGCCAAGACGCTCTCTACCGCTGCCTTGACATCATCGTGCCGGGTCTGCCCCAACAACCCCATGCTGGCTGACAAGTCAGCTGTGCCGATGAACAGGCAGTCAACACCCTCGACTTCAGCTATAGCGTCGACGTTCTCTAGCCCTTCCACTGACTCGATCAGGACAATCGCACAAGCGTGGCTATTTGCAGATTTGACATAGCGGCTGTCCAACCCATAACTCCCCGCCCTGACCATTCCCGCGACGCCCCTCACACCCCTTTGCTCTGGTTGTGGGAATAACATCGATGCCACTGCGGCTTGCGCGTCAGCCGCACTATTAATGTTCGGGAAGACAATGGTCTGAGCCCCGCAATCCATGGCCCGCTTGACCAAAGAAGGATCGTTGGCGGTTACTCGCACGGCACCGGCGGCTTTTGCCCCATTAAAGGCAGCGGCATCAATGGCTCTAAGTTGAGCAGCAATATCCTGGGTATCGCTTGGGCCGTGCTCGCCGTCGATGACCAACCAATCAAAACCGCAATGAGCAATCAACTCGGCGACCGCAGGGCTAGCGAGCGTCAGCCAGCAGCCAACGGTTGGTTTAGCGCTTTTTAAACTGTGCTTGATGGGATTTATAAAACGCACGGCAGGTCTCCTGGCATCGTTGTGCGGCAGTATTCGATGGCTCATGTTAAGCAGGTGCCAGGGGTATTTTTTGCGCATTTTCATTAACAGAAACGACATGCAACAGAACGTTCATGCCACTTTTCCTGCATATGCGGAAGCTTCATGCCGATGTCAGTGAATGCCAGTGAAATTCCACCAAAATGGATTGCACGCTCAAACAGACAGAGACGTTTAAAACCCACGCCCACATTTGATTGGTGTCGTCCGCAAATCCCCTGTGGGAACGGGCTTGAACTGCCCTGATGATTTTTGACACCTCAATCGGGCGCTATGAGACGCCCACATCCGAGGTGCCTGGATATGCAGAAATCTGATTCGAGGGAGTTCAAACTCAAGGCTGCCAAGCATCACCGGACGTCGGGAGCCTCTGCGCGCGCGCACCCTGGCGTGGAGGCCTTGGTGGCGCCGCACGTACTCAAACGAACGTTCGATGTCACGGCGGTCAATCAAGTGTGGTGTGGGGGCGTGGCGTAGATCAAAGTCGGTAAGCGGTGGCTGTACTTCGCAGCGGCTCTGGATTTGTACGTATGCAGGATCGTGGCCTGGTCACTGTCGATGATCGCTGATGCCATGCTGACCTGCGAAGCCCTGCGATGGGCTCTCTGGCCTGCACCATGCGGTGTTCACGACATGACTTTTCGTGCACTGCCTGGGACAACGCTCCAATGGAGCGTTTCGTTGAAAGTTTGAAATCAGAGTGGGTACCCGAGACAGGCTACGAATCGAACATGAGGCCCGGATGGATGTGCGAAACCTTGACCGGCGTCCAAATCTCTTGACCCGTTCAGCTTGCCCGCAATGAAGATGACACAGTCTTCAGACCTGCGACTGTGCCCCTTCAAACCACGCCAGCTTCTCGCGAAGCTGCACCACCTCTCCCACAATCACCAGGGTCGGCGCATGCACTTCATGCTCCGCCACCAGCTGCGGCAGGTTGGCCAGCGTGCCAGTGAAGACCCGTTGGTTGGAGGTGGTGCCCTGTTGGATCAATGCCGCTGGCGTGTCCGCCGAACGACCGTGCCGGATCAGCTGTTCGCAGATGATCGGCAACCCCACCAGTCCCATGTAGAACACCAGGGTTTGCGCGGGCGCGACCAGATCGCTCCACGGCAAATCCGTGCTGCCGTCTTTCAGGTGGCCGGTGATGAAACGCACCGATTGCGCGTAATCGCGGTGGGTCAGCGGAATCCCGGCATACGCCGCGCAACCGCTGGCCGCCGTGATACCCGGCACCACCTGGAACGGGATGCCCTGGGCCGCCAATTCCTCGATCTCTTCGCCGCCACGGCCAAAGATGAACGGATCTCCGCCCTTCAACCGCACCACGCGCTTGCCCTGCCTGGCCAGATCCACCAATTGCTGGTTGATCTGGTCTTGCGGGACGGCGTGATCGGCGCGGCGCTTGCCGACGTAGACCCGCTCGGCATCGCGACGGCACAGTTCAAGAATCGCCGGAGCCACCAGACGGTCATACAGCACCACGTCCGCCTGCTGCATCAGGCGCAAGGCGCGGAAGGTCAGCAGATCCGGGTCACCCGGCCCTGCGCCCACCAGATACACCTCACCAGTCGCACGGACAGACTCACCGTTGATCTTGGCCTGCAATAAACGCTCGGCTTCCGCGCCCTGTCCGGCCAGTTGGCGATCGGCGATCGGCCCCTGGAACACCTCTTCCCAGAACGCCCGACGCTGCTGGACATCCGGAAACAACCCTTTGACCTGGTGGCGAAAACGCGCCGCCAGCCCGGCCAACTGGCCGTAGGTCGAAGGAATCCAGGTTTCCAGCTTGGCCCGGATCAACCGCGCCAGCACCGGCGCGTCGCCACCGCTGGACACTGCGATCACCAGCGGCGAACGATCGACGATCGCCGGGAAGATCACGCTGCACAACGCCGGCGCATCCACCACATTGACCGGCACGCAACGCCGATGAGCATCCTGGGAGACTTGCGCATTCAGTGCCTGGTCGTCGGTGGCGGCAATGATCAGCCCGCAACCGTCGAGGTCCGACTCAAGATAGCCACGCGCCACCAACTCGCCGCCGCTGCCTTGCACCAACTCACGCAGCTGGGCTTCGATCTCGGGTGCAACGACCCGCAACAGCGCACCGGCGTCGGCCAGCAGACGGGATTTGCGCAAGGCAATCTCCCCTCCACCGACGACCAGCACACGGCGCCCGCGCAGGTTGTGAAACAGCGGCAGGAATTCCATTTAGCCGATGACCTCGAGACCGCCCATGTAAGGCTTGAGGACTTCCGGCACACGGATCGAGCCGTCGGCCTGCTGATAGTTCTCCAGCACCGCCACCAAGGTACGGCCGACCGCCAAGCCAGAACCGTTCAGGGTGTGCACCAGCTCCGGCTTGCCGGTTTCCGGGTTGCGGAAGCGCGCTTGCATGCGACGGGCCTGGAAGTCGCCGCAGTTGGAGCACGACGAAATCTCGCGGTACTTGTCCTGGCTCGGAATCCACACTTCCAGGTCGTAGGTCTTGACCGCGCTGAAGCCCATGTCGCCGGTGCACAGGGCCAGGGTGCGGTATGGCAGCTCGAGCAATTGCAGGACTTTTTCCGCGTTGGCGGTCAGGCCTTCCAGCGCCTCCATCGAGGTCGATGGCTCAACGATCTGGACCATTTCGACCTTGTCGAACTGGTGCTGGCGGATCATCCCGCGGGTGTCACGACCCGAGGCACCGGCTTCACTGCGGAAGCACGGGGTGTGGGCCACGAACTTGATCGGCAGTTGCTTGGCGTCGACGATTTCGCCCGCCACGATGTTGGTCAGCGACACTTCGGCGGTCGGGATCAGGTACAGGTCGGCCTCGCCTTCGCGAGCGATCTTGAACAGGTCTTCCTCGAACTTCGGCAACTGGCCGGTACCCTGCAAGGCAGGCGCCTGGACCAGATAAGGCGTATAGGCCTCTTCATAACCGTGTTCGGTGGTGTGCAGATTGATCATGAACTGCGCCAGGGCGCGGTGCATGCGGGCAATCGGCCCACGCAGCAGGGCGAAACGGGCACCGGACAGCTTGGCGGCGGTTTCGAAGTCCAGCCAGCCGAATTTCTCGCCCAGGGCGACATGGTCCTTGACTTCGAAATCGAAGGCAGTCGGCGTGCCCCAGCGACGCACTTCGACGTTGCCGTCTTCGTCATCGCCCACCGGTACCGATTCATGCGGCAGGTTCGGGATACACAGCAGGATCGAATCCAGTTCAGTCTGGATCGCATCCAGCTCGACTTTGCCGGCACCCAGCTCGTTCGCCATGCGCTCGACGTCCGCCATCAGCGGCGCGATGTCTTCGCCGCGCTGCTTGGCCTGACCGATGGATTTGGAGCGCGCATTACGTTCGGCCTGCAGTGCTTCGGTGCGGGTCTGGACGATCTTGCGCTGTTCTTCCAGCGCTTCGATGCGCGCAACATCCAGCACAAAGCCACGGGATGCCAGGCGGTCCGCTACGTCCTGAAGGTTGCTACGTAACAGTTTGGAATCGAGCATGTCGGTCTCTCGTTTATCAAAGTTTGGTCAGGGACAGGCCAGCCCAGGTCGCGAGCAGCCCGCCGAATACGCTGATGGCCGCATAGCCCAGGGCCAGCGGCACTTGCCCGCTTTCCAGCAAACGCACCGTATCCAGTGAAAAGGATGAAAAAGTCGTCAGCCCTCCGAGGAAGCCGACGATCAACCCGGAGCGCACCTCGAACGGTACCTCCGGACGAATCAGAAACAGGCCGTACAGCACGCCGATCAGCAGACAGCCCACGATATTAACGGCCAGCGTCGCGGTATAGAAGTGCCGCGGCCAATTGGCGTTGATCCAGTTGCCGGTGGCGAACCGCAGCAAGGTACCGGCAACGCCTCCGACGGAGACCGCAACAATCAGTGCAATCAAGGCTTTCTCCGCTGCCGGGGGCTCAGGCGGTCCAGCTGGGCGAGGTGATTGAGCTTCTCGCCGATTTTCAATTCCAGGCCCCGGGGCACCGGCCGGTAGAACGCTTGCGGCTCCAGTGCTTCCGGGAAATAGTCTTCGCCGGCCGCATAGGCGTCCGGCTCATCATGGGCATAACGGTATTCGTCACCGTAGCCGAGCTGCTTCATCAGCTTGGTCGGGGCGTTGCGCAAATGCAGCGGGACTTCCAGCGAGCCGTGTTCGGCGGCACTGCGCATGGCGGCCTTGAACCCCATGTACACCGCGTTGCTTTTCGGCGCACACGCCAGGTAAGTGATCGCCTGCGCCACCGCCAACTCGCCTTCGGGACTGCCAAGGCGCTCCTGCACATCCCAGGCCGCCAGGCACAGGCTCAGCGCGCGGGGGTCGGCATTGCCGATGTCTTCGCTGGCCATGCGCACCACGCGCCGGGCCAGGTACAACGGGTCGCAACCACCGTCGAGCATGCGCGCGAACCAGTACAACGCGCCGTCCGGGTTGGAACCGCGCACCGATTTGTGCAAGGCCGAAATCTGGTCGTAAAACGCCTCGCCGCCCTTGTCGAAGCGCCGCCGGGTATCACCGAGCAGGCTTTGCAGCAGATCGATACCGATCTCGCTGTGGTCTTCGGCCAGGTCCGAGGCGTTTTCCAGCAGGTTGAGCAGACGCCGGCCATCGCCATCGGCGGCGGACAGCAGCATCTGGAAACCTTCGTCGCTGAGACTCAGCTGCCGCTTGCCCAGGCCCCGCTCCTCGGTCAGCGCGCGCTGCACCAGTTTGTTCAGCGCGGCCTCATCGAGGCTCTTGAGCACGTAGACCCGCGCACGGGACAGCAAGGCGTTGTTCAACTCGAAGGACGGGTTTTCGGTGGTCGCGCCAATAAAAATCAGCGTGCCATCTTCGACATACGGCAGGAAGGCGTCCTGTTGCGACTTGTTGAAGCGATGCACTTCGTCGACGAACAGAATCGTGCGGCGGCCATACTGCCCGGCCTGCTGCTTGGCCACGTCCACCGCCTGGCGGATCTCCTTGACCCCGGCCAGTACGGCCGAGACCGTTTCAAAGTGCGCGTCCGAGACTTCCGCCAGCAGCCGCGCCAGGGTGGTTTTACCCACTCCAGGCGGCCCCCAGAAAATCATCGAGTGCAGGGCGCCCTGCTCCAGCGCCTCACGCAAGGGCTTGCCGCGGGCCAACAGGTGTTCCTGACCGACGTACTCATCCAGATTGGCCGCACGCAGACGGGCGGCCAGGGGTTGAGCGATCGGGGCACTGCGAAACAGATCCATCACGTACGTTTGAAACCTCTGTTTATTCCTGGATCACGTCCGCACCCTTGGGGATGTCGAACTTGAACTTGGACGCAGGGATCGGCTCGTTGGCCTTCACCCCTGTGAACAGGATATTGGTACGCTGGCCAACACTGTCGATCAACTGCATGTCATTGACCAGGCCATTACGGAACGACAGGCGCAGGTTGTCGAACAGGGTGTCCTTGGTTTTCGGCTTGAGCGTGAAATCGATCACGCCACCGGCTTCCTTGGAGCTGATATCGAAGCTCTGGCTGATTTTCGACACATCGCCGGAGAGCAACAGGGCGGGCGTCTGGGTCAGGCGCTGGTCGAGGGTCTTGATCGTGACCTGCTCCAGGTCCGGGTCCCACAGGGAGACTTTCTTGCCATCAGACACCATCAGTTGTTCCTGCGGCGCATCGGTGTGCCAGTAGAACAGGCCCGGGCGCTGCAGCGACATCTGGCCGGTGGTTTCCTGCAACTGGGTGCCGGTGCCATCGAGGGTCAGCTGGGAAAAACGTGCAGTCAGGGTCTGCGACTTTTCAAGCAGTTGGGTCAGACGCGCCACATCCTTGTCATCGGCATGGGCCGACAACGTGGTTAAAGCCAGTACCGGCAACAGCAACATGCGGATAAGACGCATGGGAGTCCTCTTAGATATTCGTTTGAATGGCGCGCCGCGTGAACTCACGCGGCACCGATCAGTCGCGCACCGGGCCTGGGGCCAGGACTTCACGCGAGCCGTTGGTATTCATGGAGGTCACGACCCCGGCCATTTCCATAGCCTCGATCATGCGTGCAGCACGGTTGTAACCGATCTTGAGCTTGCGTTGCACTGCCGAGATCGACGCGCGGCGGCTTTCCAGCACGAACTGCACGGCTTCGTCGTAGAGCGCATCGGTTTCAGCATCATCGTCACCGCCGCCGCTGCCGCCTTCAAAGCCGCTACCCGCCTCTTCGACACCGTTGAGGATGTCATCGTTGTACTCCGGGGCGCCGCGCAGTTTCCAGGCTTCGACCACCCGATGCACTTCATCGTCGGACACGAACGCGCCGTGAACCCGAATCGGCAGGCTGGTGCCCGGCGGCATGTAGAGCATGTCACCGTGGCCCAGCAGTTGCTCGGCACCGCCCTGGTCGATGATGGTCCGCGAGTCGATCTTGCTCGACACCTGGAACGCCATGCGGGTCGGAATGTTGGCCTTGATCAGGCCGGTGATCACGTCCACCGACGGACGCTGGGTCGCCAGGATCAAGTGAATGCCGGCCGCTCGTGCTTTCTGGGCGATACGGGCGATCAGTTCCTCAACCTTCTTGCCGACGATCATCATCATGTCGGCGAATTCGTCGACCACCACCACGATGGTCGGCAGTTTCTTCAGCAGCGGCGCTTCGTCGTGGATGCTCTCGCGGTTGTACAGCGGGTCGGTCAGCGGTGTGCCGGCGTCCTCGGCGTCCTTGACCTTCTGGTTGAAGCCGGCCAGGTTACGCACGCCCATCTTCGCCATCAGTTTGTAGCGACGCTCCATCTCGGCCACGCTCCAGCGCAGGGCGTTGGCCGCGTCCTTCATGTCGGTGACCACCGGGCACAGCAGGTGCGGAATGCCTTCGTAGATCGACAATTCAAGCATTTTCGGGTCGATCATGATCAGTTTGGCGTCTTCCGGGCCCGACTTGAACAGGATCGACAGGATCATCGCGTTCACCCCCACCGACTTACCGGAACCGGTGGTACCGGCCACCAGCAGGTGAGGCATCTTGGCCAGGTCAGTGATCACCGGCTTGCCGCCGATGTCATGCCCCAGGGCCAGGGTCACCGGCGACTTGGCGTTGTCGTACTCCGGGGTCGACAGCACTTCGGAGAAACGCACGATCTGGCGGTCTTCGTTCGGGATCTCGATACCAACCGTGGTCTTGCCCGGGATCACTTCCACGACCCGCACGCTGGTCACTGCCAGTGAACGGGCAAGGTCCTTGGCCAGATTGGAAATACGGCTGACCTTGACCCCGGCCGCCGGCTGGATTTCGTAACGGGTAATCACCGGGCCCGGATGGATCGAGTCCACGGTGACTTCGACGCCGAATTCCTTGAGCTTGATTTCCAGCAAGTGGCCAACCGCCGCCAGCGACTCAGGGGAGTAGTTGAGTTGTTTCTTTTCCGCCGGATCGAGGATCGAGATCGGTGGCAAGGTGCCTTCCACGGCGCTGTCGACGAACAGCGGCGCCTGCTTCTCCTTTTCCACGCGCTTGCTCGGTGCCGGCGGCTTCGGTGGCGCGGGCAGAATCACTGGCGGCACCTGTTTTTCACGCTCGGACATGTGCTTGCTCAGGGCTTGCTCACGCTCGATCAGGCGCTCCTTGACCTTGGCCTGCTCGCGTTTGTCGGTGACAGTCGGCGCAACTACATCGTGCACCCGGTCATCGACTTCACGCAGTTGGGCAACCAGTTGCTTGCGTTCGGCGCGCGCCGCCCACCAGCGATTGGCGGCGCCCTGGAACACCTCGAACAGGTCGAGGGTGATCTTGCCGGTCAGGTCCATCACCTTGAACCATGACAGGTCGGTGAACACGGTCAGGCCGAACAGGAACAGGGCAATGAACATCAGGGTGCTGCCCTGGATGTTCAGCGCGTTCCGGGCCAGATCCCCCAGGCTTTCCCCCAGCGCACCACCGGCACCCGCCGGCAGCCCGGTCGGGGCATGGAAATGGATGTGGGCCAGGGCCGCGCCCGACAACACCAGGAACACCAGGCCGATCAGCCGCCAGGAGAACAGCCAGCCACTCCACTGCCACGGCTCGTGGCGCTGGCGAAAGATCTGGTAGGTCTTGACCGCCAGCAACAGCGGGAAGATGTAGGCGAAGTAACCCAGCACCATGAACAGGATATCGGCGCTGTAGGAGCCGGCCGGCCCACCGAAGTTCTGCACATCGTCAATCTTGCTGTTGTGGCTCCATCCCGGATCGTCCTTGCCGTAGGTCAGCAAGGCCATCATCAGGAACAGGCACAAGGCGCCAATGGCGATCAGCGCACCTTCCTTGAGCCGGTAGTGCAGGTGCTGACGCCAGAGCGGAACGACTGTTTTAGGTGCTGCGGTGGATTTCTTCAAAACGCTTCTTTTCCTGCGCCCTTGGCGCGTCCATCTGTTGAATGACTATAAAACTGCCCAATCCAGGCAGGTAAAAAAGTGAACAGGCGCAACTGGGACTACTTTTAACACTGCACTTGGGTTTTTATAAACACGGCATGCACAGCTTTTTTTGATAAATACACTGTAACAGCCCGGTATTGTACGGGTTTGTACGTCCGATGCCATGCTTCAAGCCCTTGGCTACAGCATAGCCAAAAGTACAGTGCGCGCGGGTCAATTTGAGCATGCATTCTCTTTTGTGACAAAGGCTTATGAGGTGTTTTTATGAACGAACCCAAGCATTCACGCCTGATCATTCTGGGCTCCGGCCCTGCCGGTTACAGCGCCGCCGTTTATGCCGCCCGCGCCAACCTCAAACCCGTTGTCATCACCGGTATACAGGCAGGTGGCCAGCTGACCACTACCGTCGAAGTCGACAACTGGCCCGGGGACGTCGAAGGCCTCACCGGCCCGGTACTCATGGAGCGCATGCAAAAGCATGCCGAGCGCTTTGACACCCGGATCGTCTACGACCACATCCACACCGCCAAGTTGCAGCAGCGCCCGTTCGAACTCATCGGCGACAGCGGCACCTACACCTGCGACGCGCTGATCATCGCCACCGGCGCCTCGGCCCAGTACCTGGGCCTGCCTTCGGAAGAGGCCTTCGCCGGCAAGGGGGTTTCGGCCTGCGCCACCTGCGACGGTTTTTTCTATCGCAACCAGGTGGTCGCGGTGGTCGGCGGCGGCAATACCGCCGTTGAAGAAGCGCTGTACCTGTCCAACATTGCCAGGGAGGTTCACCTGATTCACCGCCGCGACAAACTGCGCTCGGAGAAGATCCTGCAGGACAAACTGTTCGAAAAGGCCGCAAACGGTAATATCCATCTGCACTGGAACCAGAACCTCGACGAAGTACTGGGCGACGCCAGTGGTGTCACCGGTGCCCGCCTGCGCGACAGCAACACCGGCGAAACCCGCGAACTGCCGCTGGCGGGCGTGTTCATCGCCATTGGCCACAAACCCAATACGGACCTGTTCCAGGGCCAGTTGGAGATGCATAACGGCTACCTGCGGGTACAGGGCGGCAACGAAGGCAATGCCACCGCCACCGAGATCAACGGCGTGTTTGCCGCCGGCGATGTCGCCGATCACGTGTACCGCCAGGCAGTAACCTCCGCCGGTGCCGGTTGCATGGCGGCGCTGGACGCTGAAAAATACCTCGACGACAACTGAATCAGAGCCATGGCGGCAGGTCGGACCTGCCGCCGCCCTCCCCTTCTGTAAGCTGGATGCCATGCTGACCTGGTTACAACGCGACTCACTGACATTCCCGCCGCTGGAAAAAGCCATGCGCGAGCCCAACGGCCTGCTTGCCGCCGGCGGCGACCTGTCCGCCGATCGGCTGGTCCACGCCTATCGCCATGGCTGTTTTCCCTGGTTCTCGGAAGGCCAGCCGATTCTGTGGTGGTCTCCCGACCCGCGCACCGTCTTGTTTCCCGACGAACTGCATGTTTCTCGCAGCCTCGCCAAGCTACTGCGACAACAGCGCTACCAGGTCACCTTCGACCAGGACTTCACCGCCGTTATCAGCGCCTGCGCCGCACCACGGGACTACGCCGACGGCACCTGGATCACCGACGCCATGCAAAGCGCCTACACCGAACTCCATGCCCGCGGCCACGCCCACTCCGTGGAAGTCTGGGATCAAGGAGTACTGGTGGGTGGTCTCTATGGCCTGGCGATGGGGCAACTGTTTTTTGGCGAGTCGATGTTCAGCCGCGCCGACAACGCCTCCAAGTTCGGCTTTGCCACCCTCGTCAATCACCTCAAGGACGCAGGCTTTGTGCTGATCGACTGCCAGATGCCCACCGGCCACCTGCACAGCCTGGGTGCCCGTTCGATCCCGCGCCGGGAGTTTGCCGGCTACCTGGCGCAGCATCTCGATCTACCCAACCGCGCCACATGGGTTTGCTAGGCGCCTTTGGCGCCCGTGGCTTACACTTAATTGAACAGCAAATCCCGAGGGTTGATTCATGACCGAGTTGGCGCGCCTCAAGTTTTATGCCACTCAGCCCCACTCTTGCAGCTACCTGCCAGAGGAACAGGCGACGACGCTGTTTCTCGACCCTAGCCAGCCCATGGACGTGCATGTCTATGCAGACCTGTCGGAAATGGGTTTTCGTCGCAGTGGCGACCATCTGTACCGACCTCATTGCCAGAACTGCAATGCGTGTGTGCCTGCGCGCATTCCCGTTGCGCAGTTCACCCCTAACCGGCAACAGAAACGCATTTTCAAGCGCAACGCCGACGTGCAGGTACGCCCGGCGAAACCCGGCTTCAGCGAGGAATACTTCGACCTGTACCAACGCTACATTGAACAGCGCCACGCCGACGGCGACATGTACCCGCCCAGCCGTGATCAGTTCTCGACCTTTCTGGTCCGCGACCTGCCCTTTTCGCGCTTCTATGAATTCCGCCTCGAAGGTCGCCTGCTGGCGATCGCCGTGACCGACTTGCTGCCCAACGGGCTGTCCGCGGTGTACACCTTCTATGATCCCGACGAAGAGCGCCGCAGCCTGGGACGTTATGCCATCCTCTGGCAAATCGGCGAAGCCCGGCGCCTGGGCCTTGATGCGGTGTACCTTGGATACTGGATCAAGAACTGCAAAAAAATGAGCTACAAGACCCAATATCGCCCCATAGAGCTGCTGATTAACCAGCGCTGGGTGGTCCTGAACTAGCCTGCTCCCTAAATCCCTTGGCTTGAACCCCACTTTTCGGGCACAATGCACGCCGCTTTTGCCTGGCGCAGTTGCACCGGGCCATTCATTGGATACCGAGGGCTTTACTGCATGTCGAAAGAAGACAGCTTCGAAATGGAAGGCACTGTCGTCGACACCCTGCCCAACACCATGTTTCGTGTGGAGTTGGAAAATGGGCACGTCGTAACCGCGCATATTTCCGGCAAGATGCGCAAGAACTACATTCGTATTCTTACCGGTGACAAGGTGCGCGTCGAGCTGACGCCCTATGACTTGAGCAAAGGGCGCATCACTTACCGCGCTCGCTAATCAAGTCAATACAAAACGCCCGGTTTATGCCGGGCGTTTTTGTTTGTCTGTTGTTTGCGTGATCGAGTACATATCCATTTCTGCGGTAACGGCTGTTGGCGGCTTCGCTTTTACAGCTTGGGCTGTGTACATATCCGTTCCTGCGGTTAAGGCCGCTGGCGGTTTCGCTCTTACAGCGAGTCCCTTTTTCAAACGCCAAAAAGGAACCAAAAGGCTTTCGCCCCGGCGTACGGTACCTCGCCAAGGCTCGGTATTCCCTCGCTACGGTGCCCATCAGGGGGCATCGCCTCCGGTCTGCTTCGCGACGACCTCCTCTCGATGTGTTCGGCTTCGCCGAACGGCGCTACGCGCCTACCCCCTGATGGCCACCTACACTCGGCCTGCCGATGGGGCGAAAGAGCAAAAGCAAGATCAAAAGCCAAAGCCAAAGCCAAAGCCAAAGCCAAAGCCAAAGCCAAAGCCAAAGCCAAAGCCAAAGCCAAAGCCAAAGCCAAAGCC